>NZ_LMCE01000095.1:0-315972 GCF_001623285.1 Pseudovibrio sp. Ad26
GTTTGCGCCAGAAAGGCAACACCACGCGCTATCGTGCCTGCGCTCAGCGTTGTTCCGCATTCGGGCAAAACCGTTGCGCCCATGGGCTGAGCGAAAGCATTGGAACGGCCTGCTAATCCAAGATTGAGCGTGCTCTCAAACTCCGCACCAAGCTCAAAGGTGGTGTCCTGTGACCAACGCTTGGTGGCATCCACCATAGTCAGCGCGGCCCTCTGGACCTTCTCATTGAGCAGCACTGCTTCATCTTCAAACAGATGCTCATTGGCGTAGACGGTGAGCCTGTGGGTGTCGTGCGGGCCTTCTGGCTCTTGTTGCCACCAGTGTTCAAAGTGTGGGCGAATGCCAATCAGTGACAGGCCAAGGGCCACACCATCGTCGGTGCCTTTGTCCTCGTGCAGCTTCCACACTTCATCAATCAGGCGGCGCACCGCTTCCTCTGGCAGACCGTCTTCTGCGATGAACTCTTCCAGTGAGCGGTCGTGGATTGCCAGCGGCAAGGCTTCTGTTGAGACCTCATCGGAGTTGCGCTGCATCAGGACGGAGAAGTCGAACTCCGCTGCCATCACTTCCAGTGCATCCACAAAGGCGCGGGAGCGCTCCTCATTGATACTGGAGGAAATCAGCGTGTGTGGAAACCGGCGCTCGCTCATGACGCCTCCGCCACAAGGTCCACATCGCCAATCACAGCAAACTGAGTTTTGCCAAGCTGGCGGGAGGCCAGATTGGACACATGCAGATCCACATCCACCACGCCTTCTATGAGCCGAACGGCAGGCGTTAAGGCGGACAGCGCCAGATAGTCGCCCAGACGCTGCGACCAGATGAGACCGGCCTTACGAATGGCCTGTTCTGAGGCAGCGCGGGCGGTTTCAAAGTCACCGTTGACCTTGAGTGGGCCGGTGATGTGAACCCTCACCAGCTCGGCTGGATGGACACTCAATTCATCGCCCTGCGGACGTTTGCTTTGTGGGTCCAGATAAGCTTTCAGGTCCGCGCAGAACTGGGCACCAGGCACACCGGAGGTCAGCAGCACATAAAGTGCAATGCGACCGGGTTCTGGCCGGATCACTTCCACGTCGGCAATGTCTGGCGAGAACGCACGGGCCTGCTGACGATAGCTTTCCTTTGGTCCGGCCTTGGAGATACGGTCATGGGCTTTGGCAGCGCGGTAGAGCAACGAGCTGTCCTCTTCTGCGGTTGTGCCGCCAGCGCTCGCCGTTGTGTTGGTCACGCTCACATCAGGATAGCCCGCAGAGATTTCCGTGATCTGGCCGGGTAGCAGGCCATTGGCCTCAGGCCCCGGTTGTGTTGCTGTGGCACGGCCACTTAACGAGACTTCGCCTGCCTTCAATACCTGCTGGTCATCCAGCGTAAATGAAACTTCCCCGGCGCTGACTTCCAGCCCACGCGGCAAGATAAGGTCGGTTCCTCGTGGGGTCTCCAGTATGAAGGCTAGCTCCACCCGTGCAGGTTTGGATTTGAGACGAAACGTGCCGTTGTTGGCGGCGGCCACATCCAGTGAGTGCCCCTTGGCAAACAGCAGCCAGCGCTTGTCGGCGGCGTCCTGCCCCTCTTTGCCAAGCAGCGACAGGCCGTAGGCGAGCAGGTTGATGAGCAGCATCTCATAATGGGCCGGATAGAGCTTGCGCTGTGGCCCATCCGGGTGGGTTTTCCACCACGCCACCAGCTTTTCCTTCCAGGCATTGGCCGAGGTGGTGAAGTGCTGCGGTGGACCGCGTCGGATCAGCTCATCAGTGGTTAGGGCTTTGATGAGGTTTACCATCACTCGGCCCTCATCAGATCGACATCGGTTCGTTGAATATCGGAAAGTACATCAGAGCGTGGACGCCAGAAAATAGAGGCTGCGAAATAAGCAAGGCCGAGTTGTTCAACGTCTACGCGGTCAAGCAGAACACGCGGCTCCCAGCGGGTAATGCCCTCCCAGATCTCTTTGGAAATGCCCGGAATGGCTTCTGCTGGCACGCGGTCAATATAGCTCAGAGCATCGCAGAATTGCTCAGGCTCAGTAGGCACAGAGAGCTTGGGTGTCAGGCAGATAATGCGGATAGCCTGAGCCAGATCATCCAGCCCTTCAACTGCTTCATTCCACGGCGCATCGTCTTCCTGCGCTAACTTAATCTGCCAATGGAGGGGATCTAAAGCCATCGCCCGCAAACATCCTTGCTAAAACTTCTCGTTGTAGGCAAGGTATCGCACGGGCGAGGATCAGGTTACGGAAGTGTTCCGCAGGTGAAGTTCAGCGGGATGAGAGAAAAAGAATTTAGCCAACTGATTGGGCGACGCCACCAATGATGCCGCCAATCAACGAACCAATCTTTCCGTATTTCTCAGAACTTATCTCACCATTGCTGCTTTCAATTACTTCTTCAATCGTATTTTTATCAAGTTCTTCGAATTTTTGATTTTGAATTAATGATATTCCATAGGAGGTTAACTGCACTCCGTAATGATTAAAAGAACCACTTAAGGCTTTGCTGTTATTGACAATTGAGATAATCCCTTCTTGTTCCATCCAGTCAATAACGTCTGAAAAAGTTGCGAACCCTTTCTCGCCCTCAAGCGTAGTCCCTTCATAAAACTCTTGAGCCATACGAGAAGAAATATCTGTTTTGGATAATCCTCTTTCATACAAAAAGTGAAGTATTTTGCCGATCAGTTGCTGGTGCACACGTAGTGTTGACATCTCTAAAATCCTAGGAAAAATGAATACAATCTTCACTCTAATGAGAAGGTAGAGAAAATGGAACTCAAAGAATTTGTGACGCAAAGCCTTCAGCAAATCGTTGAGGGTATCCAAGAAGCTCAAGCAGCTAGTGGCGGAGAGCATATTAATGCTGGGCTTCAAGGCATTAGCCTTAACGGAAACCTCATCAATGGCGGATCCTTAGGGGTATTTTCTACAGTCGAATTTGATGTTGCTGTCAGTGCTGAGCATAACGGAGGTGGGAAAGCAGCACTAAAAGTTTTTGGAGTTGGTGTAGAAGGTGGCGGACAGACTGCTGCTAGCTATGCGAACAAAATCAAATTCAGCGTGCCGGTAAGGTTGCCAGATGGCGACCCAACGAGAGTACAACAACGTGACGATCAAATAAGAGCAGAAAATGAGGCGTTAAAACAACGTCACCAGAATTCGCGCGCTCGTGCCCCGTATTAAACCACCACACCTGTCTGAGCTGGCCCCGGTGTCACATCCTTATGCTTATGCGTCTCACCCACTTCTTTACCGTTGTGGGTGACGCTATCGCCTTCCATCTTCACCACACCTTTCAGCTCAATCAGATCCGCCTCAAACGTGATCTTGGGTGCACCTTTGACCTTCATCTCACCTGTGACCTTATTGTAGAAAATCTCCAGAGGCCCAAACACTTCATGGACGATATTGGGATCATTTGAAGGTGGAGTATCTTCATTAGACCAGACAGCCCCTCCAATGACTCCATCCTCACCATAAGCATCCAGAAGGCACCAGACTTGCGTGCCGACTGCGGGCATATCGTAGCTCTTCTGCCCTTTGGTGTTGCGCTGGCTGACAGAGAGCCACGCAGATGCATTGCCGTCTTCGTCCTGGAACTCAACCTGAGCCCGCCCATCCTTGCCGTGCTTGGTTAGCGTGCCGCGTTTGAACGGGCTGGAGCTTTCGCCATCTGTAACTCTGCTCATTTGGATTTCCTTTAAAATGTCTGGCCTTTGGGCTTTGATAAATCCTGCACCGACCCATCAAATAGCCCAGACTTACTACCGGATTTTGTGCCTTCAGCAGAGGCCTTGCGCACCTTGCCGTCCTGGCGGATTGCCTTCAGCTCCAGCTGGGTGGTGTATTTGCCGCGTGAGATCTTGTGCACGGCTTTGTGCACCAAATAGAGCGCCGCATATTTACCAAAGGTTGCGCCCAGAGCGACCACTTGACCAGCGATCATCAGCGGGTCACCCACCGCTGTGAGATTTGCTATCAGGCCATCTTCATTGGCTTTGGCAAGGCGAGACTTTGCGATGGTTTTGGCTTCTGTCTCATCTTCCACGCGTTCATCTATGGTGAGCGTATCGCCGGACTTGATGGAAAGATCCTGCACGTCACCGGTGATCAGTTTCTTTTTTTGGCCGTGAGTATAGGCAACCTTGGCTTTGCTGTAGGTCTGGTGCGTTTTATCGGTGGCCTTCCAATTGATTATGGTTGTGCCATCCGCCAGCTCGAAAGTGATTGTTGCCTCACGCTTTTCCAGATCCTCACGTTTATAAAACACCAGTTGCTTGTCTTTGATGGCAAAGAAATAGCCGTAGTCTTCAGCCAGACGTTTAAGGAACTGGAGATCGCGCTCGCGGCGCTGGCGCTTATAGCGAAACTGAATCTCTTCGATTTTGCCTGAGACCGTGTAGCCAAGCCCCTTGGCAATGTCTTCAATCACCTTCTTGAGCGTGGTTTTCTCGAAGGCCTTGGATTTTTTGGTGCGCTGCTCGGAGCTGTAATAAGCTGAGGTTGCTTTAAAACTGAGGCGGTCATTCAACCGTGAGCCTTGCGCTTCAGGAATGTCCACCTCAAACTCGCCACAAGGCATGGGTGGATACCCTTGATAGCCAATAGAGGCGATGACCTTATCGCCTTTCTCCGGTCGCCATGGACCACGCCATAACCCGCTATCATCGCGCAAGGTAACCGCAACCTCATCCGCTTTGCCATGCAGGTTATCTGTCCAGGCAAAGTCAATCAAATGCGGGGCAAGACTGTCTGCCACTTCCACGCCGTTGATCTTGAGAGAAAGAAAAGGTTCACGCAGATTCATGGGGCACCTTAATCAGACTGATCTTTCAACTTTGCACGTTTCTTTAGCCACGCGAGTTTCAGCCGATCTGCGCGTTCTTGTGCACACAGGCAGAGTAACTCTGCAATGTTAGCCATGAGCTTGCGACATGCGTGGGTTGTGTGAGGCCAGTTAGTCATTCCCTGCTCTTCTGAATTGGAGGATCTGCAAAACCCCTTGATTAATCCATCAACAAATCTGGCTATCACTACGCCGCCAACCCCGGCCAAAAGGACGGCCCAGAAGTACGGTCCATCCAGATCGAAATATGACTTAATTGCAAGGCACATGATAAAGACAAGCGTAGAGATAATAACGGCGGCAGTGTTAGGGTGATTGTGTGCAAGACCCTTACTCTCTTTGTTTTGTTTCGATATTTCTTGAGCACTCATCTCATTCTTCTCCTAACGCTTCCATGGCGGCAACAGGTCTGTGTCCAGCGGATCTTGCTCAATCACCGGAATACGCAAGGTCAGGCGTGGGGGCAGGATTGCAGGGATCTTTGCGATTTCCTCCGGGAATAGATGGCGGTTTTCTTTTATCAGGAGGTCCATCATTTCCGGGTCACGGTAATAAGCCCAGGCGATGGTATCCCAGCGCTCTCCAGGCTCGCTCACATGCTCCAGATAATCACCGGTCGTTATTGCCATCACCTGAGCCTCTTAATCAGCGGGTTCAGCAGGGCAACGGCAGCCCCAGCTATGCCAACACCACCAAGGCTTAAGGCGCTGCCGGGAACTTCCACCAGCTGAATACTGGCAGAGATCCGCACAATGCGCCCGCTCTGAGTGGTCTTATGGGTGGTGCCTTTTAGCTCCTTGATAAAGTAATGCTTACCCAGAAACCCTCCGCCACCTGGAATAAACGGCAAGATATTGCCAGCGACTTTAGCAGCAACTAAGCGAGTATACTCAGCTTCCGGACTACAGAAACTCTCATCAAAGAAGAAAGAGAACGAACGGCGATCTAAGGCTTCTCCGCCCTTCTGTGGTACGGGTTTGCCCCGTACCACTTTGTGCTCGTGGAAATCATTGGCAAGGGTTTCATCTGCCGCCGTGGGGCCTGTCATCACGCTGGTAGTACCCAACTGAAAATCTCCAAGGCTGGCAAAAATCATCTAAAACTCAAGCCTCTTTTTCTCATCCATCTTGCGCAGCAGCAGTTCAACCAGCTCATCCGCTTGATCTTCCATCACCTCGGTAATTTCTTCTTTGGTAATGGATGCTCCTGAACCTACTGTGATTTGAGGGGCGAAGGTGACGGATATGGTTCCGCCAAAGCCTGAAGCGCCAGCCCCGCCCGAACCACCCGCCGCTTGCAGAGCCTGAGCGGGCGGAGTGATCGCTTGCGGAGCAGAGGCGGCCAGAGAAGGTGAAACGGTTGCCGTGCTGAGTGCCGCCGCCGCCATGGTAGCCGCCGCCGCCTTACGCATTGCTTTGACCATCGGCGCGGGCTTGATAGATCCTGCAATGGTCTCGCCAAATTTGAGGCGGTGAATATCAGAAAGTGGTCCCATCTTTGCCGGAGAGGATGGCAGATGGTCGCGCAAGATCTGTGTGACCTGGCGCATCTCATCTACCAGCAGATGAGCCCGTGAGCGCATCCCTTTAGCAATCGTCTCCATCATGCGCTGGCCGTGATAGGCAAAGTCCACACCGCCAAGCAGATTGTCGACTTGGGCAATGGCAGCTTTGCTGGAAGCTTGAAGCGCTTCCACCGCCGCATTCGCTTTTTCCACCTCTGCAAGCCCCATGGGCGCTTGTTCTTGCTGACCAAACCCGGAGTGGCCCTCAAGTTGGCGGGACAGGCCCATCATCTTTTGTGCATGAGAGGCAAATTCACCACCACCAGAGGCAATAGCGGCAAGCTTTTGTTGATAGGTTTCAAGATTCATCTGACCGGCCTGCAGGGCTTCTGTGAGCGCCAGACCTTCTACAAAGTCATCAGACCAGCCGTTTTCGGCAACCTCGGTCAGCTGATCAATAAAGCGATCAGCACCCTCTGGGCCAGTCACCGCCGACCAGAGCGAACTTGCCATATCAGCTAGGGATTTAAGGGTCTCTCCAACAGTGGTCGCAAGCGTTTCACCCGCACTGCCGATGGCATCAAAAATGCCAGACAGTTTCTTCCAGGCAGTGTCTGCAAAGCCTGTCAGTTTGCTCCAGAAGTTTGAGAAGACATCCATCTTTGGCAGCCATGCCCCAGTAAAGAAGGAGATAAACCCTTCTTTCATCTCCGCAAAACTGGGGAGCTTGAGTTCTGGTAAGTCGGGCCAGACCCAATCTGGCAACCAGCCCAGCTTGAAGAAATCAATGAACGCCTGTTTGATTTCCGCAAAACTTGGCAGCTTCAGGTCTGGAAACTTCGGCCACTTCCAACCTGTAAACGTGGCCTTGATTTCAGCCCACTTGCCTGAGACCTTGGTTTTAAGGCCTGTCCAGAACTCTTCAAACCATGCGGTGATCTTGCCCCAGTTGGTGATGATCAACCCAAGAGGCGTCCACTTAAACAGTTGCTTCAGCCCATCCCATGCGTCTGAGGCTGTTTGCTTGATGCCTTCCCAAAGTTTGCTGAGCCAGCTTTTAATGGTGCTCCAGTTGGAAATGATCATGCCTAGCGGCGTCCAGGAAAAGACAGTTTTAAAATGCTCCCAAAGGATGCTTGCTTTGTCTTTAATCCACTCCCAAGCATCCACCAGCCAAGCAGAGACCACGTCCCAGTTGTCATAGATAAGCCACGCGGCTGCGGCTAATGCTGCCACCACAGCCACAACAGCCAGCACCGGCCAGCCAATGGCGGCAATACCAGCCCCAACTACGCCCAGCAAAGGGGCAAGTGAGGTCAGGCCACCAACCAGAACCGTGATGCCCGCAGCAAGCTGGACAAAGCCGGTCACGATCCCGGCCAGTGTTGAGATAATCGGAATGGCAATCAAAACAGCTGCAAGATTATTCCAGCCGCCAAGCTTATCCGCCGCATAAGACAACCAGCCACCGACACTTTTTAAAACATCCCACAGACCAACCCCGAAGGCCCACAAGGTTTCCAGCGCGGTGATGATGTTGGCGCTGACTTCCTCGGCCCATTTTTTGAGAGAACCGTCGGACTTCATCAGATTGAGTTGACTCAGAAATCCTTGCAGTTTCCCCTTGGCCCAGTCAAACACTCCAGCATCTGCAATCATGAGACGGAACTGATACCAATGGTCAGACATATTGGACATCATCCCATCCCATGTCTTTGACATCTTGTCTGATGCACCAACAGCACGAGTTCCCATCAGTTCAACTAGTTTGGAAATAGCTTCATGGCCCAGTTCTCCTTTAGAGGCCATTTCCATAAGAGCGGCAGAGCTTTTGCCAGTTGCTTTGGAAAGCATGTCCCAGACAGGAACACCTCGCTCTTGGAGCTGGTTTGCTTCCTCTGCCTGAAGCTTGCCCTTTGTCCAGGCTTGACCAATTGCAAGGATGATCCCGTTCAGCTCTTCTGCGCTACCTCCGGTCATAGCCATAGTATCAACCAAAGCTTTGAGTGAGCCGTTCGTAGGATCTATTCCGGCGTTTTTCAATTGCCGATAAGCTACGACGACATCCGGCAATTCTAATGGTGTCCTCGTAGCAAAGTCGGTGATCCAATTCATCGCCTTTTTTGCGCCTTCACTTGATTGCTCAAGGCTTTCAAGCTGGACCATGTAGTTTTCCATCTGCGCGGCCGGACCAATCACAGTCCCGGCGGCGGCTCCTGCAATCGCGCTGGCCCCGGCAAACAGGCCGCCTCCGACAGCTGCCCCTTTCGCGATTTTTCCAGCCCCGCCCTTAACAAGCCCACCACCTTTTTGAAGTCCCTTTGTGGTCCGTTTGACCTTGTTGAGTGCACGGCTCAAGCGCTCAGTCTTGCGCACGGCCTCGCCGGTTTTGCCGACAAAGCGGCCCATGGCATCTCTGGCTCGGTTTGTTTGCCCAGCCATGACTCCGGCACCTTTAGCAACTGCCTCGGTAGCACGAGCAGCTTTCTGGGTTGCTTGAGCGACTTTATCTGCTGCCTTAGCGGTTTTGCCCGTCGCTTTTTCTAGTTTTTGGGTGGCTTTGGCTTGTTTGCCCGCAGACTTAACCTGACCCTTTTGCAGTTTGTCCTGGGCTTTAAGCTGCTTTGCCATAAGCGTGTTAAAACGCAGAAGCTTGCGCATCTTTTTCGATGCGCGGTCCTTAAACTCGGCGGTAATTCCAAGGCGCATAGCTGTTCCCCATCCTCACCGCCGAGAGGCAGCCTCGACGGCTTTGCGCTCAGCCTCAGCCCGCGCCTCATCCAGCGCTACCTGCTGGTCAAAGTGAGATAGGAATTCAATTTCCAGAAGGTCATCAAGGTAACCGGGGGTCCATCCCCGGTTGACCATGTAGGTGTGGCACTCAAGCGTTGACAGCGCTAAGCCGCTGCCGTGCTCCCGTTTCCCTCATCATCCTCTTCAAGCTCCTCATCTGAGCCGCCAAAGATTTCGCCCATAAGCTCATTGGCATCTTCCATGGGGATGTAAGTTCGCCAGTCGGCTTCAGAAAGCTTCTCACCGTCAAAGGTACAGACCTTGCAGATGTAAAGAATTTGCGCCTTGGCGATCTTGTTCTTCGCCATGGTCAGAACTTGCGTCCAGGCACCGTGTTTACGGAACTTGGGAAATTCAACTGCAACCTGTGTGAGCGGCAGGGTGAATGTGGCCATGCCCTGGTTGGCATCCCGGTAGGTCTTCAGTTTGCTGATAACATCGGTGTCTTTCGCTGCCTCAGGCTGGGCCGCTTTCTTATCGCTCTGGTTGTCCATGGTGCACCTCTTTCTAAAATCAGGGATCAGTCCTTAAAACGCAAGAAGCCCCTGCGCGGTTAAGCAACAGGGGCTCTCAGGTCGCGGTCTATGAAGACCGTTATGGGCTTATCTGCGCCACATCTCGCCGGAAGAGTTCCGCACTGAACTGGCAAACACGTCCACCTCAAACAGCGGCTTGTTGCTGTCGTGGATACGCTGGACCAGACGCGAGATAGACAGCTCATGGGTCATCTCTTCTGGGTCGCCGTTCTTGCTCTCGCCCAGCTCATGACCAAAGAAACGAACCTGCAAGATAGTGACCAACGTATAGGATTGCTCCAAATCCGCCCCGTCTGCACTGTTCACATCAACATACTTGTGCAGCTGAATAGTCTGTGTCTTCGTGGGGTTTAAGAAGGCTTCCTGCAACTCCGGATCCACACTGCTCATGGTGATTTCACCGGTAAGCGCTTCCAGCGTTCTGGTTGGCGCTTTGTAAACGGCCACCTGACCCAGTGTTTCAATATCTACTGTCTTCCATTCAATTTTGGGCATTTTGAAAGACTTGGCGAGCCCCACAAGGGTGTTGTCGCCCAAATAAATATCGGAGTTGGTGATTTGCCCAAAGCGACCGCGATAATCAGCCATTGATCATCCCTTTCTTTGCTTAAGCCGCGTCTGACTGGGAAAGCCCCAGTGCATCGGCCAGAAGGTTGATGTTGAGGGAGCGGCGCACGGTGATGGTCTCCATGATACCAGTCGGAGCAAACTCCAGCGTATAGTGGAACCAGCCGTCAGCTGCATAAGCAGCACTCATCTTCTCCCGGTCGAAGGCAAAGCGGAAACCGGAAAGCTCAGGATCACGACTGCCCGTCTTGCCAATCCCCCAGGCATTGATGGCATCTTCTATCTGCTCAATACGGGGCAGAGAGCCCACGCGATCCTTTTTCTCATCAAGGAAATGCAGAACCGCTTCGTCCAGGACGTCTTGCGTGTACTGGGCGTGGAAGAAGGTCAGCATGGAAGTCTTGGTGGGATAGCCAGCATTGCGGTTACCAGAGGTATGCGGGCCTTTACCAAAGCGTTCTTCAACGGAGATAATCCCGTTAGAACGGGTGACCTGCGTATCGCTGGTGCCGTCACCGGGTACATAAAGCACCTCCTGTGCAGCGCCTTCAATACCTTTGACGGGCCGATTGGACGGGCTGTGGTGATAGCCGTACTCCATCACACTCATGAGCACGATGCCCATCAGATAGGCGGAGTAATGGTCTGCGATGACTTCCCCTGCTTGAGCGGAGGTATCATCCAGGTTGACCGTTTCCATCATTGGCCAACACAGGTTGACGCGGGTGTCGTTGGTCTGGAAATCAAACGACCCACTCGGCCCGCGTGCTTCCACAAGCTGCTGTAAGGTTGCTCCAAAAGGCGCATCCCAATAACAGCGGGCGCGAATGCGTGCACAAATTGCCGCCATCTCAGCGCGTACACCCGTTAGACCGTCAAAGCCGGGAGCCCCAATGTTCTTCGGGAACCAGCCAAAACGCTGATAACAGGAATAAGCCAGCTTCAATCCGCTTGGATTGCCCATGGCATCAAAGGCACCAATGATATCCAGTGCACCAACCTTGCTTGAGTCGGGCTTGCCTGCCTCATCTTTATGGGTAGTCGGATCAAACACATTGACCACGCAAATGGTGCCGATACCGCGTGTTTGGGACTGCTTGAACATGGCCCGCAGTTTTTGCGGCAGCGTATAGCCATCGCGAAACGGGCCGAAATGCTTGGCAATATCCTTCTCACGCCGAATGATAATAGGCTTGTTGATGTACTTGGCCTGCTTCTCGGGAGCGTCATGCACTTCGTGAATGGGAGCAGTGCCAACCAGAAAAGCAGTCGCCGCCTTCAGCTCACGAACCAGGACACCATCTTCATTGGCATCAACAATCTCAGGTCCAAAAATACGCTCAGCCATTGGACGCCTCCGCAAGTTTTGTCAGGATGCCGCCGCAGACCCACGCTGCAATTGTTGGGTGGTTTGATGGCAGCGTGTAAGTTTTACCGGGAGAGAACATGCCCTCAAAGAACACAACATGTTCTCCGGCAGTGTTTTTTGCTTTCAGCTGAACCGATTGCACCGGGCCGCTATAAGCGTAATCGCAGAAATGCGCGGGAGCCGTGCCTGTTGCACTCATGGCTCTGGTCCTCCTATTGTGATTGAGATTGTCGTGAAATGGGTAGAACCGGACGACGCGGTCCCTGATGGTCAGAGATACTGCGTGCCTGACAACTCACCTCCATTTGCCAGCGCCACATGTTTGGGGTGTGCTCCACCAGATCCTCACGCTCAAGCATGAGAGCGCTTGCCCCGACTAATGGGAAATTCTGCAAAGCGGTCCGGCAGCGCTCTAACGCTGTATAGGCTCCATGCTCTCCCACCAGAGAGGTCAGGCTCAGCGCGATTGCAAAGCGCATGGCCCGCGATTGTGTGGTGTGGTTCAGGTTGTTGTCGCTGGCGTATCGTGCCCCGGAATAGTGGACCAAAGCCGACATCTGGAAGTTGGCAAGGTCAAATTCCTCCGGCTTGGAGGGAAACCCGCCCACATAAGCAATGGAAGGCAGATAGAGTTTGAGGCGCTCGACAATCTGGTCCTGAAGGTTTTCAATCTGATTCATTGATACCCCTCCAAAACACTGCCTGCGCGGCCTTCGTCAAAAGAGGCTGAGATGCCACCGGTTGCCGGTTCATTGCCTCCGCTCACTTCAAGTCCCAGATCCACCCGGCCTGCTTGAACATCCTTTAGCCAGGACAAACAGTCCCGGTAACGGTTGCGTGTTTCTTCTTCGACCGCGTTGGAGTGATGATGCCGCTCGCGCAGGTAATAAATACCAAGGTCAGAGACAACGCCCTTTAAGGCTTCGGGAGCATCAACGGGTTCAATGGTCTTCAGGGCAGCAAAGCGGCCATAAAGATAACCGCCCGCCATAGCTTCAGCCCGGCCAAGCTGCGCTTCCACACGAGGGCGGTCGATATGTCGGCCACCCGCAGAGTTCGGTCCGCCAATCCCGGCAACAGCAAGCAAGTTGCTTTCTTCATGCCTTAAGATGAACTCATCCACCGTTAGGAAGCGCAGCTTTGTCATGGCTCTAACGCTCCTGCTTAAGCCTGTTCGCCGTTTGCGGGCGCTTTGGCCTGCAAGTCGGCATGAATGGCTTTAATCTCATCTGCTGACACATCAAATTTGGTGAGAAGCTCCACGGCCTTCACCTTTGGCGTGCCGTCCTTGGTGAAGTCGGCCTCGGATGTAAGTCTGGAGATGGCCTCAAGGATTGCTGCCTTGCGCTCGTCAGTGGATACTTCAATGGCAGCCGGGTCTGGTGCTTCGGCCTCACTAAGAATGCCAAGGGCTTGCAAGGTCTCGGCCTGTGCTTCTGTCATATCGACGGTGTCGCCCGGTTCATAGCGGGTGCCGTTGTGGCGCAGTGCTGCCAGCACCGGATAGGTGTTTGTCTCAGGGTCCATCTTGGTTACTCCCGATTGTTACAATTGAAATGGAGAAGAATGGGGCCGCATATCAGCCCCACACAGATGCAGGTGCTTTAAGCAGCCGCTGCGTTTTGAATTAAGAACCCGGCTCGTTTGGCGACAATGATCTCTTTGACTTCCTCGCCAGAGCGCACCAGCTTACCGCCGCGCAGGCCCATATTGGCAGGCAAAGTACCTGCCACCTTTTTGCCAAACTGGGCGGTAAAGCCGAAGGTCAACCCGCCGCTGCTGTCCGCTGCCCGGTTGATGAATTGCCCGGCCACGATATTGTCCCACACACGAGCAAGAACCGGGTTTTCACCAGGCCGCTTGATGTTGACGCGGCTTTCACCGACCAAAATCCGTTTTACTTCCAAAAGCTCAGCAACTTGCTCTTTGGTCGCGCGACCCTGATCGCCCGAATTGCCATGTATTGCTTTCACGACTTTGGAGTGTTTGCGAAATGCCCGCCAGGACACATGACCAAATGCCAGCTGGTTTGGCTTTTGCCAGCACGTTGACATCATATCTTCAATGAGAGAGATCGGGTCACTGTCAGGGTCATTAAACAGGTCTGAGCCTGACAAAGCTTCCACATGGTCGGGGTGATAGTTCGCCGGGTCTTTAACCAGGTTGGCACAGCGCACCTCCCGGTCAAGCATAACGATATCTGTGGCGCGTTCTGTTGCCCGGTTCTCCGGGTTCCATTTATTGCGCTTGGCTTCTTCAATGGTCACATTGTCAAGCGGCACATCAATGCCAAAGGCATCAACCGAGGCATCTTTTTCTGTGCCGCCAATTTCAACCTGATTAGGAGCAGAGCGACGCCCAACACGGGTATCAGGGAGAGAAAAGTCCTCGCCCTCGCCATACTCTTTGTATTTGAAAGAGCGGGAGGTTGGGACACGCGGCAGCACCTCGTCACCAATCAAAGTGTAGTCCGGGTTCTTATAAGCAATGGCGATGGCCGTCATCACCGCGCTTTCGGTAAATTGGTCAGTGGCTGACATGGAAGGGCATCCTTAAAATAGATCAATACGAGGGAAATGAGCTGGAGGCTTAGCCGGTGATGTAACCGGGCAGCACGTGCATATCGGCCACCACGCCAGATTTGGCTGAACACATGGCGTGACCAGCAATGGGAACGGTTTCTCCATCTGCTGGATCAGCCTTAACGGCACGACCTTGCGCATCTGAGGTCAGCGGATCGCCGAAGACCACATCGCCGCCAAACGTCACAGCCCGAATGCCATCGTGATAAACATCAAGACGAGCTTTATCCTTTGCCCCGCGTACGCCAGAGACCCCGAGGATCTTGTCCCCTACAGTGGCTTGTTTGACGTGGCCGTCCTTGGTACCTGGCGCAATCAGGCAGTACTGATCCGCAACGCCCTGACTGGTGTAGTTTTTGATGAGCCCGAATTGCTGCATCTGAAATCTCCAATTAAATTGAAATGAGGAAGCGGATTAGAGCGGGCTAAGTCGAAAAACCGTGCTTCTTGCGCACATGCAAGACAGCGTCACTGGTGGAGACCTCGATCCCGGCTTCTCGTTGACCTGCTTGAAATTCAACAGCCTCACGAGCAATGGTCTCGGTGTCAGCCGTGCCATCAGCGGGCGTCTCGCCAAGATCCGTCTCGCCAAACTCAACAATCTTGGGCTGGGCTTTGAAAAGGCCTTTGGTCAGATCCAGCAAGTCTTGCGTTTTGGTGGTCTCACCATCGGCAAAATCTACTGAGCCCGCATCGCTCCCCGCCAGACCATCAAGCAGCGCCACCACACGGGGTTTGTAGCTGGATGCCAAGCGGCCTTCATTGATAAGGCCTTCTGCAAAGTCTTCGTGCTCTTTATGGCGGGCCTCGCTCTCACGCTTGTTCAGCTCATCTTCGCGGGCTTGCAGGGTCGCTTCACGAGCGGCAAACTCAGCGCTCTGTGGTGTTTTGGGTGTCTTTGGATTGGGCACCGGATCATCCTTTACTGGAGGGGTTGAAAAATCGTCGGAGACTGGCTCAGGCGCGGTTCCGGCATCATCTATCCAGCTGATCTCCCAGTCTGAGATCACTCTGTCGGCGGTCTCCAGGCCGTGCTCCTCAATGAAAAAATCACGGATACGGCGAAATACGCTGGCCACGTCTTTAAAAGTGCGGTCTCCAAATTCGATTGTGAGCGTGCCGTCATCGCCGCCAGCAAACTCAACAGGCTTGAGACCGGAGACAGCAGGTGCGGCACCGCCCAGAAAACCCACATGGCGCGGGTAAAGCTCATCTCCAGCCGGATTGCTGGCGGCACCTGGTTGAAAGAAGCTCATGGAGATTTTCTTGTAGCGGCCTGTTTCTACGGCCTCGCTGAAGTCCGGGTCGAGTTCGCCGACCTCAGCAATCAAGCGCTCTGAAGCCTCATCATAGGAAAAGCTCTGGACCCAGCCATAGGCCGGATCGTTGGTTTTGGGGTGCCCCACCACAACCGGCACCGGGTTTGCGCTGGCATCATACCGCTTGGCCAGAGCACTCAGCTCGTCTCCGGTAATGGAAAACGATGTACCGCCCATGCTGGTAAAGGTTCCTGGACGAAACACTTCAATCTGTTTGGTTGTGATCTGCTGGTCGTGTTTCGGCATTTGGGCGCTCTCCAACGAGTAATCTCAAGTTGAAGGCAGTTTCGCAGGTAGAACTAATATGAGCGCCGGAACTGCATCCGAAGCTCCTTGCTTATTGCCGCTCCTAAAGTGGCGGTAAATCACAGAGGTAAACAGCGCATTCGCCAGCAGGCTGCGACCGGGTAGCTCCTCGACCGGTCAAATACATCTCAGACGGGTTTCTAACGGGCATCTAACGGGCCTTGCTATGAAATCAGGTGTGGTTGATGCAGCCAAGCCCGTCAGGGCATCACAGCCGCCTTAAAGCGGGCGCGGACATAAACACGATTGGAAAATGAAATGGGCGAGATCAGCGACCAGGTAGAAGAGCGCTACTATGACCAGCTCCACCGCAGCAATGAAAGCGCCCATATCAGTACGGCGGTCAGTGCGTTCTCTCACAAAATGCAAGCCCGTATGCGGGCGAATATAGATAAGAAGCACGGCTGGGATGATCCGCATCAACTTAACAACGGCGAGCTGAAGAAGAAACTACTGGCGGCGCTTGTTGATGAGGATTGGGTCAGCGTGGGCAGCTACGCCATGATGGCGAGTGGGCGGAGGTGAACTTAGCGACTGGCTAATAAGGGCTGGTAGGTGAAGCAGGCTAATGATCAGGGTTGAGCGGAATCGCTACTGTAGTCTTCCGGATTATTTTCGGTAGCTCCCCTATCAAGTTCCACTACTCCAAACACAACTTGATAAATATCGTACATGCATAAAATGTAGAGGGTTAAGATCCACAAAGCCAAAGCATGTACAATCGCAACTGTAGTTGAATTGTCTTCATTCAGGCCCTTCACAAACAATAAGACTATGGTGATGGAAAAGCCCCAAAAAATATACCAAGCGTTGTCCCGGAGTTCTTTTTTTACTTCATCGGCTGCGTTTTGAATGTTGGGGTTGCCTTTGAATTTCTCTCTCACCATTCGGTTTAACGCGAGATGTAAGTTTGCAACGCTAGCTAGGGTCACAGTAAGCACAACAGCCATCAACGCAATGAGCTCATGACTGACAAATGCTAGCAAGAAGGTATTCTCAGCCAGCCAGTGCTCCCGACTAACAACAATGCATGACAGGATAACCCCTACACCGATTAAAACTCCCCACTTAATCACCTCTTCCCCCCAAGCAGTAATGAAAGCAGCCCTAAGATCTTAGCTGGTTCGCTTTGTCTTGGCATTAGTGATTCTGGTACTTGTTTGATTTTTCTAGCGTCGCTTGAATTGTAAACCTTCTTTTTTCCTGCTTTGAGGGTCGCAGACCCAGGGCCTTCGGAGATGTAGTCGATTGCCTCCGTTACGAAATCACCCTCAGGAATGAGTGCGCCGTCTTTGTTTTTTACAGCGTATTCGGTACTTTGTCCGTTGGTTTCCTGCACAATGACTTTGTTGAGTGCGCGCAGGCCATCCATGCCACGTAAGCCATTCGGTGGGTAAAACTCAAGCTTAAGCTCTGTTATCTGTCCTTTGTATTCTTCAACGGCTGCCCAAAAATCATTGCTATCCGAAATAAATGCAATGTCGGTATGCCAAGAGAACGATTTCCTATCTCTAATAACCTGCTCGAGCATCGATGAGAGAATTGGTTTTGCTGAACCAACATCTTGGCGTTTCTCAAATGCAACGACCTGTTGGTCTGCTGCTGTGTCAACGCATAGAAAGGAGGCCTTATAATGTTCTGATTTTGTTAGCGCAAACTGGCTATCGGGACCTGAGTTTACTGTTTCGACGACAGGTTTACCTATAAGTCCAGACAAAAAGTTGTTGTCTCTGGAATCAACGTGAATGGGTACATACGTGTATTTTGTACCTCTATGGAAGAAATCACGCCGTTTTGAGAACGTTTCTTTCAGATAGTCTTGTCTGGAAATCTCGGGCTCTTCACGACCAAGCGCGGCTACTAAGTCGCCGATAGTGGGAATGCTGAGTGAAAGTCTGAGGTACTCAAAGGTTGCCATATCGTATTCAATTCAAATGCAGTTGATTCCTTTGCGCCTTATAAATCTAAAGTTGTGATAAGAGAAGCACCGAGCGCGTATTATTCGAGTACAGAGTTCATCAACTAGAGCATTTTTTCTTCGAAAACTTGGCTAGTTACAGCGAAAAGATTATCTCGGAAATGTCCGTGTGTGAATTCTCTACAGGTGCGCTTCTCAAGTGACAGTCAATGGAAATATACAGGCGCGGAGATATGAGGTGAATGCGGTCAAGTGGCCTGAATTCTTCCCACCAAAGGTTGGATTAAATTATGTCCAACAAGCTCCCGATAGTTAGACTGCTGCAAAGTTGCAGCAGTCTAACTAAGTTAATTATCTACTCTTCCAAATACCCTTCCAAATACCCTTCCAGCGTTTCCTTCACCAGCTCCTCATCACCACGCCCAATACCAATGTATGGCCGTGCCGGAATGGTGATCTGCTTGGCTGCAAGCTTGCCGCCCATATACGGAATAAGCAGAAACGGTACCCGGCGCGGGCGGATGGTTGCACCGTACTGGTTCACCCAGACCTTGGGGTGGTTGAGATTGGTGCCCACTTCTGCTTTCGCCGCTGAGCTGTTCTTATGAATTGAGCGGAACAGTTCTCCGGTGTCACGCAGTATGCCGGATTTAGAGCGTCTGTTGTCCAGCGTGACGGGGTGAAGTGCAGGCCAGCTTGAGCCGTCCGGGGCCTTTTCCTCCCGGATACGTTCCTTGGTTTCATCCAGCAGCACCTCGCCAATGATGTCATGAACGGTGGCCGTATCTTCCACGCGGCCTGCCACATCTTCAATGGCCGCTATAAAGCCCTTGCTATCCAGAGATAAGGTAATCATTGAATTGAATGCCTTCTGTGCTTATATTTGGAAAGAGTGATGACAGCGCTTGCTGATGTATGCCCCCCGGCGTTGAGGTGGGATCTTAAAGATCAGCGAAAGCGCGGTTGTGGACCGCCTTAAGCAACCCATCACTCTTTCTCCTCAGATCTTCTGTAAAGCAGAGCGCCTGCACGGTGATTTTCAAGGTACTTGATATCCCGCTTTTCTTGACGCCCACGAGTTGGAGTAAATGCTGTCTGGCCTTCCCAGCCTTTGCGTGTGTAGCTGAAAGAGACAAAGCCGGCTGCGTCCTCAAAGTACCGCAAGTATCGGCGCACGAGGATGGCTTGCCCCAGTTCATTGACGCTCCAGTCCACCCAGATCTCGTCGGGATCGGTTAGGCTAGCAGCCAGATAGGCCACAAACACCTCACGGCCAAACTTCTTCACCTTCCACGCACCGGCTCCGTTCTTAAACAGGTCATCAGAAACGGTAAGCACATGGCCTGCTTTGTCGCGCACCAGCTTAGCCTTGCCCTGTTCAGCGCCAAACGGCTTTAAGAACGCCTCCACGTAATCCTCTTCGGGAAGTTCCGGTGGCAATGGCTTCAGATCTGGTACAGGCTCAGCGATCTCATCAAGTGCAGGCAGGTTAGGTTCCGGCACTGGTTTTGGGCGGATCGGCTTAACGAGCCCAGCCTCATCAGGAACCAGATCCGGTAGCTTTGGTTTGGGTCTGAGCGGCTTTTGCAGTTCTTTGGGCACGAGGCCTTGCGACCAGCTTTGTCCTGGCGCATAGCCCCAGCCCATGCCAACGTCTTTGGGGTAGTTGATCAGTTCACCGGTCGCTGGGTCTTTAGTGATTGTGTATTTGACGGTCGGCGCTGTGTCCGGGCCATCCTTGCCAAGACGTTTGAGTTTGGCTTTGGAGATTGTTCGCACACCACAGCTACACAGCCAGTCATTGGGTGGGTAGTAGGTATCCCACCACGGATCATCTGCCCGCAGCACCATTCCATCCCATGCTTTGTGAGAGACACGGGCTGTCTTTGGAATGCGCTCATAGGCGTGAACATACTGCCAGTACGGGAAGGCCTTAAGGGTGGCCGGATCTTGCATCTGCTTATAGCGGCCTGCAGCATGAGCACTGCGCAGGTTAGTGTCATAGATCACCCGTGCCCGCCACAATCGCTCGCCGTTGTGATCCCAGCCGTGGCGTTTAATGATCTTATCAAACTCATCCAGAAAACCGGGATGATAAGTATCGTCTTTATCCAGCCAACCTTTAAAGGGCTTGCCCTTGGCAATAGCGTCATCAATGGCCTTTTGAAAATCTTCCAGCAGCGCATCTTTTGTTGCGCCTGCAACGACAAAGGCCCGGTCGTGGCCTTGATGAAGCACCTCTGTCCAGGCCTTTGTTGGAAGGCGCACCTTTTGGCGGTGGAACTCCAGTGCCTCCTCAAAGGGATCCGCAAACTCAGTGCTGTCGTTAGTCTGATTTTTTAGTTTTTTTTTGAGTTGCCAGACTTTGCGCCAGATGGGGAGATCCCGGTTTCTTCAATTACTTCAAGACGGCCCGTGGCCTCAGAAAGTGCAATAGCATCACCCATGAGATTACCAAGCGGGTCCACCTCAAGCTCTGCATAAGCCTCCAGCAGAGCCTCAGAGGCTTCTTGGTAGTTCTCTGCCCCGTCCAGTTTGTCTTTGATGCCATCAGTCCAGTTATGGATAGCAGGTCCGGCCAGTTCTTCCAGTTGCCGGGTCAGGTGATCAACGGGACTTGTTTCACCTGTAGCAAAGTCGGCGCTTTCTTGCTTGCTGCCGCCTTTCGCGATTGGACCATCCGCCGTTTGGGGGAGCTTATATTCGACAACTTCCGTCCCCAAAACATCGCCCAGCCATTGGTCAACGTCTTTGGGCTCATAGCCTTGCAGGCGGGTTGCTTCCAATATCCGCAGTGCAGATTGTTGCACCCAGCGCACTTTGCGCTCAACATCAGCTTCATCGCTTTGATTGCGTGGCCGTGGCCTCCAGACCTTAGGAGGGTTGGCAGTAGGCCAGTTGAGTTCGCTGATCCATGTAATCAGTGTTGAGTTGAGCGTTTCACACAGCTGGTCACTGTCATCATCAACAATGCCATCGGTTTCATCGGCATGGGTCTGACTGGCAGCGCGAGACCCCTGACCCTTTGCACCTGTAGCAAGGGTTGAACCTAACACCACTTCCGCTGTCTGCTCATCCCAGTAGCGGCACCAGGATTCATATCCGGCCTCCCCAGAACGAGTGGCTTCCAGAAAGTCTACCTCAGTCCCGATGGGCGCGACCAATGCGCCTTGGCTGACCATCTGGCGAAGCACGCCAAGCAGTTTGTCTTGTTCTTGCTTGGAGGTTCTGTGTGCGTATTTACCAAATGGGATTGGACTTGCGAACTTGTCCATAAACTTCATCCAGAAGGCGACACCTTCACGCTTGAACAAGACATGCCAGAACAACACCGACCCAAGCCCGTGGCCAAACGGATTGTTTGCATTGGCATCAAAGCGGTGCACGATGAACTTGCGCTCTGGCAGTTCTTCACCTTCCTCCCGGTTGTCAACGGTCAGCAGCCGGAGGCGCCAGTCCGCATCAAATGTAAACCGGCTCGGGTTGTGGTCTTTAATTTTGAGCGGAGCAATCAGGCCCTCCGCATTGCGGAACCACACAATCTCACCAACGGCAAAACCCTTGAGGATCGCTTTGAGAAGAGCTTTGCAGATCGCATCAAAGGGCAAGACTTTCAGGATAGCTTTCACGCCTTCAGCAGCAGTGATATCAATTGCCTCATCACTTGCAGGCTCCACCTGCCATTCCCGCCGTGTGACCTTGGATATACGTTTGGACAGCGCCGTGCGCGCCCGTGCATCCTGCAAAACTTCATCATAAAGCTTGAGGCCTTTTTTCTCGCCCTTGGCTTCAAGGGTCGGGTCTTGCGGCTTTAAGATATCGGAGTAGTTCTCGATCGTAATATCGTTTTGCGCGGTCGCAATCAGTTGCCCGCCCTTGGCTGGAACACTGGCCGGAACTGCCTGCTGTGCAAGATTGCTTTCAGCTTTACCGGAAGCCTTGTTCTTTTTCGTTTTTTTACTCATAGGCGAAATCCTTCAAGCGGGCTGGATGAGGCAAGCGGCGCAGTCTTAATGGTGCTCGCATTCAAGGTGGTAAAGGCCATGGAAAGGGTCTGAGTCCACAGCATCTCGAGACAATCCGGGCCGTCATCATGAGCAGCGTTCGGCCATTGCTGAAGCTGGTCAATCAGGGTCTGATGGGCTTTGTTAAAGCGGATCAGACCAGCTGCTGCGGGCGGCTGCAAACGCTCAATGCGCAGGTTCTTATCTGCAATGGGCGTGACCGCAAAACACGGCATGGCAAGACCCGCCTTGGCTGCTGCCTTCATTAGGTCTGTGCGCAAGAGTTCCTGGAACTGAACGGTCTCCACAAACCAGCCCTGACAACCGTAGATACGCTGTAAGGCAATGGCGTCCTCAATGATTACATCAGGAAGGCGCTTGCGGATGGAGGCTTCCACCACGTCCAGCGTCTGTGTCTCTTGATCAAATCCACCAATCAGGATCGCGCTTGGGTCGCGGTTCTTGTTGTGCTTGCCCAGGGAAGGATCAATCGCGCCAAAGTGCAGCCAATCACGTTTGATCTGTACATAGTAGGTCAGAGCACGGAACGGATTGTCCTCACTCATCGGCTTATTCTGGTATTCGCTTTCAAAGGCGGAGTGTGATCCGGCCCGCTCTTTCATCAGGAAGTCAAGAGGATGTAGTTCCGGCCAGTTGAGCACCGCGCCCTTGTTCATCTCCTCACGCTGTGCAGCATAAAACGCATCTGCGGCGGGCTCGCCGTCATTGAGATAGATCTCTTCCCACTTGTCCCATAGATCCATGCGGTCCGGCCATTTGAGAAGGGCCTGGTATTCTGCAACCCGCCAGCGCGGCTTTTTAGAAACCCGCACGATCACCGCATCAAAGTGCAACACCGTTCCCGCATAAAGCACGTCCATACGTCCATCGGTGGAGCCCAGTTTCAGAACAGCCTTCTCAACCCAGTTCTCAAGCTTCTGCCTTTGCTTAGGGCTTTCAACGTTTTCATCGTTTTCAATGTCGTCCAGGATCACCAGATCCGGACGATGGGGACCATGACGGCGACCGCGTAGCTTCTTGCCGGTGCCAAAGCCTTCCACCTTGATATTGTTTCGGGTGATCAGATCACCTTCACGCCATGTGCGGCCCTGACCGACAACCTTGGGAAAGTCATAGGCAAGGCGCGGGTTGCTCTCTAACTCCGCTTTCAAGGCTTCCACCATGACAGCAGCCTGTTCAAAGGCGTCCATGATCAGCATGATGTAATGCTTGAGCCCACGCACAATGCACCACAGCGGGAAGATCAGCGATACATGGGTGGACTTGGCAGAGCCGCGTGGGGCAGTGATCAGCTCACGCTCGCCCTTTTCAGTTGTAACGATCAGCGGCAAGTTTTGATAAAGATCCAGATGCAGCTTGCTCGGCGGGCTGGTCAGGTAATGGGGAAAATAGGTTTCGGCAAAATAGCGGTACCCCGTGGCCGGATCAGCCACCGCCTTGATACGCTCTTGCCGTGCGGTCTCGTCAATAGGAAAGGCATCAACCGCAAGCTCAATTTGCAGGCGCAGGCTTTCTGCAAGCTCGGCCAGTTCTTTCTTAAAGTCCTTCCCGGAAAGCTTTTTAGGCTGTCTCATCCGTAGACCTCTGCCAGATACTCGCCAAACGGCTCCAGCACTTCTAAAAAGGTCTGCGCATGGTCAGGGTGATGTTTACGGATGAACTCAGCAAAGCGCTGCAGCACATCTTGCGCCACTCCAAGTTCTGAGAGTTTGGGCGCAACCCGTCCGGCAGAGGCCACCATCTTGTTGAAGGCATCAGACAGGGACGCCATCAGCTTCACTTTTTCAGGTGGCTCAATGGTTTCAGAGACTTTGATCTGCTCGATGGTTGCCTGGAACATGGAGACAAAGTCTTCAACCACGGTTGCCACCACGGCCTCCAGCCCTTCGCCTGCAAGAGCGTTGGCAGAGCGGGCTGCATCCCAGTTGTCACCACTCGTTGCCGCATCCTTCTTCCACCGCCGTAGGGTGCTTTCAGACACGCCAATAGAAACCGCCACGGTCGGGATTGCTTGCCGGTCGAGAACAAACAGTCGCCGCGCCAGTCGCTTTTGATCTGCCTTGGACGGTTTCTTACTCATTCAGGCCCCGACTTTCTGCTTGATAAAGGCAACACCAACAGAAACCACCGATGCGACCACAGTGCTGTTCACCATGGCTTTACGTTCAACGGCGCGTAACCGCTCATCCTGTTTTTCCTGACGGACTTCCAGCCCATCGACCTTCTTATCGATGCCCTGAAGGAGACCTTTGATTTCTCCCAGTTCCTTTGCAATCTGCTCAGACATTACCGGACCCTCCGGGTAGATGCGCCGCGAATGGCTTTTTCAAAAGGACGGGTGAGGAAGTACGCGCCGACGATCCAGCCAGCCCACGTACCAAGAGGATCTGGCAATGCGGCCACATTCCACTCAAAGTGAAACAGACTGTCCGCTACAATTGCGCCGGAATGAATCACAATCGGCCAGGCAAAAGCAGGCCGGATCATGGCTGTTACCCACCAGCCTTGCTCGGCCAGCACAATGTCACGGGCGGCACGGCGGCTTTCCAGCTCAGCTTTCAGCTCTTCAGCAGCAAGGCCTGCGCTGATACGCTCGCGCTCGTTGTCACTATCAGCGCGTTTTTCCAGATGGCTCAAAACCCGATCAAGAGCACCACCACTGAGCCAACTCAATCCTTTGGCCGCAATAGACAGAAGGAACCTCATCCTGCGTGCCTCCAGCTTTGTGCATCTTCAAGGCGGCGCTGCTTGATGTTTCGCGCCAGATACCAAATCCCCAGCCCAACTCCGGCAATCAGGAGCCACTTGTTATCGGAGGCAAGCTCCATCAGCGGGGCAAGCTGGTGACGAAGCTGGCTGAGCTGTTCAGCGCCCGTGCCAAGCTGATCCAACAATCCTTGAGAGGTCTCTCCAAGTGCACCCGCGCCGACACTGGTTCCGACCAGAACCTTTGCAACACGCGTCAAGTCATCTGCTTTTTTAACGGTTTGTGAGCCCGCCGCCCGCAAGTCACTAACGGTCAGATCTGCGCGGGCCTCATCGTGCCGCTGAGCCAGAGGCACGGCCTGCTCAAGAGCAGTTTCAGTGTTGCCTCCAACTTTCCCGTCTGGCTTCAGGCCGTGCTCCACCTGAAACGCCACCACAGCCCGCCGTGTGGCTGGACCAAAATCACCATCTGGGCGCAGTGGAAACCCAATTGTTGCCAGACGCTCCTGCAAGGCTTTGACCCGGTAGCCGGAAGAGCCAAGGCTTAAGATAGTCTCAGAGGAGGAGGCCTGCGAAGCGCCCGAGGAGCCGGTCGCAAAGTTGTAAGTCGTACCAGCAATGCGGGCGTAGGCTTCAGCAAGCAAAGCAGCATAATAGTCCACCTGACCTTTGCCGTTATAAATTCGGGCAATGGCCCGCCAGTCTTTGGCTTGTAATTCTTCGCGCAGACCAGACGTTTCCAAAAAAGAGACAAAGGCCTTAATCTGGTTTTCGCCGTTTGCAGCAAGAGCAAGAACAAAATCCTGCACGCTGTCAAAACCGCACATGGAAAAGTTGAAACCCATGATCTGAGCAAGGCCGTAAGAGCAAGCTTTCAAAGCTGCCGTCTCATCAAGCTTTGCCATCTTTCTCAAGCGGTCCCAGCGGCGATTTGAGCCAGAGCCTCCAAGCCCTTTGTAATTCTTTTTCTTCCAACGCTTGGCAGCAAGGCCGAGAGTGACGGCCTTAAGTCGCTTGGACTTAGGTAGTTCGCGGTAAAATACGTGCTTTTCTGGAAGCAGGATCAGGCGGCCCTGATCATCAAAAGGGGCTCCCTTGCTTTCCACTTCCAAAACAGCCTGCAAGACTGCCATCTCGCAGCCAAGTCGAGCAGCTTCCTGCTTGAGCAGCGGTTCTGCGGAGGTTTGAGTGCCGCGTGCACGGCGCAATTTTTCTACTATAAAAGACATGAGGCCCGCCTCAGCTAACAATCACTGGGGCGAGCCTCATATATTTTGGGATCTCGTGCGACGGAAGCAGTTCCGCAAGGGGTAAGTTACGGCGGTTGCTCTTTGAGCAAATCCTCCAGGTCGATCTGACGTGGATCAACCGGTTTGCGCCTGGGCAGTTTCTTGCCCGAAACCAGGGTACGGGCATAGCGCTCGGAAACGCCAAGTTCCAAACCAATTGCGAGTGTTGTCATGCCATCTTTGCGCATTTTTAACGCTGCTTCTCTGGTCTCCCCCCGGCCCACATGGGTTGGGATATAGATCTTGTTGCCCGGTAATTCCGCAATCAGCAAATCCGCAAAGACACGGTCAATAAGCGCCAATGGATTGCTCTGACTCCATTTGAGCGGGATCTTCACCTCTACGCCCGGAAGTTTGCTTAAAAGCTCCTCAACCACCTCTTTGCCGCAGATGTCATAGATATCACGCATATCTTCAGTCAGGTGTTTTGCTTCAACCATGACGCCCTCCAGGCCGACCAGAGGGCATAATTGTAACGACTTTGCCGTCAGCAAATACATATCGGATTGCATCACTGCGAAGCCCCACAGCACCGGCCAGTAAAGCTGTTTCGGTTTCGCGTCTGATCAGGTCGCGAACAGCACCCACATCAATCTCTAAAACCCGCTCCATGTAACGCAGTACCGCGTGGTCAGTAACTGGGTGAAACTCAGGCATGACCACCTCTGAAGGTTGCGTATCCGCTGCCAGACTGATTGAATGCCCGCATCAAACCTGATTGTTTTAAAAGGTATTTACTATGAGATTTGTGCTGAGCCTCGCCGCCCTGCTGTTTGCCTCCGGAGTGCAGGCGGAAACAGAACTTGAGCCGTGGCAGGAAAAATCTGCTGAAGCCCTTAGTTCCTTTAATAAGTTCAAGGAGGTGAGTTGGGAGCAGAAAATTAGTCTCTGGATTTTTGTAGAAAATGACGGTTCTGATTGGAACTCTATTCAAAGCTACGTTTGCAAAACGCTGAAAGGTAATGGAAAACCTGATAGCGCGTTTGTTGTAGTAACTTTCTGGGATCATCAGGCTGCATTGGCAGGTAATTCTATTCAGTATGCAAAAAATCCTTGTTGACGTATTCATCCCAACAACCTCCCTTCAATCTCTTTCAGAGCTTCAATCAAAGGAGTGGCCTGATCATAGGTCAGCCACTCGGGATCATCCACATCACTGCGGTTTTTGACAAAGCTCCGCAGAGCCTCCTTGTAAGGCGCTTCCCAATAGCCTAGGTCATCCAGATTTTTAGCCAATGCGTATAGCTTACGCACATAGCCCTTGCTGGAGGCAGGGCGGAACGCGCCACCCTGTTTTTTAGGTTCCCAGCCAAGACGCTTGAACTCGGTAACCACACGCAAGCGCTGTGCTTCGCTCAGATCCTTGGCGCTGCTCTTTCCGGCGACCCGTTTCAAGACAGCCCGATAGCTGTCCTCATCCAGCGCCAGATCCTTCTTCGCAATATGAATTTGTGCAAGATACCGGCTCATGCGTTACCCCCAATAAGCCGTGGGGCTTGTCCGTTATTTACTGCGTGAGCGAGATTGATGTCGTCAGCCGCGCTCACCCCCTCTTGAAATGCAATTTCGCTAGAGTAACTGCGTTCACGAGACTTGAGTTTCTTAGGCTTCAAGCGTTCTTCGGACACTTTAATCGCCCGCTCTCGTTCTTCTGAGCACATCTGGTCCGAAAACAGGATTTTAAGCTTTTGCGCTAACGAAAAGCAAAGAGCCAGGGTGAAGTCATGGGAAAGCCTGCGACGAGAACGTCTGCTTCGGGCGCGCCGATACCTTTCTGATTTATGAAAGATTTTCACCTCTCGTTTTACAGCTCTTTCGCACACTTCCCGAAGGTAGCACGCAATCTCTGGACCAGGTGCTTTCCCAATATATTTGACCCAAATTAGCCCGCCGACTGTCTCGATTATACAGCTTGTGTTTGTGCATTTGGCAATCACCGGCCAGAGATCATCGATAACTCCGTACCCTCTGGTTTTGGATGAAGTGCGTTTTTCCGATATTTCCACTGTGTCGATAGTAAGGTTGTACTCACGCATCAAGGCTGCTGCTTTTTGAGCAGCTGACAACGCCTCTGCTTCCGAGCAACCGTTGCCTACCGTCATTTCCATAAGCTTGCGGATACGCTCTGTAATCTTGTTTGTATCTGTCATGCCTAGCATTCCCGACGATTGGCCGAATGCCCTACAGGGCATCCATTCATCATATCAGTTGTTGTGGTGTAAATCGGAGTTGGACCGTCCTCGTGGTTGACACTGACAGTTCCAGCAACCTGATGCCCGCGACGGTTCCAGTACCCTTTGATGATATTGAAGCGCTCATGCTCACGGCGCAGGTCGTATCCCATTTGCTGATTACTCATGATGGTCTCCTAGACAGCAGCCAGATCAAGAGAAATTGGGGTGCGCTGCCCAGTTGCAGGGTTGCGCTCATAAAGGCGAAGGTAGGTTTTTGAGCCAGTCACCCGCACCGCATCAGAGATTGCGTCCATGGCCTTTAGCCATTCATTGTCCTCAATGGAATGACGGCGCAAGCCGAGGACACGCCCTGTTGAGATTTGCCCCTCTTTATCGACCTGGAAAGCATCATCTACCAGCACCTGAAGGTTGGCATTCGCTCCCTCACTCCACTTATGAATACAGCTGTCAATCAGTGCCTTGGCGGCTTCCAGCTCTGGTCCAAAGCTGATGCTTTCAGAGATTGCAATTTGTAGCTCCAGCTTGCCGTCAAAACTGCGCAAGGTCATATTGCCTTTCTTGCCGCCTTTTTGAGCGCCATACTTTTCGGCAATCAGTTCGCGAAACGCTTGAACCTCTCCCATGCTGTGGGTTTTAAATGTTCCCAGCAAGCTGTGCAGCTCACGGGCTTTGGCTACAACGTTCTTAACAAGTGCGTCTTCTTCCTGATGCTCGGGTTTGATCGCGCAAACCGGGATCATGCCTCCCTTCGGATCTTCCCAGTACTGGGCAGGGTCAAGGCGTGCTGTTGTTTCATGTGTCATGGTCAATTCCTTTTTGAATACATTTTGTGTTCCGGCTCAGGGTTGGGAACACAGCAATTTTGGGGTCGTTAAAATGGGAGGCTTCCAGAGGTGTCACCTTGCTTTTTGCAAGGCGTTCCAAATGCTCAGCCAGTTCGGTTCCCGTTAGCAGGGATTGGGCAAATAGCTCATGAGCTTTAGGCTCCATAACCTCATTGCAACGTGAGGCCAGAAACAGAACGCGCAGCTCTTTCAGGAGGCCGCTTAGCATGCTGTTTCCTGACCTGTTCGGGAGGCGTTCAGGGAACAGCGCTGACAGGCTGCCCAATGGCGCAGGGCTGCCGGGTCACTGGTTGGTATGGCGCGATCACAGTTGCTCTGACAGCTTTCCCGGCTAATGTCTGACCCAAGGTATGGGCACAGCACGCGGTCACAAAACCGTTCAATGGCACGGCTTTCAAAGCGGTCTACCCGTCCACCATTGGCCTCAAGTTTTCCCGCCAGATAAAGACTGACTGCCGTACGTGATACGCCCAAAGCATCTGCAACAGCTTGTCTGCTTCCAAGTGTTGCCACCTGTTCTTCAAGGAGGCCGCGTACATCTATTTGCATGATACGACCTCCCCGGAATTGCCCAGGTTATGGTCAAACAGCGTCTTTGATTGCGGACGCCACACCGGTGCAACTGGGCCAGTATCTTTGAGAAGACGCCACCGCTTAAATCCGTTGGAGGTGAGCTTTGTTCCAGCCGCACGGCGCGGCATTTCGAGTAGGTAGCCAAGCCTGCCCAGAGCATTGATATAGCGGTGCAGGTTGTTATCCGCCGTTTTCTCTGTGCCTTTTTGGGCTGCCATTAGTAAATCGGGAACAGTAAAAGCCTCTCCCATACGCATGATGTTCCAAGCCCGCTGACGCAAGGTGCTGCGTTGTGGCGCTCTGCTCTTGCCTCTGTCAGGCATGATCGGCCCGCTGGTCAAAGTCACATTGCCTTTCACCGCGCATGTTCCTGCTTCTGTGAGCTGGTAGCACCCGGCCTCCACACGCTCAGCCAAGCCGCGAAAGATCAGCTTAGTTGCTCCTTTCGAGATCTGCCTGCGAGACAGGTCCAACTGCGCGTCCAGCTCATCCATGGTCCGGCAAGCGCCATCTCCAAGGCTGTAAAGCAAGGTTGTTGGGATTTCGCCAGGAAGCGTCATGCCAGCACCTCCGGCACCGTGATTGGATGGTTGGAGGAGCGGTCATTGATGATGATCACCCCGGCCATGTCTGCCATTGTCAGCCCGCCTTCACCGGGAGGGTTAAGCAATCCATGACGCTCAATATTGGCAATAGCCTCTAAAATTTCGCGGTTAAACCCACCGGATACCTTACGGATAAACTTAAGCAGGTCATCAGCCACGGGCACTTCACAGCGCCCGTCGATCAGAGCCCGCACATCTTCTTCAGAGCATTTCTCAAAACGAACTTTTTGGGAAACACGGGAGGCAACCTGCGGAAAGCGCGTCAGGTTATCATTCACTTTGCCCATGCCCACCAAAATGACTGGCAGCTCAATCATGTCGGAGATATCGCGGATGGTCTCCAATATGGCTGATTTGCCGGAGACGTGGTCCGCCTCATCAATCACCAGCCCAAAGGCCTTATTCTCAATGCCTGCAGAAGCTTGTCGTCCAGCCAATTCCTCAAGAGCTTTGCGGTACTTTTTCTGGAATGCATGAGGTGGGTGCACCCGCAAGGCTTCCAGAAGCTCATTCATAAACCAGCTTGGCGTCCATTCTTTCTTGGCCCGCAGGTAAATCGAGCCAGTCTTGCCCACCCAGTTTCTTAAGGTGGTTGTTTTGCCAAGTCCCGGCAGTCCGTCCACGACTACCAGACAAGCCTCTTGTGCACCCCGCTCATTCAGGGCAGTCAACGCGTTAAAAAAGCGCTGCACGTTGGAGGTCTTTACAAAGTCATTCCGCATCTGTTAGTTCCTTAAGTGCGTTTATAGGGGCGTCAGGCAGCGGCACGGAGGAGAGTTCGAAGGCTCTCCGTATCGATACCAAGCGCTTCAAAGAGGTCCAGATAAGTCCTGTTGGTCACACAGTCCGACAGGATTTTTTTGTCCAGATCGGTCATTTTTTCAGGATTATCCAGGACCCAAACGGCAAGCTCTTCCTTGGACTTAAATACTGGCCTGCCGGATTTGGTTGTGGGTTGAGATTTCGGTTCTTGAACTTCAATTGGTTCCGCCATGTGAACCACGTTGGTATCGGGCTGAGCCGACTTCATCACGACTGAAACAAGATCGTCGTCGCGCTCTTCAAAGCCGGGGGCCGAAGCAAACACTTCCATAGGCTGCTCGCCAGAATGCTCCACGAGATAGCCCGGACGCTGCTCTTGCTCGACACGGCGCAGCTTGTCTTCCAGCCGTTTGGCCGCTGTCTTCGCCTTTTTCTCGCGGGCGCTTTCGATAACCGGTTTGGGGAAGTAAGCTTGGCTGTTGCCTTCAAACTTGGCAGTGCAGATCAGCGCACCCGGAGTTTCAATGCCGTCCACATAATCAAGCTCGCGCACCCACACCTGGCTTGCATCCAGCATGTCATAACAAACCATGACTTCCTGGCGGTCATAACGTTCAAGCTCCAGCGCGAAGTAGCGGTTCTTTTCAATTGTTACGAGGCCGCGTGAAACCTTGCGGCGAACTGCCGGTCGAGACAGGTCGTCACTGTCTTCCTTGGCAAGAGTGACGGCCTTGAAACCGTGAGATTCAAATTGAGCCCAATATTCATTGGGAGACATATGGCGAGTGTTGCCGGTGATACTTCCACGCACCTGTGGCAGCGCAGAATGAGGTCGATCATTGTAGTATTGCAAAGCTCCATCAAAAATTTTGAGGAACTCGTTCCAGCTGATGAGTAACTCGGATGCGCCGGTTTCTTTAAGGTCATTCTTGATTTTCTTGTGTAGCTTCAGCGCGGCTTCCCGGTCCAGATCACGACCAGCATAGCTTGGCAGCGTTTTGGCAAGGCGGGTGTAAACTGATCCGTTAAACCGCTCAATAATACCGCGAGCCTGCGAGTTGTAGGCTATGCTGTGTTCTTTGTGTGTGCCAAGGCGGCTCAGCATGCCTACTGCAGCTTCATCCAGCAGCAGGTTTTTGTAGCCCTTACCGTTATCTACGTAGAAAATCGCAGCAACACCGCTTGCCATGCTGGCATTGCGCAGGGCTTCAGAAACATCGTAGGCCTTCTCATTCAGTCCGATGGAATAACCAACGCATTTGCGGGTCACTACGTCCAAAATGCTGGTGATCTCAGGGCGGATCGGATTGCCGGAAAATGGGTGTGCGACAAAAGCGTCAAAGGTCTTGCCGTCAGCCGTATAGATGTCGGTTGGTTCCAACCCTTCAGTTGACCGGCTCACATAGACTTTGCGGGCCTTAAGCGCCAGCAGACCTTCGCGGCCTTTATAGGCAGCAATCGGGTCGGCCTTCTTCAGCTTGGTTAGATAGCGTTTGACCTGGTCGTAACTTGGGGCCTGTGCAGGATTTTCCAGACTGGCGCGATACTGATCTAGTGCCAATGCCACAGTTGGTTTACGTGGATCCGCATAGAACTTCAGAAAGCCCGGAGCCCACTCGTAACGGGCAGCATTCAGCGCATCTTGTTTGCGTTTGCCGGGGATCAAGCCCGCAAAGCCGCTTTCCTTAAATGCCTTGCGCCAGTTGTAAATGGCACGGCGGGAGATCCCAGTGCCTTTGTCCTTGGCCGTGCGCACCAACTGAAGTAACTGCTCCTCATCCGGCGTTAGAACCTCTTGGTTCAGGAGCACTTTCACTTTAGCCGTGAACCCACATACGGCTTTGTCATAAGCCATGCCGCGCATGACCAGCTGCTCCACCATCTGCAAGATCTGCTTACGAGCTTCCGCAGCTCGACGCTGTGCGCCGTCAGCATCCGCCAAAGTCACAGGCGCTTTAACCCGCACAACAGGCACGTCTGCGTTAAGACGCTCAATGTTGAACCGAGCTTCTAACGCTTTACGAGCTGGCTCTGGTAGTAAGTCAATGTGGTACTCCCAGCCACCGCCTCGGCCTTTGCGTTTTCGAGCGAGGGAAGAGGATTGCCAATCGTGCCTGTCGATGAAGCGGATCACAGATTTGCGGTCACTCTGGGGGATCTCCGGAAGTTTTAAATCCGCTAGCTCACGAGCCGTAAACCATTCACGCTTCGTACCGTTATCCGATAGGGCTGGAACTGTTCCGCTCATTTCAAGCCCTTCCATTCTTTGTCTACTTTCTGGATCATTTTCTTGATGCGCGTCTGCGCTTCTTCCATCAGTTGCCGTTCAATGAGAGGGCGATACTTCCGGTCCACCACAATCATGTCAGTGCGAGCCAGAAGCTCGTTAAGCAGTTCTTTTGATCTCAAAACGGAAACGAGGCCGATCAGGCGATACCCGGCAATATTGCTGGCTTCCCTTGCTTCACTTGCCCATGCATCCAGACTGTCCCGGCTGATGGGCTCTCCAAGATGTTCAGACAGGGCTGCTGCGATTTCCTCGCGGCTACGACCATCTTCTTTCATGGCCTCAGACAAGGCCCGGCAGACTTTGCCAGAAGGAGTTGCCGAGCGAACCCGTGTTGGTTCAAAACGAGCCTCCACTTGTGGAGGTTGCCAGCTCAGTAAATCGTCAGTATGTTGGCAGCGACGGGCTCTCATAGTGGGTATCCCACTCTGTAAGACGCGACTTCTACGCACAGCATCCAAACCCAAAGCACAAACGCAGTGGTGAACACCCCAAGGGCAAGCGCACTGGCAAAGTCTTTGAGGTGGTTGTCTTGTCCCGCGTCATAATCAAAGCGCCGATAAAACCGCAGGGCAACACACCGTGTTGCGCGAGCTGTTCTCATGCCGCCACCTCCGCCTCGGAAAGTGGAGTATCAGCGAGAGATCGTTTTTTCTGACTAGCGCTTGGGCCGTGTTTGTCGCTATTGTAGATGACATGGGCAGAGCGCTTGCGCCGGTCAGGCCAAAGCTCTTCCAAAGGAATACTGAGATATTTGGAGATAAGCTCCGCGCCGCGCCCGGTTCCGGTTTCCAGAGCCTTGGTCAACGTGGTACGGTGCATGCCTTCTCTGGCAGCGATTTCGGTGAGCGTCCACTCTTTGCGGTGTAACTCAGCCTTGATTGAATGCTTGTCCCACTTCATTTGGGGTGTGCGTCTAGCCATTGTATCTCCTTAAAAGCGGACTGTTGCAGCAGCCGCTTTTTTATTCACCGTGCGACTCACCTTGGTGATTTGCACTTGTTGGTAACGAATGAAGATAGAATAGCTAAATAAAGCTCGATGTAAAGCTATATATAGCCTGCCACTGTTTGATATGGTTATTTTTAACCTGATTATTGGCTTTATATAGCACTTACAATGGCTTAATAAGGCGCGTATTCTGTTTATAAAAGGGTGGCCGTTAGGCCATTGTTGCAAATGACTAACAATGGCACCTTCTCTGAGCGCTTAAAAAAGCTTATGGGCGATGACAGTCGAGCAGAGTTTGCAGAAAAATGTGAGATATCGGTTGGAGCGCTCAGAAATTATCTGAATGACGGGATGCCGAGTGCAGACAAAGCCTTGAGAATTGCAAGGTTATTTAGCGTGAGTATTGAATGGCTCATTGAAGGCGTCCAAAATGTCGAGCCAAATAAAGCACAGGCGGTTGATTTTATTACCATCCCACGTGTTGATGTCCACCTAGCCGCTGGTAACGGTGCTTTGAACGGCGATAGCATCGAGAGAGTGGAAGATATTCCGTTCACTAAAGAATTTTTAGGCGGGAAACTTGGCAGAAGCAGTTCAGACGGCTTGATTATCCTCACTGCGGACGGTGACAGTATGGATCCGCTCATCGCCGACGGTGACCTAGTGATGGTCGACAAAAAGCGCAACACACTGTCTGATGGCGTCTATGCCTTTGTCTACGGTGGTTTGGCGCGTGTTAAGTACCTCCGTCCAACAATTCAGGGCGATGTTGAGCTGATCAGCCAAAATCCTATTCACAAAGACGAGCTGCTAAAACGCTCTGATCTTGAAGATTTTCATATCATCGGCAAAGTAGTGTGGTGCGGTCACCGCTTCAGCTAAACTGCCCTTGAAGCCAGCCAATTCAAACGTACCACTTTCTTTTGCTCATTTTTGACCGTTATATGCACACCTAAGCGCCCATTTTGAATATATTTCGCGCAACACTGTGCAAAATGCTTTTCCCTATCCAAAACAATATAATTGAGAAGTTTCAACGGGTTCATTCAATTTTACCCGCCTATACCTCTGTGCAGAATAACAGTCCCCCCCACAACTCTTTCAACTTAATACTGGAAAAGCTGTGAATGCCGTCACTAGCTGTCAGAGACGAGGCGTTCTGTGAGGTTTGGTGAAATAGTAGCTGACAGTTAGTTGTCAATGGTTGCAAGCCGAACTCCTCAGCAGTGTAGAGATCTACCAAAGAGCCCCAAAGGCAGCAGTACCCAAATCTCAAACGCTAGCGAAGCAGCCTAGTCCGTATTATCGGACAGGTATGATGTCGAAAACTTAAACTCTGATACGATGAAAAACTTTGCTATTCGTTGAATTACTCGCGAAGCAACTAATAGGCGTCGCGTTTCCTCAGCACCATCGGGATCAGAGGGCGCATCTTTTGCGGCGTGGGCCGTAGCTACTCGACAGTTTTTGTAGACGTACTGCCCTCTACTTACATTCGCCGCTTTTCTGTCTGCTTCAAAAGAATCTAACTCGCCCTGCCCGGCAGACGACACAGCATCATCAAAAATTCGATCTACCCAAGATACGACCTTTTTCTTGTTGTCATAACGTGTCTCAAACACTCTGAAAAAGCTGAGTACCGCATGACTAGCCAGCCCTACAGAGCGCGCATTTAGACCATCACGATAGAAAGACAAACACATCAGCAAGTCTTCGTCATGCGGCAGCTCTCTATAAAAATGCCATTGATGCATCGTCATAAATGCTAGATTTTGCTTAGGGACCGGAACTGGAACTGGATTTCCTGACCAACCTTCATGAAGAGAAGAAGGCTGATCCTCGCACCAGCTCATGATACTTAACATTCGATTTATCAGTGACCGGGCGTCATCGCTAGAGAGCCGCTCTTTGATCAGATCAACGCTAACTGAGTGCGAATTTTCTTTTGTCTTTGGAAACAAAACTAAATGATGACCACCAAACTTAACTCGCGTCGGCTCCTTAGGCCAACTAACTTGAGCATCAACTCTCAAGTTGAGAAATTTCGATGACGGACTAGCTCCAAGCCGACGGTGAAATTCATCTCGCTCCTCTTCAGTTTTGTACTCTTGCCAATCAGTTTTTAGAGGTCGATTTAAATGTCTTGATATCGAAGCCGATTTACTAAGGGTTCCAAAAAAACATGGCGCAAATGATCTTTGAATAGCTGTAAATCGCTCTAATCGTTCATGATCATACAGCTCCTCCGCCCCAGGGACTAAAACACTCTCTGCATACCTAGACACATATGAAGCTGTTTTCGCTATACCACTTCTACGAAAATACAAGGTTGCAGAATATTCCTCACCCTGAAAGTCCTGTTCAACTGATAACGTCATGCGAGTAAGATTATCTTCATTTCCATGATCTTCGATCAGGCTCGCTATTGCTTCATTAAGATTTGTTACATTATTGAAGGAAGCTGCTTCTCCGCCCACAGGACGCAACTTTCCCAGAATAAGTGACGCATGGCCAGAGTAGCCTATTAATGGGTGTACAAATCCCAAAACTGCATTTGCAATTTGCTTGTTAGATAAGCGAACACCAGCATTTTCTCGCCCGCGAGGAAGTAGGTTGTACCCCCTCAAGCTCTCAAACCGTCTCTGAGTTTCCGCAAACGTCCCACGTTCGGCAAGCCGTTCGTGAAGCCAAATCATTAATTCACGTGCATACATTCAAATAACTCATGCCTACTAGCCAGCTTGAAACACTCAACTCTCAATTCGAACTGAAAGATTTTTTAATAAACTCAATGTCTTGCAATTTTGTACTCTTTACAACACCCCGGATACCGCTGCCTCGTTCAATACTTTTGTTTCTTACTTCGATTGCTACCACCAATCAAAAAAAGCCTGAGAAGCATCACGCTTCCCAAGCCAGAATATTCCGTGAGAGGCAAGGCCCCTCTTCATTCCGTATTTTTAGTCTTTGGAGACTTCCAGCGCGCAAGGTTCAAGCAGCTCGGAAATCTTCTCACTACTTCCCTGCACATCTTCAATGTGATTGCGCACAGTATCAAACAGCGTCAACAACGCTTCATATTCCTGTGTATGCTCCATGCGTTCGCTCAAAACCACACTCATAGAATAAACTAAATTTTTGAGGTGGTTAGTTGCTAAGCTAAGCTGATCCACTTCATTGCGAAGGGACGTATGGGCACATTTCTCTTTACCAGTTTCTGTCATTTCAAGCCCTCTACTTTGGGTGTTGAACAACCACTCAGCAGAAGGCTTCTGACAACCCACTGGTGAGCGGGAGGTTCAGAACCTGCAAGTAGACAGGCGGGTTTATTCCCCCGCGAAGGGTATTATATTCACCGCCCTCCCGCCCATAAGCGAGAGTTTGCGTTTGGAGAACGAACTCCAGACACAAAAAGACCGCGGATTAACGGCTGCGGTGACCGCTACTTGAAAAGAGGTTCTGATGCCTCAAGATGAAGCATGCGATGATTGGCGCAAGGTGTCAATGCAATGAAACTGAATTCCTCCACAAACCCATAGGATTAGCGGGGCCAAAAAGGGAGAACAACAACAAGAACCTCAACACCAAGCCCCCGCGAAAACCACATAGCTGCTTGCACCGTGGTCTCGAACTACCCGCAGTCAAGGAAAAGCCCAGGAAGGACCCGTGATGATTGGGAAGGGGAAACGACTAAATCACATCCAGATAGATTAACCGCTTTGAACCCGTCGCCTTCTTCTGCACCTGAATACGCTTTTGCCTCAACAGCGGAGAAGCTCGATCTACCGCACTGCCAAACGCATTCACCTTTGTCGGCCAGAAACGTGAGGATCTGATCTGATCACTCACAACCATATTGAGCTCAGCCAACAGCTCAGTTGCCGTACCCACCCAGCCCTCACCACCTTGCCGAACCATGAGAAACTCATGAAGAGCCACAGCAACCGGATCACCTTCAAAGACGGCCTCTGCCGTGCCGCGCCGGTTGCTCTCATAAGCCTCCAGAAACTCACCCTCTTCCCAACCAAGGCCAGAAGACGCAGCCACCATTAACCGCGCAAAGTCCGCCATGCGTGGATGGCGATCCAGATGTACACTCTCAATGTTGCGAATAGCTGCGCTCAACGCATCCAGTAGAGCGCCAAGCATACGCGGTTTGAGCAGCTCCCATTCTTGCCAGAACAACTCTTCCGGCTGACGGCCCACTTCATCAATCCGCTTGAGACGAACAGAAAGGGCTCGCTCGGCCAGATCAGCCCGCTCAGTCAGCGCAGGAATGCCATTAAGCAGCACTGGCCGCGCCCCTTGAAACCAATAGGCATCGCCATCCGTGTGTAATTTGCGAGAGATAAACCCACTCCCCGTCGCCATCCGGCAAATAGCATCAGAGAGCCAGCCTTCCATTTTCGAGACATTATCAAAGTTGAGCACATGCCCGTTTTGCGCCATCACCATAAGATCGCGCTCATCCTTGGGAAGAGAGGACGCAGAAACCGCACAAGGATCTGTAATGGACCGCAACAGTCGCGCCATAGTGCTCTTGCCGCTGCCTTGCTCTCCACCAAGTGCGAGAACCGGATAACTCCGACTACGCCCCCACAAGGAGGCCACCATCCAACCAAGAATGAGCTTGCAGTCCTCTTCCTCCGCATTGATAAGATGGTGCATCTCTTCAATGTGATGCCCTTTTTCAGGTACCGGTAACGCAGACATCGTCTGCTTGCGGATGAATTTTACGGGAGGATTGTTGATCACCTTCCACTCGTCACGGGTGATACGGACAGCTTGCCAGCTCTCATCTACCAGATCCAGCCAGCTTTCCCCGTCCTGCCAGCCAGTGCGCATAAAGGGCTCATGACAGGCACCTTGTTCCAACGCTCGCACCTCAAACACCCGCAAAGCATCACCTAAGTTCTGCGTTGAAGGTGCAAGCCCGGTCTTTTCATAATACCGCCCCACCAGCCAACGCTTGAAGCTTTGGCTCTCAACTGGCCAATGCTCATAATGATCATTCACGAACACAGTGGCAAAAGCATCTTTTTGCGGAGAATGCCAAAGCTCCAGATCCTGCGCGACTGATAACAAACTCACACCACGCGCACGTGGCTTAGCTTCCAGCTCTTCCGCATCCTCTGCTTGAGAAGACAATACGAAGGTTTCAGCTTGTTCTGGCGTCCACCCATCCGTCAAAGCATCGGCCGCATCCCAGCCTTTGGGAACGCCATCCGGCGGATCAAGAATCCTCACAGATGCAGCCCCAATCTTCTCAAGGTAACCAGCAACATCATCAGCAAATTTTAGCCCAGCCTCATCCGCATCAGGCCAGATGACGACCTCTCGCCCTTGAAGCACAGACCAATCCGCTTTCTTAGCTGCATTTGAGCCACCAGGTGAGCTGATACAAACATGTCTCAATAACAATTGCTTGGCAGCATCTGCAGCCTTCTCTCCCTCAACAATGACAACAGGCATATCCGAAGTTTTGGCAAGTAGGTCTAAACCATATAGAGGCCTTGGAAGCGGCCATGTCTCCCACCGCCATTTCATTTGCCCTGCAAATTGGAACAAACACAAAGGGCGATAGCTCTTCCCCGCCCCAGCCTCATCAAACCGGTACACATACCCAAGCACTTCACCCGCTGCATCGCGGTATGTCCAGCACTGCGAAGGAGCCCCAAGCTTAGGATGAAAGGCATGTGGCTCCGGTGCCCCATCAGGCACCGGCATTACAATCACCTTTTGAGGTTGTTCCCGCTTCGGCTTTGATGTTTGGATTGGTTTAATTGGAGCAAACGGATCACTCATAAGCATCCACTCCAACCATGTCCGCCAGATTACAGGCAGCTTGCTTTTGCGAGAGCGAAAACAGATAGGCTCCAAGGCTGATAAAATCCCGTCCTCCTGCACCGGTAGCAAAATCACACCACAGGCCTGAAGCAATGTTGATTTTGAAGGAACCAGCCCGACGATCCATCCGGCGCGGGTTCTTCACGGTATACTCACAGCCACAAAGCCGCCCACCGGGGAGCCATTGCCTGCAGATGGTATCACCATGCAATAAAGCAGCTCTGGCAATGCGCTGGAAAGCAACGCGGGGATTGTGTCGCCGTCTCATGAGCTCGCCCCCACTTCACTTGTGGAGTTTGTCAAATGAGATTCAATCCATGACTGTATGTCAGAAGGCCGATAGCGAACCGACTTTCCCATCTTCACATAACTTGGCCCACCGCCACGCACCCGCCACGCCTGTATGGTCCGTATAGAAATTCCCAGATAATCCGCTGCCGCCGCTTCTGTAATCAAGGCGTTCTCAACGCTGTTCAGTTCCGTCCTCATAACCATCATCTCCGCTCATTTACGATGAAGAAATGCTGGTTGGATTCCACCGGCAAAAATAGGCGACACGATTATTCAGTGCGGGTGATCTGATTTATTGATTTGAAGAACGCGCGGATCTTGGCCCCGGTTTCGTGCGGTCTTTAGGAGCGTGTAAAGCCCAAAGCCTTTCAAAATGTCGACCACTTAATCCCGGAAAAAGCTGCAATGCTTCCTTCTCGATGCTGTCTCTTCTTTGCCAAGGTCGATCTGCAAGAGATTGCAGAAAACGTATGACTTCAGCCTCAACAAAACGGCCTTTGCTATCAGGTCTAGACTTGCGCTTTCGCTTGGTGTTTTGAGCCACAAATATCGTCAGATCTTCGGCCAGCACCTGTCTCTCATCACCGTCAATACGCAAGAGTTCATTTCGCCGCAGCGAGACATAGGAGAACTCAGAGGACCAGAGAGAGGCAGGCACGTCAACAGCTTCAGCTAGAGCGCTCTCACGTCCTTTAGCTATGAGCTCACCACTCTGCAGTGCTGATATCAGAGTTAGATACGTTTCAAATATGAGCTGAGTTGCTAGCTTATCCTCAGCTCTCCGGGGAGCCTTGCCGCTCTCAAGGATTTCCATCAACCCATGATCATCCAGCCACTCGGGAAGAACTGTTTTCTTGTGGCATTGAGTTAAAGTTCGAAGGTCAGCAGTTACAGGCCAACAACTCAGTGAGAGATCGGAAAAGTAAGAGCAGATGCCTTCGAATGTCCAATCATAAACGGACGCAACTACGCTTGCATCATAGATTGCTTCACTCACTTTATCTCGATCAAACAGCAATCTACCAAAAGCATCATAGAAGGAAAGCCCTTCAACAAGCGCCAGATCACACCTTACAATCTCCCCCATTTGATTTCCTAACCTAACAATCACGGACATCACTGTAGACTAACGCAAACTGGAGAGTGACATTGCTGAAAAAAATTTATTGAGGCCAACAATGTAGATCGTATAAGATTTGCAAATTCCCGCCAAATGATTGAAAAGATAATACATGTAACTTTTTGATGTAATTATTGATGCTGTTGAGACGTCAGAGACTGCGGGCCGATTCCAATGCTTACCAAGGAAGAAAAAAAGAAGCTCTCAGAGAGCGACATTTGCGACCTATACATTACTCCAGCAATAAAAAATTCTGGTTGGGATCCATATAAGCAAATACGCCGTGAAGTCACATTGACGCCGGGCCCAATCATCGTTCGAGGCAATGTCTCTTCACGAAACAGTAAAAAGAAGAAATATGCGGACTACGTTCTATACTGGCAGCTGTCGCAACCCATTGCTGTAGTCGAAGCGAAAGACAACAACCATGAACCTGGGCAAGGGATGCAACAGGCTCTTGGATACGCTGAGATCCTAGAAGTTCCATCTGCCTATAGTACGAATGGTGACGCTTTTGAGGAGCACAACAATTGCCCATTGGCGGGGGAGCTAATCGAACAGACTATCCAAATGGATAATTTCCCCACCCCTGAGGCATTGTGGGAGCGCTATAAGCGAGACATGGGCCTAGAAAACACTCGACAGGACTTAATTTCAGAGCCTTATTTCAGCGATGGCTCGGGAAAAGAACCAAGATATTATCAAGCAGAAGCGATTAACCGAACTGTAGAAGCAATATCTAAAGGGCAAAATCGTGTACTTCTGGTAATGGCTACCGGAACAGGTAAAACTTACACGACTTTCCAAATTATCTGGCGGCTTTGGCAAGCCGGGGCCGCAAAGCGAATTCTATTTTTAGCTGATCGAAATATTTTGGTGGACCAAACCCTAGTTAACGATTTCAAACCGTTCTCTGGAAAGATGAAAAAAATTTCTGGGCGAGAAATTGATCCCGCTTACGAAATCCATCTAGGATTATATCAAGCCCTGACAGGCACAGAAGAAAAAGATAAAATTTTCAAAACGGTATCGCCCGATTTTTTCGATCTGATCGTAGTTGATGAGTGTCATCGAGGTAGTGCCGCTGAAGATGCCGCTTGGAGGGAGATTTTGGAATACTTCAACTCCGCCACTCAGATCGGCCTTACAGCGACCCCAAAAGAAACAAGGTTTGTATCAAATAGCACGTACTTCGGCAAAGCAGTTTACACCTACAGCCTTAAACAAGGCATCGAAGATGGTTTCTTAGCACCTTATAAAGTAGTGAGAATTGATATCGACAAAGATATTGAAGGCTGGAACCCTCCACCTGGTGCCGTTGATGACCTTGGTGAAGAGATTGAAGAGCGGAAATACAATCAAAAGGATATGGATCGAATCTTGGTCCTTAACAAGCGCACCACGCTCGTCGCAGAGCGAGTCATGAAGCTTCTAAAGGCAACAGACCCCTTCAGCAAAACGATTATTTTTTGCGAAGATATTGATCATGCGGAACGTATGCGAAGGGCCATCGTCAATGCCGCAGGCAAGCTCGCTCTAGACAATCCCAAATATGTTATGCGCATCACTGGTGATAGCCCAGAAGGTAAAGCTGAACTTGACAATTTTATCGATCCCGAAAGCAAGTTTCCTGTAATTGCGACTACGTCCAAACTACTCACGACTGGAGTAGACGCAAAAACCTGCAAGCTAATTGTCATCGATAGAACTGTTTGCTCGCTTTCTATCTTTAAACAGATGATTGGTCGGGGTACCCGTGTCGATGAAGAACATGGAAAATACTACTTCACCATTATGGATTTCAAGAAGGCTACCGAGCTCTTCAAAGATCCAAAGTTCGATGGCGATCCAGTGGTGATCTATCAACCTGAAGATGACGACCCTCCAGAGCCACCAGACCCAGAAGACCCAGAAGATGACGGCGAGGGAGGAGGAGGAGGGGATCCACCACTGGGCGGAATAAAAAAGTTCCGTGTCAGCGGGGTCGATGTAAATATCATTGCAGAACGCGTTAGCTATTTAGATCCTGACGGAGAACTCATTACCGAGTCATATAAGGACTTTGCCAAAAAGCAGGTACAAAACGAGTTCTCTTCTCTCAATGATTTCATCAACAGATGGAATGAGGCAGATAAAAAAGCCGTGATCATTGCTGAGCTCGAAGAATGCGGTGTTCTGCTGGAGAACCTTGAACAAGAGGTGGGAAAGGACTTCGGTGACTTCGATCTACTTCTTCATGTGGCCTATGACCAGCCGCCCCTAACTCGTGCTGAACGTGCCAACAACGTGAAAAAAAGAGACTACTTTACTAAATACGGTGAACAGGCCCGCAAGGTGCTAGCAGCACTATTGGACAAGTATGCAGATGAAGGTATTCAGGCAATCGAAGATGCCCGAGTTCTGAGAATGCATCCGTTTAATGAAATCGGCAGTCCGGTCGAGATCATAAAAGGCGTTTTTGGGGGCAAGGTAAATTATGAAGAGGCCATAAGGGACCTCGAAGAAGAACTGTATAGGCAGGCAAGCGGCTGATGGGAAACATTTCCAGCGTTATCAAAGCTATTCAGGACATCATGCGCAAAGATGTTGGCGTTGACGGTGACGCACAACGCATTGGTCAGATGGTCTGGATGTTTTTCCTAAAAATTCTCGATGACCGAGAGGCCGAGCTGGAGTTAGTCGAAGACGACTTCCAATCTCCGATACCTGAGCCTCTTCGCTGGCGAAATTGGGCGGCAAACAAAGAAGGCAATACTGGAGAAGAACTTTACGACTTCGTTCAGAACACACTGTTTCCCAAGCTCAAATCGCAAGAGTTTCTAAATAGCCCGCGCCGTGAACAGGCCCAGGTAGTCCAGCATGTTTTTGCAGATGCCTACAACTATATGAAATCGGGCACCCTACTGCGCCAGGTCATCAACAAGATTAATGAAATTGACTTTAACAATTCTGGCGACTGGCACACCTTCGGCGGGATTTACGAGCAAATCTTGAAAGATCTGCAAAGCGCGGGAAATTCCGGTGAATTTTATACCCCACGTGCTGTCACCAAATTTATTGTAAACCGCGTGGATCCCCAACTTGATGAAACCGTGCTTGATCCCGCCTGCGGCACAGGCGGCTTTCTCACATGTACGATTGACCACAAAAAAGAGCACTATGTCAAAACACGTAGCGATAATGATGTTCTAGCCAAGACAATCAGAGGCGTTGAGAAAAAGCCCCTCCCCTTCATGCTGTGCATCACAAATATGATCCTGCACGGAATTGACACCCCACGCCATATAGCTCTCGATAACACGCTGAGCAAACCTTACACTGGCATCTCTGAAAAAGACCGCGTCAATGTGATTGTATCCAATCCACCTTTCGGTGGCATTGAAGAAGATGGTATCGAAAAGAACTTCCCGGCAACATATAGAACCCGCGAGACGGCTGACCTTTTCATAGCAGTAATTAAGCGCCGGTTGAAAAAGCATGGACGCGGTGCTGTCGTCCTCCCGGATGGCTTCCTATTCGGCGAAGGTGTTAAGACCAACCTTAAGCGCGAGTTGCTAGAAGAGTGTAACCTCCACACTGTCGTCCGTTTACCAAAGGGCGTCTTTAATCCGTACACAGGCATTAAGACCAACATTCTTTTCTTCACCAAAGGGGAACCAACTAAGAACATATGGTTTTATGAACACCCTTACCCAGAAGGCGTTAGCAACTACAGTAAGACAAAGCCAATGCGGTTTGAGGAGTTCCAACCCGAAATCGACTGGTGGGGAGATGAAGCGGACGGTTTTAAAGCTCGTAAAGAAACACCACATGCCTGGAAAGTAAGCGCAGAATATCTTGCAGCCTGTAACTACAACTTTGACCTGAAAAACCCTCATGAGGTCGAAGACGAGGATTTAGATCCTATGCATCTCCTAGAGGCTTACCAAAACACGCAGAATGACATACAGAATTTACGCGACAAATTAAAATTGCTCCTTTCAGACGCTTTGAACGGAACGCGCAAGTGACACATTTACGCAGCCCAATGATAGAATCCATAGATATTTGGAGCACTGCATCAGAAATGAAGTCTGGGGCAGGCCGTCGCAGTAACAGCGTGATAGACCTTTACGGGCTAACGAAACTTCGAGAGTTAATACAAAGGTTTGCGATACAAGGAAAGCTGACGCAACAGTATGAATCTGACGGCAACGGCCCTCGGCCAACCAACTTAGAAAGAAAAAAAAGAAATACCGACGATCAACCACTTGCCTTTACCGCCCCAAAGAATTGGACTGAAGCCAAGTTTGGCGACTTTTTTACGCTGGAATATGGAGACAATTTGCCAGCCAAGGCCCGTTCTCAAAGTGGCGAGTTTCCAGTCTTCGGATCTAACGGAGTAGTGGGAACTCACCACTCTGCCTGCGTTTTCAATCCTTGTGTCGTGGTCGGTCGTAAGGGCTCAGCAGGCGCAGTGAATCTTAGTCTTTCCGAAGGTTGTTGGGTAACAGACGTCGCCTATTCGTGCGTTCCTCCACAGGGCGTCGATATCCAGTATTGCATAGTTTTGTTTTCTACTCTTGGCTTGAGTAAACTTGGGAAAGGAATCAAACCAGGGCTGAACCGAAACGATGCTTATGCACTTTCCATAGCAGTTCCTCCTCTTTCCGAGCAAAAACGAATAGTTGCCAAGGTAAATGAGCTGATGGGACTATGCGATGAACTGGAGCGCCAAACCCAAGACAGCATCAAAGCTCATCAAACGCTTGTAGAAACATGCCTCGCTGCACTTGTGAACAGCGAGACTCCAGAAGCATTGCGCGAGAACTGGTCCCGCCTCGAAGACCACTTTGACATTCTGTTTACATCTGAGGAGAGTGTTGACCGGTTGGAGCGAACGATCCTAGAACTTGGCGCATCTGGCCGATTGGTACCGCAGAGTGAAGAAGAAGATTCAGAGCTTTTTCTTCAGCGTATACGTTCTAATAAGGACAAATTGATCAAGGCAAAACGTGCAATAAAGCCCAAAAAACTACCAAAGCTAGAAGAAAAGCACATCCCTCAGAAGCTTCCACGAGGCTGGATTCACTGTCGTTTACAGGATCTCCTTATGACAATGGATGCAGGTTGGAGCCCGAACTGTCCGGTCGATCCTAGCCCCAATGACGAAACATGGGGCGTTCTCAAAACAACAGCAGTCCAATCTTTAGAATACAGGCAGTACGAGAACAAAGTCTTGCCAGATCGGCTTTCGCCGAAAGAGCAATACGAAGTTAAGGCAGGCGATGTTCTTATCACACGTGCAGGACCTAGAAACCGCGTGGCTATTTGTTGTTCCGTAGAAGGAACTCGTCCTCGCCTGATGATATCGGATAAAATTATTAGATTTAGCGTGGTTGAGACCGAAGTTTCACCGCGTTTTATTGCGCTGTCTCTAAATGTAGGAAACGCGGCTGACTACTTGGAAAGCATGAAGTCAGGCATGGCAAGTAGCCAAATGAATATCTCACAGGACAAGCTGAAGGGTGCACCAATTATTCTACCCCCTTTAGTTGAGCAAGAAAAAATCATGATTAAAGTTGATGAGCTCCTCACTGCATGTAAAAACCTGAGAGGCGCTATACCTAAAGCCAACAAATTAAGAAGCCTGATCGCAGACCAACTTACCTCAAACATCAATTTGTCAAATGCGCCTTAAATCAATTTGGATCAGCGAGTACAAAAACCTCCGAGATTTCACCCTCACCTTTGATGGAGACAACTTTCTCGAAATCTTCGTCGGGAAAAACGGAACCGGTAAATCAAATTTTTTCGAAGCTCTCGTAGAAATCTTTAATTTCATGTTCCAATCTAAAAAGAGACGCTCAGAGATCAACTTCGACTTTGAATTGCGTTACCTGATTGGCGAAGAGGAAGTTCACCTTAATCGTAGGCTGGGGGAACTTGAGGTTAATGGCAAGAAACGCGCAACGATTGGAAACGTCCAAACTCCTGAAAATGTGATTGTTTACTATTCTGGACATAGCGATGTAATTGATAAGACGGTCGATAAATATGCGAAAGCTTTTGCGCGCCGGAACAAAAGCTGGACCGGAGATGAAGCCCGAGAGTTCATCAATATCGGCATTGAATACAAAGAAATCTTGTTAACTATCTTGTTGCTCCAACCAGGGGACTCCCCAGCCCGACAATTTGTAATTAATAAGCTAGGAATCTCTGTTACCGGGGGAACTGCTCGTCTTAGGCTGTCACCCCCGAGTTTTCAGCATATTCCTGTCGAGACCGGTGATATCACTAGTTTCTTATGGGGTGCGCAAGGTGTTTCTCTAACCTTCGTTGAAAGGCTTCTGAATTGCGTTAAAGGTGATTATACGCGAGACTCAATCTTTGAACGAACCACAAATCACTACGAAATTGCAATTGACCTAAACCTGTTCCAGGAAGAGTTCGCCGAGGAAACCTCATCAGACTTATTCCGAATGTTGGATAATCTGAAAACCCTCGGAATGTTAGAGTCTCTATCAATTCCGATTGGATTGAGCGATGGGCGACCAATTAACGTTCAAGACTTTAGTGATGGCCAATTTCAGTCTGTGTACATATACGCAATTTCAGAACTATTCAAAGATCGGAACTGTATAACACTTCTAGATGAGCCAGACTCTTTCCTCCACCCAGAATGGCAATTCGGCTTTTTAGAGCAAGTATCAGATATAGCAGGAACTGACGCTGCTGAAACTAACCACGTCCTGCTCAGTAGTCATAGTGCTGTGACCTTGATTAAGCACGCAAAAGAGAAAATCGGCTATTTTGATATCAAAAACGGCAACGCAAAAAGCTATTATCTGCCAAAGCACGTTGCAATAAGAAAACTAAGCGAGAACTTAATCAAATACACAGAAAAGGATCAGCTATTAAGCATTATTAATGCTATCCAATTTAACGCAAAGCCTATCCTCTTCACAGAAGGACATATCGATCCAATCATCATCAAAGAAGCGTGGCAGCGCCTCTTCGATGACGAAATGCCATTCATCCCATTCTACGGATTTAGCTGCTCGTATTTGAAACAACTCATACAAGACCCGCGTATACATCGTGAGATGGATGGTAAACCAGTCTTCGGCATGTTTGATTTTGACAAAGCCTACGAACAGTGGAATAGCATTCGCGGTGATCAGGAGGTACATTCTCTTGTTCAAGGACTTACCAAAAAACTAAACGAACATAATGCATATGCGATTATGCTGCCAGTTCCTGAAAATGAACGGATAAGGCAACAAGTCGTCCTTGATCTTGATAACAATACAAGCTTTGAAGGTGATGCTTTGTGCGAAATCGAGCACCTGTTTTATGGCGACCCTCTCACCGATGAATTCTTCGAAGAACAACCTGTCGCCGGTGGTGGTACAAAAATCACAATCAAAGCTGATGCACAAAAAGAACGATTTGCTTCCGACGTCATACCTCGACTAGATAGCGCCTATTTTGAAGTTTTTCGCCCAGTTTTTGAGTTCATTCGGCAGAAAGTATAGAAGCGGTCTTCCAAAATTATTTTGCGTTCCCCTGCATACCGCCCATTTGAGTAAGCCGAAGAATAGACAACAAAAAACCCGCGAACTCATTGAGCGAGTGGGTTTAATCAAGGTCATCGCAGGCTACCCTTAAACACAAGAAATGCCTGCTTTTTCACCGTAATCCTAGGTGAAATCATTTACCATACAGCTCTTCGCAGCTGCAGCGAATGACCGCAAAGGTCCGCTAGATGACTCTAGGTGCCAACGGGGCAAGTGACGGGCGAGACACTCAGCAAGGACCGGAAAGAAATTGACCTGAAATTGAGAATTCACTTTTGCAGGCAATGCACCGTGTTAGGGCAAACGACAGCAATTTCTTACTGAAACATGCAGTTCTCCCAATCATCTGCATGCTCAAATACAGCGGCTATGGAATTCTACTCCCCTCCCTTCAGCCCCGCCTCGATCCGCTCTCCCACAGTCTCCGATAGCACACGAATGGGGTGAGCATCATGGTTCACATAGCGGTTGGTGATGGTCACGTTGCGGTGGCGCAAGAGGTGACTGATAAGGAAAGCATTACTTCCTGATTGCGCGGCAAAGGTGCCCACTGTGTGGCGTAGATCGTGGATGCGCACATCTGGAATATCTGCATGATGGCGCACACGCTGCCATGCATTTTCCACCAGCTCTTTTGTAATATGCCGTGTGGGATCATTGATGCGGGCAAGCACATAGGGAGAGCCATCCAGACGCGGTATGTCGGAGAGGATGTCCAGCACATTCCCACTCACAGGATGAGGTTTGCGGCCATCCCCTTTCTTGGAAGGTAAGGCAATTGCCCCCTCTTCAAAGTCCACATGCTTCCATTCAAGAGAAGCGATCTCCATCAGCCGCGCACCTGTGTAGAGGAGTAGCTTAAGGCAGTAGAGCGCCATGGGGTTCACAGGTGTCCGGCGCTTTTCAATATCGTGGCGCAAGTGCTTGTGGTTCTCTGGGCTAGCCTTGATGATCCATGGAAGCCCCTCCTTCTCCGCAAGCTCCAACGTCTTACCCAAGCGCTGTAACTCATCACCGGATAAGAACCGGTCGCGCTCATTTTCTTTGTAACGCTTCACCAACCGCACAGGGTTGCTGTGCTCAGGCCTCAAGCCCCACACCTCAGCGAGATTGAACGCCTTGGAGATGATCGCCAGCACATGATTTGCTTGTCGCGGAGTTCTGCGCATAGAACGATGAAGCTTGGAGATATCCTGCCGGGTGACTGAAGCTAGCTTAGCTTTGCCCAAAGGCTTCCTCACACAGCGCTCCAGAATTCGCCTGATCTCAACAAGAGACTTGGGCTTATTGTGCACCTCAACATGTTCGCTCAGGTACATGTCCAGCAGATCATCAACCGTCGGCGCATTACGAATGATCTTGCGATTAACGGTTGGATCTTCCCCATTACGCACCTTGGCCAGAACATCGACAGCCTGCCCCCTCGCCTGATCTGGTGTTAGCTCCCCGTATTTTCCGAGGGTCATCCGGCGAGACCGCCCTTCTAGTGTGCGATATTGAACAATGAAGGTTTTGCGTCCGGTTGGCATCACCTGCAGCCCAAATCCCGAGAGCTTACCGTCCCAGACGAAGTACTTCTTCGTCGTTGGCTTGGCTGCATCGACCGTCCGTTTCGTGACATTGGGCATCAGACAAAACTCTCCCGCTGACGGCCCATGACAAGAACCGCCCCACATGCGAAAATAGAAGTTAAAATTAGTCCCCGAATGCTGCTGTTTCTGACGGCCTGACAGCTTGTGACAACCTTTTGGGCTTCTCTTAAGGCCATGTGCAAAACACAGCCTCATCCCCTTACAGATCGCTTGCGCTATGCCTACCGTTTCTTGTCAGCATATTGTAAGCAAATGTACGAGTTTCACGGCGAAATGCAAGGTAGGCAGAGGCAAATAATTTTCTACAACTCATTGATTCATAGTACTGAATCGTAGTAGAGTGCAAGTGACGGTGAGTTGTAAATTGCAACTTGTAATCAGGGGGTCGCGGGTTCGATCCCTGCTGCCGGCACCATTTACTTTCTTAATTAACGAAGACAAGCAAGAGCCCTAGGTGAACTAACGATCGCGTGAACTCATCACTCTTCAATCCCGAAGCAAGAGGCAGAGCAGAGCCCTGCCTCACATTTGCATAACTTAAAACGTCTTGGTGTATTGCAAGAAGACGCGGCGACCTTCGGCTAGGACGTTTCGGTTGCGGCCGGAGCTTGCTGTTACATTGGTCTGCTTGGTGTCAAACACATTTTCTATACCAAATTTTACAGTTCCAAAGTCTGCAGCGTATTTTGCGCCAGCATTAACCGTGAATGTCTGTTTTAGCTTTAGATCTTCTGACTGCGGGTTCCCATCATCAACATTTCGCCCGGAGCCGTAGATTGCTTCACCATGAAGACTCACGCCATTCTCAAAGCGGTAGTCTGTATAAAGAGTCGCCTGGAATGGGGAACCAATGCGATTATTAGGCAACGCATCGTCAAGGTCGCCATCCTCGTCATAGTCATAAACGCCTTCTTTGTAGGCAAGAATAGTTCCAAGGCTCCAATTGGCATCGATCACTGCTCTTGCATTTAACTCAGCGCCCCAGATGCGCTCTTTTCGCTGCGTTAAAGCACTCGCAGCTGGGTTAAAAGTTAATCCTTTGTCCGTTGTAGAAAGGAAGACAGAAGTTGCTACTGAATATTTACCATTGTTGAAGCGCCCGCCGATTTCATAATTATTTACGATGGCTGCCTCAGGCTGTAAGTCAGAGAAATTGAACTCAGTCTCCCACTCCACCCAAGTATTTGGATCTAATCGATTAATACCCAGCGCTGGGTCAAGCGTAACGAGAGGATTTCTTATGTCTGCTAGCGGGGCTTTGAATTCATAATCAACTGCACGGCGCGTGAAACCACCTATATCAGGTACAGAATACCCTTGGGAGAAGCCTGCAAAAAGGTCTAACTCATCCGAGACGTGCATGACACCGCCTAAGTTAAAAACTGTAGCATCATAAACAGCATCTCCCCCTTTCACATTTGCTTCAGGTACATCTAAGATCGGAAAGCCTGGATACTTAATTTGACCTGACGGACGGGTATAATCACCCACGCTTAGATCATAGCGCTGATAACGAAGGCCACCACGCAGTTCGAACATCTCTCCGACAGGGACTTTGAGCTGCCCAAAGACCGCAAAGGAGTTTTGCTCCATTGGGCCCATGATGTCTCGACCATCAGGTAGCTTCTGCGTTACATCTTCGTAGGTAAAGTCGCCCCCGTAGCTGAACTCCAGCCCTTCGTAGAGGTTACTGAGATCGCGATCAAATGTGGTACGAACTCCAACTTGCTTCATGAATACTGAGTTTTGAGAACGGTCTGGATCTGGAGAATAAGTGAACGGATTAGCATCACTTAAGGGAACCAAAGCCGAACGTCTTTCAGTGTCATTGTAAAAAAGCTCGATATTGGCATCGCCGAGAAGCCCGAGATCGTAGACATTTAACGTCACAGTCAGGTTCTTTGCGTCTTCCATCGGGCTTAGGCCCTTGTAAGAAGAGCTGATGTCTTGAGAAACCGGATCTGATGTGAAGTCAGAGTAAAACTCGATGTCCTGCTCCATTTTAAGCAGGTTCGCGTAAATTGAGACATCAAACCGTTCAGCCTCAAACCCAACACGACCAGAGATATTGTATTGCTCGAGACCAGAGCCACCACCCTGCCCAGTTGCCGGATCTTCTGGTACGCGCGTGCCGTTTCCGGCAAACAAATCACCCGTGTTCTTGAACTGACCATTCAGTTGAATGCTCTTGCCATCTTTCCGGTATCCAGCCTCAACACTCGTGAGCACATGCGCACTATCTTTAACATTGCGCTCACTTGCAGAGATGGTCGTAGAGAAAGACCCACTGAAGCCCTCTTTATCCGCACTCTTGGTGATGACATTGATGATACCGCCTGTACCGCCGTCACCATACACAGCGCTTGCGCCATTGATAATCTCAATGCGCTCAATGCTGTCTGCATCAATGAGGCTCAACACACGATTTACTTTACGCAGAGAAGATGTACGTGGACTACCATTGACCAAAACTTGTAGTGAGCGCCCGCGGAAGGTTTCCCCCAATCCACTGAGTGTATCATTGCTGAGATTCAACCCCGGCACATAACGTCCTAAAGCTGTCGTGATATCTCCGTTCGCAGCAACAGCTTGTTGCAGTTCTTCGCCGGAGATCACCTGCACAGTACCTGGAATGGAGGAGATGGATTCCTCGGTGCGGCTGGCGGTTACGACGACGGTTAGGTCGGTGTCGTCTTCAATGGCATCCTGTGCGGTTGCGATGGATGCTGTTTGAAACAGTGCGAAAGGTGCGACGGTGCATAGCAGCACTCGCGCGAGGGAGCCCTTGCTCCCCATAGCGACGCGTTTCATATTGCCCCCTAAGTTTTTATCGGTGATGTTGTTGAAAGATCTGCATCTTCGGCAGTTTGTTGCCCCTTACCGATGGATGCTTTTTTGAAGAAGTGCATGCTCGCCAAAATACCTGCGACTGAGCAGACAGTCGCGAGCGAGAAGAGGATGCCGTAGCCGGAATGCTGCGCGATAAAGCCAGCAGCTACACTACCCAGCATGTAGACGAATAGATTTGCGCAGCTGAGAATGGTGAAGTCGGTACCAGCTTGCTTGAGCGAACTGACGCGCATGAATGCGCTGTAAAGACCAACAATTTCCATGTAGCGGATGAAGGTGTTGGCGGCAGAAAGGCCAACGAGCACTGCAACTCCGCGATAGTCCAGCAAAGCTACAGATGCATAGCCGAGGAAACACAAAGTCCTCAAAGTGCCAATAAGCCAGAGGAACTGCATCAGGCCAGCTCGTTTGATCAGCACCACAGCAATCGCTGAACCGCCCAAGCCAACGCAAGCGGCTGCACCTCCGCTAACCATTCCGATCTGTGAAAGAGAAAAGCCGAAGTCCACCAGAAACGCTTGCTCAACGCCTTTGACGAGCCCCTCAGGCAGGCGGAACAGCAGTGCAAAGAACAGCAGCATCAACGTGTTGTTGCGTTTCACAAATCCGATGATCGATGGCCGTGGTTTACTTTCTCCATCGACACCTTTGTCTTTCCGTGGGTTTTCTCTGAAGAAAAGCAGTGGCAGCAAAGTGAGAAATGACAGGCCAGCAGCTGTTTTGAGGGCAAAGCTCCATCCCCACAGATCATGCAGGAACAGAGACAGAGAACCACCGATCAGCACGCCTGCAGCAACACTGCCTCCCTGGACTGCATTGCCAAGGGGCTGGTCTTTCGGGGCGAGGTGTTCAACGGCAAAGCCATCTGTCGCAATGTCCTGTGTAGAGGAGGACAGCGCCAGAACCATCAGTAATGGAAACAGGATGTGCAGTTGCTCGGCGACATTGAGTGTTGAAAGGTAAGTGATGATGCCCACGGAGATAAGCTGCATCGGGATGATCCAGCTTCGGCGTCTTCCAAAGGCAGCGAAGGAATAACGATCAACAATTGGCGCCCAGAGGAATTTGATTACCCAGGGCAGCATCAAAAGTGCCATGGAACCGATACTGACGAGGCTGATGCCTTGTGCACGGAAGATCGCTGGCATGGCGGCTGCAACAAGATAAACCGGAATAGCTTGAGCTACATAAAGCCCAGCCAGCACGACAATAACTGAACGGGCGGTACGATCACCTTGCTCGTTTTGTGAAGTTGCGCGCGCCTGCCCTGCAATAAGGACACTGCTGTCGTTAGCCATTTTCTACCTAGCACTCAAAGGCTTGGCTCGAACGAGTCGCTCTGGCTAACCAATCAACATTTTTTAACTAGAGAATTATACTCATATTTTCAATCAATACTTGCAAGTTATTCGCAATTAGATCTTACGGAGCAACTGCAATGTTTTCTGCTTTAGCTAAGTTTTCGCGTTGGCAGCAACACGCTTCTAACCAGTTTGCTGAGAGGTGCTTGTGTATTTATGAGTTTAAACCTCAACTTCATTCTAACGTCCCAAAAGCAGATCATGAGCAGTGCACCCAAAACATTCAGTCTCGATCATCTTCTCAAAGGCGACAGAGCTATTGTGCGAGAGATCGAGAGCGAGGAAACATCTGATGGACGCGCTCTTGTCGTTCGCCTGAACGCACTAGGGATCAATATTGGGAAAGAAGTCAGCGTTATGCGGTTGGCTTGGTTGGGCGGCCCGATGTTGCTTCGGGTCAATCAGGTAACACAGGTTGCGATCCGACGTTCTGAAGCACGTTGCGTTGTTGTGGAGGAGATCAAAGGCGATGAACCCTCGACTTGAGGCAGGTGCCCAGAGTACCCCACGAATTGCACTTATCGGCCAGCCGAACACCGGCAAGTCCATGCTATTTAATCGCATCACCAATGCCCGTGCCTCCGTTGGCAACTGGCCGGGGATCACCGTTAATGTGATGCGCGCCCGTGTTCCATTGGCAGGGCGAAACGTGGAATATGTCGACCTGCCAGGCATTTACAATCTGGAAGGCGGATCGGAAGATGAAGCGGTTGTGAATCGGTTCTTGACGAAATTTCCGATTGATCTGGTTATCATCGTCATCAACGCAGCGCAGATTGAACGACAGATCCTGATGCCTTTGCAGGTGAAGGCACTAGGGCTACCCGCTGTTGTCATGCTCAACATGTGTGATGAAGCTCATAAACTCGGTATCACGTTTGATCTTGAGCAGTTGCAGGATTCTCTCAAGATGCCGGTGGCTTTGATCAGCGCCAAATACGGCACCGGCTTTGACAACGCCATGAAACAAGTCTCGGACAGTTTGAGTTCAGACTTTGCCAGTAAGCCGGTTCTGGCGGACTATGACTCGCTGTTCAAAACACTGATGACCGAGGAAACGCTCGATGATGCTCTGAAAGGCTGCGTAACCCTTCCAAAAATCTGGCCAAAAACACTGACAGAAAAGCTGGATCAGCTGTTCTTGCATCCACTGCTGGGCCTGCCCATGTTCTTCCTCAGCATGCTGGTTATCTTCTCCGTGATCTGGGAGATCGGTCTTCCCTCTCAGGATCTTGTGAGCCGAGGTGCTGATTGGATACAAACCGTACTACTGGAGCCGGGATTGGCCTGGGCGCCCGTCTGGCTCAATAGCTTCCTGATCAATGGCATAGGCTTGGCCTTTCAACAGTCGCATCATTTGTGCCGCTTCTTGTGCTCTTCTTCTTTTGCATGGCCGCGGTTGAAGACAGTGGTTATCTGGCGCGTGCTGCCTTTTTGATGGATGCTCTGATGCGCCGCGTCGGGCTGGATGGGCGTGCCTTCGTGATGCAAATGATGGGGTTCGGTTGCAATGTACCCGCATTAATGGGCACACGGGTCATGCGTACCCGCTCCTTGCGCCTTCTGGCTATGCTTGTTATTCCATTTTCGCTCTGCTCTGCGCGCCTTGCTGTGTTTGTGTTTATCATCAGCGCCACCTTTCCCAGTTCCAAGGGAGCGCTGGTGTTATTCTCCTTTTATGTGATCAGCTTCCTCGCCGCTTTTTCAACGGCTGCCATCTTCAGCTTTTCCAAGCAGTTCAAGAGTCAGGAACCTTTCTTGTTGGAGATACCCCCTTATCGGATCCCAACAGTCAAACAGGTCTTACTCAGAGGCTGGGGGGAGGTGCGCGAGTTCATCAGAAGAGCTTCGCGCTTCATTATCATCGGTTGCATTCTGGTTTGGTTGTTGACGAACCTGCCAGTTGGCGCGGAGGGATTGAGCACCTATGGCGGTCAACTGGGTGTTTTGCTTCAGCCGATCATGGAGCCAATCGGCATCAATCCGTATCTCACACTGGCACTGATCTTCGGTTTCATCGCCAAAGAGATCGTCATCGGGTCATTGTCCACGATCTACGCTTTATCTGCCAGCGGTGTTTCTCAAGCTATTTCGATGAGTGTCACACCGCTGGAAGCTTACAGTTTCTGCCTGTTTTGCCTGCTTTACACACCGTGTCTAACAACCATTGCGACAGTGCACTCCGAAGGCAAGTCCTGGCAGTTCACCAGTTTCTCGCTGATCTTGTCACTAAGCTATGCTTGGCTGGTGTCATTCCTGTTTTATCAAGGCGCAAAACTCTTTGGATTTTAGGAAGACTTATTCCTCTTCCCAAAACCCCGCGATATAGCAGTTGTCGGCTTTGAAGCCGACTTCATTGCGGAAATGTTTGCGCGCTTTCTTCGCAGTTTTCTTTTCAGCAGCAAACCAGAGAAAGGCCTCCTGAACCTCAGGGATTTCTACCTGCTTTGCGGCTTCAAGCAATCCGTCATGACCATCAGCATCCCGATAGATCCATTCAAGGTTCATTGTCTCAGGCAAAGGGATTGGCGCTTCCATACCCTTTTTTGAAACACTGATGATCACCGCGCCTTTTGCGTCTGCGGGAGAGCTTTCCAGAATGCGTGAAATGGCTGGAATGGCTGTTTCATCGCCAGCGAGCAACAAATAGTCAGCTTCAGGAAGCCATCCGCCACCAGGACCAAGCAAACCAACTTTGTCCCCTTCGTTGACACGAGCAGCCCACTCCGCTGTCGGTCCGCCCTCATGCAGGAAGACGTCAAAGTCGATGCTCTGTGCTGACCTGTCGAATTGACGGACTGTATAGACAGGACGCATCAGTTCATGATCGCCCTCAGGCCAGACTGTGCGACCTTTATCATCCCAATAAGGCCAGCGGGCCTCAAAACCCAGGTTTTTCGAGAACAACAGACGGAAGTGCAACCCACCTTCAAAGAAGCGCTCAATGCCCTTCGCTACAACGGTTACCCGTATGAAGTTGAAGCTGAAAGCCGCTGTTCTGACAACCTGAACTTCAAGAAAATTGGGTGGGTGAACGCCTGCTGTAAAATCCCCGCTCCAAACCATCTGAGGTGGAATGTTTATATCAATGTGACCGATCAGATGCTCAATACTCTCTTTCACCAAATGCAGTGCATCTTGGGATGATGCAGAGATCACGAGCTTTGCCTGCCTATCCACTTTCAGAAACTCAACCAGCCCGACAGGAGAACTTACACGGTAGTGCTCGCTGGTGACCTCCTCTAGTGTCAGATTATGAAGCTTTGCTTCAGCTCCAAACAGTTCAATAGCCTTGGCAAACTCGATACCCGGAATGAGGCTTTCAATCTTATGATGTTCTGTTGCTGTGGTTGTCATCAAAGTGCTCTTCTAAATTATTGAAGTCGTTAGTGGCATCAAGCTGGAACAACCAGCGGGGTTCCCTTCACCGGATCAGGCATCACATAGCACTCCAGACCAAAGGTTGATTTCATGATGTCTTGTGTAATGACCTTGTCAGCACTGCCCTGCGCTTCGATTTGCCCGTTCTTCATCACCACAAGATGATGAGCATAGCGTGCTGCGAGGTTGATATCGTGCAACACAGCGACGATCGTCATTTGCTGTTCTTCATTGCATCGCTTCAACAACTCAAGCAGTTCAATCTGGTGTGCAAGGTCAAGAAAAGTCGTTGGTTCATCCAGCAGCAACAGATCAGTCTCCTGTGCCAGTGCCATTGCAATCCAGACACGTTGCCGCTGACCGCCAGACAGCGAACTGAAAGCTTTGTCACGCAGCTCAGTAATTTTTGTCATGTCCATCGCATTTTGAATGGCCACTTCATCCTGCCGCGACCATTGCCGCCAGACGGACTGGTGAGGCGTACGACCGCGGCTTACAAGATCACCAACCGTGATACCTTCGGGTGCAACAGGCATCTGGGGCAAAATACCGAGGCGCTTGGCCACCCCGCGTGTAGGCTGCTTGTGGATGGATTTACCATCCAGCAACACAGTACCCGCACTCGGCTTTTCTAATCGAGCCAATGACCGCAGGAGTGTCGATTTTCCGCAGGCATTTGGGCCAATCACAACCGAAATCTGCCCTTTCGGGATTGCCAGATTAAAGTCCTTAAGGACAACATGCGATCCAAACGAAAGCCCTAGATCCTTGACTTCCAGCGGCGTGTTTTCTTGAGGCTCAAGCATTAGATGAGGTTCCGTTTTGCCTGCCGGGCAAGCAACCAAATAAGATAGGGAGCACCGATAAGAGCTGTAAAAACACCCGTCGGCATTTGAAAAGCTGCAACCAATGTGCGTGCAGCGGTGTCAGATAACAACGTGACGATAATACCAATCCCAGCTGCAAGGATAAGCGCTGACGATGGAGTTCTGGAAAGCTGGCGAGCTATGGGGCCAGAGACAAAGGCCACAAAAGGGATTGGGCCAGCAACCGCAACAGCTGTTGCTGTCATGACCACAGCAACAGCAACCAGAAACAACCGCAGGCCATTCACTTTGAGGCCCAAGCCCGCTGCTAGGTCCTCATCGAAGGCGAGCCTGTCCAAAAAGTACTGCAGCACAACACCCAGTGCGCCCAGAACAACAAATGCGATGGCAACCGGTGCTATGTCTTCGCGTTGCACCTGCCCAAGACTACCGACGAGCCATTTTGCCATATCAGAAGCGCGCTGAATATCAAGCTGAGACATGAGAAAATCAGCACAGGCCAGCAGAGTGAACCCAATACCAATGCCAACCATGATCAACCGGAACAGATCCAGCCCGCGGTGCCAGGACAGTGCGACCACAAGAAGCGCCGTCAACACTCCACCAGCCACCGCCCCCCAAAACACATAGGCAGCAGATCCAAACAGGAAGATCGTCAACAATGCACCAAACGCAGCGCCTGCGTTGAACCCAAGCACATCCGGCGATGCCAGCGGATTACGCATAAGTGCCTGAAAGATTGCGCCGGACATGCCCATAAGACCGCCCACAAACACTCCAACGAGAATACGCGGCATCCGCACATCCAGAAGGATGAGCTGGTCCACACCGCCTTCTCCGCTGAAGAACAGCGGAACGATACGGTTTACTGAGATTGGATAAGCTCCAAGCCAATGCGCAGCAAACAGTGCAATTAAGCTGAGTACCAGCAAGACTGCACCCACCACAGCACTGCGCTTACGCATGAGCAATGCACCGCCGGGTAACGGGACGACGAGATGATGACCGAGTAACTTCATGGAGACATCATCCTTGTTTTTCTGAGGAGATAGACGAAGAACGGACCACCTACTAATGCCACTGTGACGCCAATTTGCAGCTCACGACCTTCAAGCACTATTCGGCCAAGAATGTCTCCGGACAGCACAAACAACGCACCCAGCAGAGCTGAGAACAGCAACAACCAAGCGCTGTCCGCTCCACTGAAGCGTCGCGCCACATGCGGCACAACAAGCCCCACAAATGCAACAGGTCCTGCCAAAGCGACAGATCCACCTGAGAGACAGACCACAGCAAACAAACTCAACGCCTTCACAAGACCCATTTTAGTGCCAAGTGATTTCGCTAAATCCTCCCCAAGCGAAAGTGCATTCAACCAGCGCCCGAGGAGAACGCAGGCGAGAAAGCCAGCTGCAAAGAACGGCCAAAGTTGGAACAAGATCTCCGGCTTGACGCCTTGTAATGAGCCAACCACCCAGAAGCGATAGGTTTCCAGCGTTTGCTGACTGACCAGCAGTACACCACGCACCAATGCCAAAAGGAATGAGCTGACAGCCGCACCCGCCAAAGCCATGCGCAAGGGGCTGGCACCGCCCTGCCCCAGATTGGCAAGCCCATACACCGTAATGCTCACCACAAACGCACCCACCATTGCTGGCCAGATGAACATCCCGGCAGCAGAAATACCTGCTCCCCAAATGGAAAGCACAACGGCCATAGAGGCACCCGCATTCACTCCAAACAATCCCGGATCAGCCAACGGATTGCGCGTCACGATCTGCATGATGGCACCAGCCATTGCCAGAGACGCGCCGATCAACAGCGCCCCAATGAGCCGCGGCACACGCATTTCCATAATCACGATATGATCCGGATTGCTTAGATCGGTTGCCAATAAAGCATCACTGATTGCTGAGAGCGGAACTGCACGCACACCTGCACCAAGCGAAGCGACAGATAACACAGCCAGGATCAGCAAAAACAGGAGCGACCAACCACCACGAGATCTACCGGAAACAACAGAACCATCAGCAGTTCCAACACGTTGAGCAGCTTCAACAAACATCACCGCCCCTCCATTTGCTGTGCACGGGTGATGCCTGCCTCAACCGACGTCGCAACAGGTGTTGCCGGGTCACCATCAATCGCCGCCGCGATCAACGGTTCCAGCTGATCCAACGCAAAGTTCAGGCTCAGCGGTGAAGAATGCGAGAGCGCAGCAGCAATCATCGGCGTCGCCACCACCTCGCGCCCTTCTTTGTAAGCCCTCATGGTTGGGCGTAAGCGCAAGGTGTTGATTTGAGTGGCTCCTGAGCCAAAGTCGAGCCAGATCAGCACATCCGTATCAATCGGATCCAAATCCTCTGGCGAGACACGAACATAAAAAAGATCGCTGCGAACAAGCGCCTCAACTTTTTCGGAGACAACAAACCCAAGATCGCTCAGGAAACGTCCACGCAAATCTGACGAAGGATAGGCCCCAATATCACCGGGCCACACAACCACAGCAGACTTGTCGAGCCATGCCGGATTGCGTTTCTTAATGGCCGCAAAACGCGCTTCCAGATCCAGCACCACCTGCTCACCTTTTTCAGGCTGTCCAACAGCTTTCGCGATTGTACGCGTCATCTGCTGCCACGGCGTGCCGTAATGCCCGAAACGTTCTTCAGGCACGAGAACGGGCGCAATCTGCGAAAGTATCTTGTACTGAGAACGGGTCATTCCAGACCACAAACCCAAGATCAGATCAGGTTTCAGAGCAGCGATCTGCTCCACATTGATCTCACCCCACATGACTGTCGGCTTAGCATCCCCCAGAGCGGGCTGCGCCCAAGGCCAAACACCGCTCGGATAATTGCCATACCAACGCCGAAGCGCTACCGGCTTCACTCCCAACGCCAAAAGGAAGTCATGCCCAATGAAACTGACAGAAACGATCCGCTTGGGCTCTGCTGTGACTGTCGTTGTCCCATACTGATGCTCAAAAACCACCGGAAACTCAGCAGCTCTCGTCTGCTGAACGCCCAGCAGGCTTACAGCAAGACACAGTAAACCGCTGTACAACAACAGCTCTATCTTCTTGATGCATGCGTGGATGGTTTGCATGTCACTCTCACAAAACCAGCCACGGACCGTAAAGCCCGTGGCATTAACGTATTTACTGATTGAGAAACTCTAGAAAGTACTGGTCAACTGCAACCGCAGCTCACGTCCCTTGCCATAAGTGCAGTTATGGGAGTCCACATCTATACCTGCAGGCAACGGAAAACTGGAAAGTACAGCCTTACCGCAGTGGCTAATGTAAGATTTGTCCGCCAGGTTTTTGCCTGTCAAAGATACTTTGAAATTCTTGTATTGATAATTTACGGACGCATCAAACAAGCTCACAGGATCCAACTCAATCGAATTTCTTACATCACCGTAACGCTCACCTAGGTAGCGCATTCCTGCTGCAATACTGAGACCATCAAGCCTACTGCTTTCATTGAAATCATACTTCAACCAAAATGAACCGGAGTGCTCAGGAATACGTTCAAGCTGATTTCCAACCAAATTTGACTTATCAGATTTGGTAATCTCAGAATTCAAGTAGGAGTAACTCGCCAAAGCGGAGAAGCCATCGAACAGCTCAACAGACGCTTCTGCTTCCAATCCCTTGACCACAACTTCGCCCACTTGAGTATTACCAAGCAAGTATTCTGGATCTGCGATCACAGCATTGTCTTTTGTAATTTGGAATGCAGCTAATGTGAACAAGCCATTGAAATCGCTTGGCGAGTATTTCAAGCCTACTTCAACTTGCCTCGCTGTTTCAGGCTCAAACACCGTCTTGGTTACGTTATCAACCCCAGACGGCGGCGCATCAAACGACGTTCCGTAGCTTGCATAAGGAGTGAGGCCAAAATCACTCACGTATGATAGACCAACACGCCCAGTAAATGCTCTGTCATAAGTCTTTTCATGAGTTCGAACAGCCCCAGGCTGAGCTTGAAGGCTCTGGGTGTCCATTTCGAGCCAGTCATGACGCAAATTCACATCGAGCCGGAAGTTATCATAGATTTTTGAGTTGGCGGCAGCGTAGAGGCCTGTTTGTGTAACCGACTGGTTCTGGTATCCGGTGTAATGACCAACAAGATAGGCGCTTGAAGGAGGTAAAAGGCTAGGCAAAAGATTTGTCTTCTTGCCAGTAAAGAGATTTTTCTCGCCTGTGTACCCGCTTCCTAAATCCGCATCAGAATTGCCCTTGTAAAAATCAAGACCAAAGAGGAATTGAGTGTCCACCGCGCCAAAGTTGGCATCATAGAGAACCGATGTATCGACGGAACCCTGCCAACCTTCTTCTTCCACCTCATTAGCAATTAACACAACGGTGTCTACGCCCGGCGTACCATCAAGATTCAAAGCCCCACCATTATAGGCTCCGTCATAACTGATCTTGTTGTAGGCTAAACGTGCTTTTTGAAGAACCTTCAAATTATCAGCAAAAGCATGCTCAAACTCATAACCAACATAATGCTGGTCACGGTTCAGCCCTTTGCGATCCGGATCACCCGCAAATGTGTCGTAGTCGAAACTACCCTGACTGTTTGAGAGCAGAGTTCCATGTTGCGGTAGAATCTGCCAGCTCTCACCCTGAAAATCTTTCTGGTATTGAGCCAGCAATGTAAGTTTTGTGTTGTCGCCAAGCTTCGCAGTTATAGATGGAGCAAAATAGAGCCGGTCATCATTCACATGATCCACTTGGGTATCTGACAAACGGCCAACTCCAACCAACCGATAGCTAATTGGAGAATCTTCTGAGAGGGAACCTGTTACGTCTGCAGCAAGTTGTTTCCGGTTGTTGTTTCCGTAGGTCGCTTGCAAAATCGCAGAAAAATCTTCTTGCGGCCGTTTTGTGACAGTGTTGATCAAGCCACCAGGCTGGTTCGCACCAAACAAATCGGAGGAAGGGCCACGTAACACTTCAACGCGCTCAACTCCAAATGGCTCAATGTTCCAGCCACCCCAAGCAAAAATTCGCAAAGGCAGCCCATCACGGTAGTTAAGCCCGCCAACAGCACTTTCGAACCCACGAATTGCGTAGTTATCGTAGCGCAGATCAAATCCGTAAATTGCAGGTACAACACCCGCGCTATAGGAGATCGCATCCACAATAGATTCTGCGCCCTGATCTTCCATCTGCTGAGAGGAAACCACCGAAACAGAACGTGGCGTTTCCTCGATCGGCAAACCAATACGGCCTGCACTCGCTGTCTCAGTTGGGACATAACCCAGGGTCGGTGCCAACGCGTCTTCGGCAACGGAAGAGCCGTATACAACAACCTCATCCAGATCCTGATTGGGAGGTCCCGCCTCTTGCGCATTCGCAATTCCAGCCAACAGCAGCAAGCTAATGGAGGAGCCAGACAGAAGCGCAGACTTGTAGTGGATGCCCATGTTTCAAACACCTATCCCACTGATAATCGCTCCAAAGATGTCTGGCTTCTGGCTTGACGGTTAATTTGGATGGAGCGCAATCATTTGATTTTTCAAAATTTTTAGAAATTGCGACAGCTTCCAGCCTAACGATCAAAAAGTTGAGCAATAACTCGATTTTCAATCTAGTAGATAACATGACTATATAAGTCAAGATATTTAGTGAGTATATCTGCTAATTCTTTTTTAAAGGGCTTGCCTCCGGAAATCTTGTTGGGCAGAACACAGGGAAGCGAGATTTACAAAGGACAGCCAGACCATGCCATCCATGAACGCGCAATCACTCGCTTTGCGAAAGAAAGCCAAACAACAGCGCTCACGTGAAAAGATCGAACTGATCCTGCAGACAACATTGGATATGCTGAGCGAAGGCCAGATTGATCGGATCAACACCAATGAGATTGCCCGCCGCGCTGGTGTCAGTGTGGGCTCGCTCTACAATTTCTTCCCCAACAAGCAATCCATTCTTTATGAGTTGTTTCGCCGTTGGCTGGAAAACGCTCTCACCGGGCTTGATGAACTGGATACCCGCTACTATGGCAGCGAGCCGATCCGGGATTACATCGACGACATGTTCGAGCAAATGGCAATCAATGCCCAAGCCAACACTGCAGGGCATTGGCAGCTGCGCCGCTCCATGAACTCATCCAAAGAGCTGTCAGAGCTTGAAGAAGCGCACATGGACCAAATTCTGGCCCGCTTCATCCGTATTCAGGAAAAGTTTGGCCGCCAGCTACCAACCAATCCTCAGCGTCTCGCCTATCTCCAAAACCTCATCAGCGTCTCCTGCCTCAACATCGTCGCCCTCACAGCAGACGAACAAGAACGCAAAACCGTAATGCACTGGTGCAAAAACCTGCTCTATCTTGTGTTTGATGTTGAGAGGTTGGAGCAATGATAGTCTCTATCATGCTGAAGGCTGGCGACTTTTTTGCACATAAGGCACCATGCATCTCCTATTAAGGAGAGATAATTAGCCCCTGCAAATAAGCATCACCAAACAATGGATATATCCTACCTACCTCAGTTCTCACCATCCAGATCTATCGGATCGCTGTCAAACGATAGGCCTGGGACAAGCGCTACAGAACCGTCCTTTTCTTCCTTTCCTGCCAGTGACAGATACAGGGTTCCCATCGAACCCACTTCCATGATCGCGAAGAGATAGGGATCGTCCAAGGTTCCCGTTCCGGTTGGGTGGTCCAGGTGACCAGTTACGAGGCCAACCAGTGCGGCTCCCCATGCTTTTAGAGTTTTGCGGTCTCCGGCAACTTTTTGAACCCAGTTTTCAATGGTTTCAGGCACGTCTCCACCATTCGTGATCAGCGAGAGCCAGTCAATGGCAGGCACTTCACCCAGATCGCCGACATGGCCTCCAAAACCGATAGCTGGAAAAAGAAACGGGTTCCATTTGCTGAATTTCTCAGCGACGTTTTCGGCCTTGTCAGTACCACCTGTCTTCAAGGCATTGAGCGCATCTTTCAGGCATCCATTGAGATCTTTGCTGACAGTCTTTAGCTGCTTACGCAATTGAGCAACTGGGTCTTTCAGCCAGTCTTTATTGAGTTTGTATTTTACAGGATCTTTTCCCTCAGGAAGAAGCAACCCAACCAGAAGTCCAAATTCCAGAGTTGCAGCATCCAGCTCATCCGCTCCTATTGTTTTTTTCATACCAAACTCCTCACGATAACTGCATTAAAACACTTGTGAGGAATGACGAGAGCCTGACGACCACGTGAATATCTGGACCTTTAAAACTCAGCAGATGGTTAAAGAATGAGAAACCCATCCACATGAAGGTGCCCTTCATCAGCAAGTTCAACACTGATGAAGCTATTAAAGTTCTCATAGAAGTGTCTGGCGAGGCTTAGGGAGCGGCTTACCTCAATCCCAATGGGCAACGCATACCACCTCTTTTTGTGGCTAGATCATAATTACATATCGCCATAGGCACGATCGCATGCTCCCCCAGAACGAGGAGACCTGTAATGAGCTTGGAAAACCCAAACGCTGGTGAAGATGTAAATGCTCTTGAAGGGATTATGAGCACCTATCACTCAGAAATCGCAGACAACACCATTTTGCTGGCAGAACTGGCCAAACTTAAAGATTTTCTGGAACACAGCGGCCAGCACTCCTTAAAAGAGCGCTTACAGGTCTTCGATCATATTATCGAAGAACTTCAAGAAAACTCAGGTGATCATCTTCGCATGACGGAAGAAAGCCCTCAACTGGATCACAACGAGATGGAAGCCAACCGTCATTTGGATGAGCAGGAAACCTTAAGGGACGCGCTGAACAGGTTCGGTTCCCGCTACCTGAACTGACTTCGAGCGCAAAACACTCAAAAGCATCACCAACTATGAAGTGCTGCGTACGCCCCAGCACGTAGCACAGCAGTTTTAATTTGACCGTCCCTTCCCTTCGTATCATGCCTGAAAGCAGGACGGAGGCTGTCATGCATGTGCTGCGAAATCTGATTTTAGAAAATGAAAACACACTGATAGACCGCATATTCTTTTATGCCAAAAGTCAGGGTTACACGCAGTACACAGCCACACTGCGGGAGGCATGGCGAATATCAGTTGAAGGCCTCTCGAAATCCATCGTCAAAGCGATGGAGTGTTATGACACACCGCCTGAAATTGGTGTCAGCTCCGATTTCTCCAATCATCCCTTTGCTGCATTTGGCGTAAAGCAAGCCAAGAGCCACCGATCCAGAGGTGTAACACTGGGCTATTTCCTCGGTCTGACAAAGTACTACCGCAGCGCTTATCTGGACCTGCTGGAAACACAAGGGTTTTCAGAGACAGATAGTGCCAGATATCGCGCCTACTTACTGCGCTATTTCGATTTCATGGAACTTGGGTTTTCAACGGAATGGAGTGGTGTTGCAGAAGATAAAAAACTGCATGAGGCTTATGAAGAAAACCGACGTATCACCAATGAGAAGAACAAGTACCTCACCATCCTGGAGAGCTTGAGCGACCCAATCGTGTTGATGGACGAGGACGGCAAGGTCAATGATCTCAATTATGCAGCACAAGCTGTTTTCTGCGGGTTGCAGAACACCAACATCAAATACGTCAACGCCGCGACACGAGAACTGCTGACAAACCAGCTACAGGCGTACTTGCCGCAAAAGCTGGAAAGCTGCTTTACAGACATCACGCTGGACACCGCAATTGGTTCGCGCGTTTTTGATATTCGCGCCCAACATATTGTCGACTTTAGCCGCAAGTTTCCAGGCATGATCCTTATTCTCAATGATGTCACCGATCATAAAAAAGCCAAGGAAGAAGCCGAAGCGGCCAACAGCGCCAAGTCCACGTTCCTCGCTTCCATGAGTCACGAAATCAGAACGCCGCTGAACGGTGTGCTTGGATTAGCAGATCTCCTTAAAGATACAGACCTGAAACCAGAGCAGCACCGTTATCTGGACGGCATCATCTCTTCCAGCGAAATGCTGCGCTCGATCCTCAACGATGTGCTGGATTACTCTAAGGTGGAAGCAGGTTCACTGGAACTGGAGACCGTCGATTTTAAAATCCGACAAGTCATCAAGCAAGTCATCGATTTGACACAACAAGACGCGGAGACCAAAGGCCTACGGCTTCACATAGATGTACATCCGCAGGTTCCAGAGATACTGCGAGCTGATCCCACCAAGATCAGGCAGATCCTTTTGAATTTCGTTAGCAATGCCATCAAGTTTACCAATACAGGGTCCATCACCATCAGTGTACATATTCCTGAAAGCAAGATCCGTCAGGCAAGATGTCTTCAGATCATGGTGACGGATACTGGAGTGGGTCTGCCCACCGGAGATCACGGCTATCTGTTTGAACCATTTGTACAGCAAAACGCCGCGATCAGTCGCTTATTCGGAGGAACTGGTCTCGGTCTTGCAATCTCAAAACGGCTGGTCAACGCGATGGGCGGCGAAATCGGTTGCCGCTCTAACCAAACTCAGGGCGCAAGCTTCCACTTCACCATTCCGTTCTACGAAACGGATCAAACTGTCAGCGTCATTGAAGATAAGCAGGAGACCTGGAAGCCGAAAAAACTGAAAATCTTGTTGGTTGAAGACAATAAGGTCAATCAGTTAGTGACTGAAGGCTTTCTCGAAAAGGCAGGCCATAGATGTTGCACAGTTGGCAGCGGGGAAGATGCATTGGCCCAGTTGAACAAGCACCACTTCGATCTGGTGCTCATGGACAATCGTATGCCCGGCCTAAGTGGCACAGATACCATCGCCCGCATCCGAGCTTCTCACTATCATCACATCTCAAGCATTCCTGTTATTGTACAAAGCGCCTGCATCTTCCTGGCTGATATCGAGAAGAGCTTCACTGCTGGTGCCGATGGGTTCCTTGGCAAGCCGTATTCCCAAGAGGACCTTGAGGATGCCATCGCCTCCGGCCTCTCTGACAGAGCCATGTTTGCACGTAAATCCCGACAGACATTGCAGGAACAACCCACAGAACTCATTGATACAACAGTGTTACGTGGTCATTTCGAGATGTTGGGAGAAGTCCGCGTTAAACGCATTGTCGATGCATATATAAAAACGTCGCGTTTCATCATTCCAGAGCTGCGAAACCACATCGCAACCCAAAACTTTTCCAAGATCAGAGACAAGGCGCACAGTATGAAAGGCGCTTCACATAATGTGGGCCTCATTCATACCGCTGATCTCGCAGAGCAGTTGGAACACGCAGCTCAAAACGAGGAGAAACACAAAACTATGGAGATCTTCAGCGCTCTGGAGGTGACCTATACAGCCTCAAAGCACAAGTTGAACGAAACCTGGCTCAGTTGCCTGACGAAAACGTCGACAAGCCCATAAGCGCCTTCAGTACGCGCCAGTAAACACGTAGCCCACACCATGCACGGTCATGATCAAAGATGGATCTTTGGGGTTAAGCTCGATCTTACGACGCAACCGGCCAATCAGCACGTCAACAGTACGATCACTTGGATCCCATTCCCGATGGTTCAGGTGATCCAGCAGATTATCACGAGTGAGCACACGGCCCTTGTTCTCAACCAGCGCAGAGAGCAACTCAAATTCGCCGCGTGTCAGTCGAACATCTTCTCCTTTAGGAGACTGAAGCCCGCGCTTGTCCAAGTCCAGAACCCAGCCTGAGAAACTCAACACGCGCTCATCAACAGCGGCAGGCACCCGCCCTGCCCTCACCCGGCGCAGCAAATTTTTGGAACGAGCCAACAACTCACGCGGGTTGAACGGCTTAATCACATAATCGTCCGCTTCCATTTCAAGCGCAACAATCCGGTCCACATCATCCGTTCGGCCTGTTACCATGATGATTCCGACGTCCGACTTCTTTCGCACATCCTTCAAAAGCGTCAGGCCATCATCATCTGGCAGACGAATATCAAGCATAATCAGGTCTACATCTCCGCCAGCAAATACCGAACGCATTTGCGCACCGTCTTCTGCTTCAGAAACACGGTATCCTTCAGTTTCAAAGTATCCAGAAAGTGCCACGCGGCTGGTCAGGTCATCATCAACGACCAGTATATGTGCCTTGTTTGTCATATGCTTGTTGTCGGCTTGTGTGTTTACATCATGTTTACACCATTCTACACCCCGTTCATATTTCCTCCAAACGCTATTTACAACCTTAGTCTAATTCTCTGAGCATTGAACGGACCGACTTGTCCGAGAGTGCAAAAGAGATAGAAGATGAATATCTGGCGACTCCTGCGGACGAAAACCGCAATATTTCCAATAAGCTTATTACTGTTCGGCACATTTGCAGGTGGCGTCGTGTTCTGGGGCGGTTTCCATACCGCAATGGACTACACAAACACTCTGGAGTTCTGCATCTCGTGTCATGAAATGCGCAGCACCGTCTACGAGGAGTACAAGAAATCTCCGCACTTCTCGAATGCATCCGGTGTTCAGGCAGTCTGTTCAGATTGCCACGTGCCCAAAGAAACTTACCCAAAGATCATTCGCAAGATCGAAGCTGCCAAAGAGGTCTACTCCAAACTCACTGGTAAGATCGATACCAAGGAGAAGTTTGAAGCCCATCGCCTGACCATGGCTAAAAGTGTCTGGGCAGAGATGGAAGCCAACGACTCCCAGCAATGCCGCAACTGTCACAAGCAAAGCTCCATGGACTTTGCAAAGCAGCACCCCAAAGCCTCTGAAACCATGCAGAAGGGCTTCAAGGACGGCGAAACCTGCATCTCCTGCCACAAAGGCATCGCTCACAAACTACCAGACATGTCTCAGGGCTACAAAGCTATGTATGACGAGCTCAAGGCCCTGTCAGTAAGCGAAGGCGCAACAGCAGAGCATCTTTACGCCATCACAAGCAAACCCTTCTTCGTTGATCAATCCAAGGCGAAAAGCAACGGCAAAAGCGACGGTCGCATTCTGGGCGGAACCGACGTCACCATTCTGGAGCGCCGAGGCGAATTGCTCAAAGTCCGCATTGCCGGTTGGCAGCAAGATCAGGTGGACCGGGTGATCTATGCCCTCAGAGGTCAGCGTATTTTCTCCGCCACAGTTGGCAAGAAGGTAACTGACAAAATCGAACGCTTGAAAACCGAAGTTGATCCGGACACTGAGCTCACATGGCATCAAGTACAAATCGATACATGGGTCTCAAAGGAAAACCTGATTTCAGATGGAGAACAGCTCTGGAGCTACACCAAAGAAATGTATGGCGCGGCCTGCTCAACATGCCATGGCCTGCGCGATCCTGAGCACTTCCTCGCCAACCAATGGATCGGCTCTCTGAAAGCCATGAAGCGCTTCATTTCGCTGGACAAAGAGCAATACCGCATCTTGCAGAAATACCTGCAGCTCAACGCAAAAGACACAGGTGGGAGTAAAGCTCATGGGTAAACACGACACCATCATCCTGTCCAACAACGATAGGTCTCTGGTCTACCGTTGGCTGGCAAGCTTCTTCACCAGCGAAGTGAAAATAGAAACTCTGGAGAGCTACAGCTCTCCAGAAGGCCGAGCCCTTTTGGATGTCTTCTCACTGGCACCAGCTCTAGCACCATTTACGGGCGAGCTCACCAAACTGACAGAACTGCCCCGCGAGAGCTATCAGGCCAAGGTACTCGATCTGGCAACCGCGTACTCCCGTCTGTTTTTAGGCGTTGGCGGACAACATTCTGCACCTCCTTACGAGTCAGCCTATTACAACGAAAAAGGCACACTCTTCCAAAAGCCGACAGCAGACATAAACAAGATCCTTCAGGACCTGGGCATCTCCATCGAAAACTCGCTGAAAGAACCAGCTGATCACCTCGGTGTCCAACTCAACGTATTGGCGGAATACATCGACCGCGAAGCACTGGCCGAAGCCAACGGTAATCATGAGACCGCGTACACCTCACATCAGAACCAGATCCGGTTCCTCTCGAACCATCTTCTGAACTGGGTGCCCTCTTTTTGCGAGAGCTGCAATCGCTTTGACAAGTCAGATTTTTACAAAGAACTGGCCAATGCCCTCAGCGCCTGGCTTGCCATGGATCTTGCTCGCTTGAATGAGGCAAAGACCACCACCTGACCAACTCCATTTACAACCTGTTTACTCGATTTCACATCCCGTTCAATCAACGCGCGAACCACGTTTACACGCAGTGACTACGGTGAAACTCAAGAGAAAACAGGCTGTTTTCATCGAGCAACTTGCTCAACTCATCGATTGTCTGCCAAAATAAAAGGACAGCAGAGATGTCGAAAATCATTGCAAACTATACGTCTCGCCGTAGTTTCCTGAAAGGCGCATCCGCACTGGGCGCTCTGGGTGTATTGGCTCCATCCATCTTCTCACCGCGCTTTGCACAAGCAGCCGTCAACGGAGAAGTTCTCTCCGGTTGTCACTGGGGTGCATTCCGTGCAGTGGTTAAAGATGGACGCTGGACCGAAGTTAAACCTTGGGAGCAGGATCCACATCCTAGCCATCAGTTGGCTGGCGTCATGGACTCCGTCTACTCACCATCGCGCATCAAGTACCCTATGGTCCGCCGTGCCTACCTTGAAAAAGGCCGTGGTGCAGACGTTGAAGACCGTGGCAGCAACGATTTTGTGCGCGTCAGCTGGGACAAAGCGCTCGACCTTGTTGCTCAGGAACTCAAATACGCCAAGGCTACACATGGTCCACGCAGCGTCTTCACCGGCACTTATGGCTGGAAGAGCGCTGGCAAAATCCATAACAGCCGCAGCCTGTTGCGCCGCCTGATCAACCGCGGCCTGCAAATGCCAAACGTGACTCACACAGGCGACTACTCAACCGGCGCCTCTCAGGTGATCATGCCGCACGTCATGGGCACACTGGAAGTCTACGAGCAGCAGACAGTCTGGCCCGTTGTTGTCGACAACACAGAAGTACTGGTCGTTTGGGGTGCAGACCCAATCAAGACCAACCAGATCGACTGGCTGATCGCAGATCACGACAGTTACACCTATCTTGAAGAATTCAAGAAAACCGGCAAGAAAGTCATCTGTATTGATCCTTTGAAATCCAAAACCGCAGAGTTCATGGATGCAGAATGGGTACAGGTCAAACCACAAACTGACGTAGCACTAATGCTCGGCATGGCGCACACACTCTTTGTTGAAGAGCTGTATGACGCCGACTTCATGGATGAGTACACTGCAGGCTTTGAAAAATTCCTGCCATATCTGACTGGTGAGACAGATCAGACGCCAAAATCAGCTGCATGGGCTTCCGAAATTTGCGGCGTCCCAACTGATAAGATCAAGGAACTGGCACGCCTGTTCATGGGCAACCGCACCATGCTTACCAGCGGCTGGTCCCTGCAACGTCAGCATCACGGCGAACAACCACATTGGATGCTGGTGACGCTGGCTTCCATGCTAGGTCAGATCGGTCTGCCAGGTGGCGGCTTCGGCCTCTCCTATCATTACTCAAACGGCGGCACACCAACCTCCGACGGCCCTGCTCTGTCTGGCATGAACGATGGCGGCGCAATGGAAGGCTCTGTCTCCATTCCAGTGGCACGTGTTGTTGAGATGCTGGAACGTCCGGGTGAAGAATACGACTTCAACGGCACCTGCTATACCTTCCCCGATATCAAGATTGCCTACTGGGCTGGCGGCAACCCGTTCCACCATCATCAAGACCGCAACCGCATGATCAAAGCCTGGCAGAAACTGGAAACAGTGATTGTTCAGGACTACCAGTGGACCGCAACAGCACGCTTCGCAGATATCGTTCTTCCGGCAGCTTCAGCTTATGAACGTAATGATATTGAAGCGATGGGCTCCTACTCCAACAAAGCAACTGTCGCGATGAAGAAGATCGTTGATCCTGTCTTCGAAGCCCGCAGTGAATACGACATCTTTGTTGATCTGGCAGACCGCCTTGGCAACAAAGAAGCATACACTGACGGTCGCGACGAGATGGATTGGGTCCGTCACTACTACGAGCAAGCTCAAAAACAGGCAGCAAGCAAAAATCTTGAAATGCCTGCATTCGAGAAGTTCTGGGAAGACGGCATTGTCGTTCATCCGGTCTCACAGGCTGCTAAGGAATACGTCCGCTATGCAGACTACCGAGAAGATCCCCTTCTGGAACCGCTTGGCACACCGACCGGTAAGATCGAGATCTACTCCAAGAACATCGAGAAAATGGGCTACGATGACTGTCCTCCGCATCCAATGTGGATGGAACCGCTCGAACGCCTCGATGGTCCGGATGCCAAATTCCCGGTTCACGTCAATACGGGTCATCCAAATGATCGCCTGCATTCCCAGCTCTGCGGCACAGTCCTTCGCGAAGGATATGCAGTCGCAGACCGCGAACCATGCATGATCAACCCGAAAGATGCAGAAGCACGCGGCATCAAGTCCGGTGACGTCATCCGCATCTTCAATGATCGTGGCCAGACACTAGCTGGTGCAATCGTCAGCGAAGACATAATGCCAAGCGTCATTCGCCTTTATGAAGGTGCTTGGTACGATCCTGTCGAAGGTGGCAAAGTCGGCAGTCTCTGCGCCTATGGTGACGTTAATACCCTTACACCAGACCTTGGCACCTCCAAGTTGGCACAGGGCAACTGCGGTCATACAGTCATCGCAGACTTTGAGAAGTTCGAAGGCGAACTGCCAGAGGTTAAAGTCTTTACAGCTCCAAAGAACGGATAAATCAGGAACCAAATCGACACCAGAAAGGGCTGCCACGCGCAGCCCTTTTTTTGCACAATCCCAGCATTTTAGTCGATGTTTAGAGCCGTCAATCAGCCTTCAATAACTGCCATCACATAGCATTCAAGTTAGAAAACACGAGTATGCTAGAACCATTGATGAAATAGTCTTGCGGGGAAATGATGACAGAAAAACAGCAAAACACATCAGCCCACACCAAGGAAAAAATGGCGCGTCGCTATGACGACGATCATGAGCATAAACATAACAAAGATCGTCAGGAGTACGAGCGCGGCCAAAAAAGCCATCCCGAGACCCAACATGGAGGCGATCCGGAGGGCCACAAACACCCGCACAAGCACCGCCCTGGCAAAAGTCACTCGGACGATAGCCACCACCACACCAAAATGCATGACCATAAAGAACACACCAGAGAGCATCACAAAAAAGACGAGCATTGATCTCTAACTGGAAGTTCCTACGAAAACACCCCGACCATTTCTGATCGGGGTGTTTTTATTTCTCAGATTGTCAGCTGTATCAGCTACCCAGTAAACCGCTCAACATCACCCAGACAACAGCCAATGGAGCCACGATCCGCATGATCCATGTGAAGGCGCCCATCCACTTGAAGGTCAAAGATCCGTCGTTGCTCAACTCTTTGCCCATCTTCTCAAGCACAACCCAACCAGCAAACAGCGAGGTCAAAATACCGCCGATTGGCAGGGTGTAGTTGTCAACCGCATAGACCATCAGGTCAAAGAAGTTCATGCCGAACAGCTTGTACTCGCCCCAGACACCCAGAGCCAGTGAACATGGCACGCCGATCAGGAAGATCACAATGCCCACCACAATAGCAGACCATTTGCGCTCAATGCCGTATTCCTCTGCGAAGTAAGCCACCGGAATAGCCAACAAAGAGATGGAAGAGGTCAGAGCTGCAATCAAAAGCATGGCAAAGAAGATAATTTGGAATAGATAGCCACCAATCATCTCACCAAACACAGCTGGCAGAGTGATGAAGGTGAGGCCCGGACCAGCACCTGGATCCATGCCGAAGGCAAACACAGCTGGCAGAACCAGCAGGCCACCCAGCACACCAACCAGCGCCGCTAAGAATACCACCCAGCAAGACGCATTTGGAATGTCTGCATCCTTATCCAGATAAGAACCGTAGGTGATCATCGCGCCCATACCCAGCGACAGGCTGAAGAACGCCTGACCAAGAGCTGCGCGCAGCATCTCGCCATTCACCTGCGACCAGTCAGGGACGAGGAAGAACTCAATACCTTCCCAGGCACCCGGCAGGGTCACACTGCGCACCACCAGAACCATCAGCAGAATAAACAGCAATGGCATCAGGACTTTAACGGAACGCTCGATACCTTGAGCAACACCTGCAATCACGATCCCCATGGTCAACACCATGAACACACCGTGATAGAAGATCGGCTCCCATACAGCAGAGACCAAACCGCCAAACTGGGCTTCCAGAAGCTCAGGCTGTGCAGATTCAATGGTCCCAGCGATGCTCTTCACCAGATACGCGATCGTCCAGCCGCCAACAACGGAGTAGAAGGATAGGATCAGGAACCCCGTGATCACCCCAATCACACCTGTAACTGACCACAAGCGGCCACCCAGCGCGCGGAACGCACCAACAGGGTTCATCTTCGCTGAACGACCAATAGCAATCTCTGCCATGATCAGCGCTGCGCCGATAGTCGCCATGATGACAAGATAGACCACCAGAAAGGCGCCACCGCCCTGTGTGCCTGCCAGGTATGGGAATTTCCAGATGTTACCAAGACCGACCGCAGACCCTGCAGCAGCCATAATGAAGCCGAAGCGGCTTCCCCATTGCTCACGTTTCATTTTTTGTTATTGCCAATCAACATGTGATGGTTTGTTTCAATCAAGCGCAAAAGCTTGAAATGAATTCGTTGTTCCAGCTCTTTTGATGAAATCTTTAGCCTTGTTGACCTGACAGATTGTCGCAGGTAATTTCACTTACCTCAAAAAATATAGGTTTTTTACAGCTGCACTTAATGGGCGAATTCAAAATATAGTCACATACACCCATATTCTACCAACAAACAACGAAACCAACCATTAAATACATAAATATTGGCTGATCATACCACTTATTACGTTAACCACGCGACAGCAACGCAACTTCCTGCCACCACATGCAGCCCACAAGTTTTTTCGTCGCAGGCTCGGCTCACGCACCGCACCAACACAGGTCAGACACAAAAAAGCACCGCTCAAACGGTGCTTCTTTCTCTCGTTGGGACGGTGATAAGGCCTTATTCCTGAGGCCAACGTCCCCTTACACTGCGATACCTGGCCTGTTTTTCCTCGTCCAGACATACCATCTCACGCGGCAATCTGGCATTCATGGAATGCACCCAATAGCGCTTCAGCTGCCTCAACATAACCCTGTTCCTTATCAAGACCATCTCGGGTGAAGGGACTATGCCCAACAGGTACATTCTCCTCCCTCTTCCGGCCCAGATTAAGTCAAACTACGGATGACCATAAAACAGCATTAAAAAAGGCCACCAAAACTGGCGGCCTTTTCATTGTTTTTGAGTGAAGCTTTATGCTCCGAAGATGGAATGGACCATCACCCAGATGATCGCAAGCGGTGCAACCACACGGCACATCCACTTCCATGCTGTCAGATAGGCAAACGGACGCTCACCGTTATTGGTCACTTCCGCAGCAAACTTGTCATAGCTCACCCAACCAGCAACCAGACAGGTCGCAATCGCGCCAAGTGGCAGGAAGTAGTTGTCAGTGAGGTAGCCAAGGAAGTCGAAAATGTTCAGCTCGAAGAACGTGATATCGCCCCACACGCCCAGCGCCAAAGAACTTGGAACACCAAACAGGAAGATCACAATACCAACCCAGATGGTGGCCGCCTTACGGCCAACATTGAACTCTTCGCAGATGAACGCAACCACGACCTGCAGCAAGGAGATTGCCGAGGTGATCGCAGCCACAAACAGCAGTACGAAGAAGCAAAGCTGAATGAACATACCGAACGGCAGCTCAGCAAAGATCGCTGGCAGTGTGATGAAGGTCAGTCCTGGGCCTGCAGCCGGATCCATGTTGAACGCAAACACCGCTGGCAGAATAAGGAAGCCAGCCAGAACAGCGACCAGAAGATCAAGACCAACAACCCAAAGGGCTGCGTTTGGAATGCTCTCTTTATTACCCAGATAAGAACCATAGGTGATCAAAGCACCCATACCCAGAGACAACGTAAAGAACGCCTGCCCCAGAGCTGCGGCAACCATGTCCGCATTCAAATGAGACCAGTCAGGAACGAGGAAGTACTCAACACCTGCCATTGCCCCATCAAGGGTCAGAGACCGGATAACCAGCAAAGCCAGCAGAACAAACAAAAGAGGCATCATGATCTTAGATGCCTTTTCAATGCCGCCGGAAATACCGTTGATCACGATCAGCACGCCAATCGCCATAAAGGCAGCGTGATAAATGATCGGCTCAACTGCGTCTGTCACCAGCGCACCAAAGTGTCCCTCAAACTCCGCGCCTGAATAGCCAGAGAAGCCACCGGTGATTGTCTTAACCACGTAGGCGATGGTCCAGCCACCAACAACGGAATAAAACGAGAGAATAAGAAACGCGGTGAGAACCGCCATGAGACCAAAAATTGACCAACCTGCGCCGCCAACACGTTTAAACGCACTGAATGGATTGGCCTGAGCATGACGGCCCAGCGCAATCTCCGCGATCATCACGCACACGCCGATCGCGATCAAAAACGCAACATAGACAACGAGGAACGCCCCGCCGCCTTCCGCGCCAACCAAATATGGAAATTTCCAAATATTACCTAACCCAACCGCTGAACCTGCAGCAGCCAGAATGAAGCCGATACGACTTCCCCAATGCTCTCGTTGCATGTGACCTAAGCCATTCTTGTTGATTTTGCTTAAGTGTATTTTTGAAATCAACTTTCACAAGTTGCCCGATTCTAGCAATATAACGCTAGAGATACACCCATTTCATGCAACAGAGTTTCTCATATATGACCATCAGGTGTCACGATACCTATAAAAGTGTAATACTGATTACTACGCGGCATTTGGTGAGATTAACTCAACAAGATAAGTAGTATTGATTACTTTAGGCATGCAGCAACCAATACTACCAGTGATATATCTTATACTCAATTACACTTGGCGCAAGAGTTCGGCCATAGTGTCGTATTGCAAAGGGACTGGATGTTACTGACGATTGCATCCGCACCAACAGCTTTCGCACTCTGACAAGCACCGTTTGCATTACCCACGGACAACTTGCCATTCGAGACAACGGACAGCGGAAAACTCAGGTTGGTGCGTTGATAAACCAGCGAGTTTTGACCGCATTTGATCATCGGCATAGGTCCGTCTGCACTGCTTCCATCCGCATACAGCACATCACCACGGTTACAATACTGTGTCATGGGTGGAGTGACCTGGTTGGAACTCCCCTGAGCATAGCCTTCAGAGGCAACCATGAAAGGAACGGCCAGTAGAAGGCCGAGACACCAAAAGATACGCATTTTTCTTCCTTCTTGTTTGGTCCCGCCTCTACAAAAACATGGCAGGACATTGATAAGGACGAAACATCCGCACAGATGTGAAAGAAAAGGCTGCTGAGCCAAACCCAGCAGCCTTGTATTATGTATCAATATCGAGCTGGCTTGCCGGTATCACGCAAACCACCACGCAAGACCAGCTTACTCAGTCGGCTCCAGTACAGAGGCTTGTTCCGTCACCGCTTTGCGAGCGGCATCATACTCTGATGACAACCGTGCAACCAGATCGCCAGTGCTGCCGATGGTTCTCACCGCACCAATACCCTGGCCGCAGCCCCAGATCTCTTTCCAGCTCTTCGGCTTTCCCTTGTCAGCACTGTGAAAATCCATAGTCTTCAGATCGCCTTCCGGCAGATTGCTCGGGTCCATTCCTGCCTGCTCAATGGATGGCTTCAGATAGTTGCCATGCACGCCGGTAAACAGGTTGGAATAAACAATATCCTCTGCACCGCTATCAACGATCATCTGCTTATAGGCCTGCTGAGCATTCGCTTCCTCAGTCGCAATAAATGCAGACCCGATGTAAGCCAGATCAGCACCCATCACCTGTGATGCAAGAATAGATTTGCCAGTACTGATGCTGCCTGAAAGCAGAAGCGGCCCATCATACCATTCACGGATTTCCTGAATTAACGCAAACGGCGATGTTGTGCCTGCATGACCACCGGCACCTGCTGCCACTGCGATCAAACCGTCCGCACCTTTCTCAACCGCCTTATGTGCATGAGTGTTGGTGATGATGTCGTGCAACACGATGCCACCATAGGAATGAACCGCATCAAACACCTCTGGGCGTGCCCCAAGAGAGGTAATCACGATTGGCACCTTGTACTTCACACAAAGCTCAACATCATGCTGCAGGCGATCGTTGGAGCGATGCACAATTTGGTTTACAGCAAACGGAGCTGAAGGTTTGTCAGGATTAGCCGCATCATAAGCTGCCAGCTCTTCCGTAATCTGGATCAGCCACTCTTCCAGCTTTTCCTGCGGGCGGGCATTCAGTGCCGGGAACGAACCAACAATCCCCGCCTTACACTGGGCAATCACAAGATCAGGATTGCTGATGATAAACAGAGGACTGCCAACAACTGGCAGGCGCAACTTATTCTTTAAAATATCTGGCAGAGCCATTTCAAACACACTCCCTTACAATTCAATCCGCTGCTTGTTTGATCTCAAAATCAGGCAGCATCACCTCTCCGACGCTTCAATCTTTCCTGAATGTCCTGCATCATCTCACCACTCTGGTCATCAACCAGAGCCAGAACATCCCGGGCACTCAATTCTCTGTAGTCTTGCGAAAGCACACGCACATCACGCACTGGCTCTCCACTTTGCTTGTCCAGCAATTCCAGTCTCGGTCCGCCTTCACGAGCTTCCCAGCGCTCACTCCATTGGTGCAGCGCAATCATAACTGGATAAAAGTCCATACCCTTCTCAGTGAGCAGATAGACCGTTCCGCGCTTATCCTGCTGATCCTGTTCCTTCCGCAGCAACCCGGCCTGAACCAGACGCCTTAGTCGATCTGTCAGCACACTGGTGGAGATCTGCAAATGCCCCTGAAAGTCATCAAAGCGCTTGATGCCCTGAAACTGACATCTCAGGATAAGCAAGATCCATGGATCACCCATTTGCTCGATCGCTTGAGCAACCGCACAGTCAACACCTGCAAAGCTTCGTCGCGCTCCACTCATTCCCGGCTCCGGCACTTTCAATTTAACTTCGTTTAAAGAAGCTATTTCTAGTTGACCTAATGGGCAACCTATCTCTTTGGCCTAGTCTTCAATCGAGCTTCTGAGTCCTTTTAAAAGGAACCTCTCACTCCGAAAACGCACAGTTTCACCGCATACAGCCCGCTCACACCAAGTTGTCCCCAACTCCGCCAAACTTTTTTTTGGCTAAGTTTCGCTCACCGAAACCACCCGAAACCCTCTCTCGAAAAAACTTTGTGTTTCGGTTTACAAAACCGATTTCGGAGTTAGCAAAACCGATTTTGTTGACTTCCAAAATCGGTTTTGTAAGCATCATCAATGAAATCAGATCATGAATGGGAGCGATCTGATGACAACGTATTGGGTGGGAATTCTGTGAGCATCACTGACCAGAATGTGCAGCAGAGAAAATCTGTAACCATTGGAGACGTGGCACGCCATGTAGGTGTTGCAAAGGGCACCGTGTCCCGCGTCCTGAACAATTACACGGACATTTCCAAAGCGACCCGCGAGCGCGTTCTCAAAGCCGTAGAAGAGCTGGGTTATCGCCCCTCCTCCACCGCACGCAACTTGAAGCGCGGTCGTGTCGATACTTTCGGCATCGTATTATCGCTCTTGCCCGGCAAAGGCGCGGATCCGTTTCTCGCTGAGTTTCTGGATGGCATGACCCGCGCACTCAACGCAGTCGATAAAGACCTGCTGGTGACAACAGCAAGTTCTATGGATGATGCTGTTCTGGCAATCCGCCGCCTCATCTCCTCGCAAAAGGTCGATGGCTTCGTTCTCACCAAAACAGCCACCAACGATCCACGCGTGGATTATTTGCTGGACCGGGGTTTTCCGTTTGTCAGCCATGGCCGTACCGCTCGCGAAAGCGAGCACCCATGGTTCGACATCGACAACCACGCCGCATTCTATGCCGCCGCTAAAAAAGTCATTGCGCAAGGCCACACCCGCATCGCGCTGGTGATGTCCAACCCGCAAATGAACTTCAGCCGGTTGCGGATCGAAGGCTTTCAGCAGGGACTAGAAGATGCTGGCCTCGCCTTTGAAGACCAGCTGATCGCCGAGGCAACTCTGGACGAGCCGGGCGGAGAGCAGGCAGCTCTTCAATTACTGCGTCAGGACCGCCCGCCCACAGCCATCATCTGCATGACAGACGCTATCGCAATCGGCGTCACCAAAATCATCCGGCGCCATGGTCTGGTGATTGGAGAAGACGTGACAGTTATCGGCTATGACGGCCTGCCTGTGTGCGAACATTTTGACCCACCGCTCACCAGCTTCGCTCAGGAGCCCGTCCTTGCAGGTGGCACTCTGGCCGAACTTCTCACGAAAGCAATCAGCGGTCAGCCTGCCCGGGAACTGCAGATACTGGCCGAAGCAAGACTTATTCAGCGTGGCTCTGATGGACCGCCACGCAAAACACCTGAGGAGCTGAAAGCTCACCTCAGCGCATACTTCGCAACCGCATAATGGAGGAAATTATGTTCGGGAGGAACATTCTAAGGACAACTGCCCTTGTTGGCACACTTGCATTTGCAATGAGTGCTGCACAGGCAGAAGCACTGCGCTTCTGGACCACAGAAGAGCAACCAGCACGTCTTGCCAAGCAGGAGGCAATGGCAAAGGCGTTTACTGAAGAAACTGGCATTGAAGTCAATGTTATTCCGGTAACTGAAAAAGACATGGGCACCCGTGCAACTGCAGCTTATGCAGCTGGTGATCTGCCTGATGTCATCTACCATCCGTTGATCCACGTTCTGCCATGGGCGGAGGCCGGTATCATCGACACCGATGCAGCAACCGAAGTCATCGAGGATCTGGAAGAGAGAACCTTCGCATCCGGTGCTCTGAACATGGCAGCTTTGCCAGATGGCTACGCAGCTGTTCCGGTTGATGGCTGGACTCAGATGATCGTCTACCGCAAAGACCTGTTTGATGCGGCTGGCCTTGAAGCACCAAACACATACGCCTCCATCCTTGCAGCCCTTGAAAAACTGCACAACCCGCCAGAGCAGTTCGGTTTTGTTGCCGCAACAAAGATCGACGAAAGCTTCATGAGCCAGCTTCTGGAACATGTGCTTCTGGCTAACGGTGCAACCCCGGTTGACGAGAACGGCTTCAAAGCCTTTGACGAGAAGAAGCTGGCTGAAGCTCTGACTTTCTACAAGGTACTGGCAAAAGCATCCCCTCCAGGCGATCTGTACTGGAAGCAGTCCCGCGAACTCTATTTCGCTGGTAAGGCAGCCATGATCATCTGGTCCCCGTTCATTCTGGACGAGTTGGCAGGCCTGCGCGACAGCGCCCCACCTACCATCAACGGCGACCCAACCTCCAAAGAACTGGCAGGCAAAACTGGCGTTGTGACCACTCTGTCCGGTCCATCCAACAAAGCTGGCGCAGCGTGGGGCGACATTCGCTACTTCTCCATCACCAATGATGCAGATACGCAAGCCGCACAGCAGTTCGTGGAATACTCCATGAACGACGGCTACCTTGCGACACTATCCATCGCGCCAGAAGGCAAGTTCCCTGTCCGGCGTGGCAATGCGGAAGACAAAGAAGCCTTCATCAAAGGCTGGGCAACCCTGCCAGTTGGCGTGGATCGCAAAGCACCGCTCACAGAGCTCTACCCGGCTGAGACAATCACCCAGATTGTAGAGGGTCTGGACACGGCGAGCCGTTGGGGGGTGAAGGAAGGCCAGCTTAGTCTTGCATCCAAGATCCTGAACTCCATGGCCATCAACCGTTACACCCGCGAGTTTATTGATGACGAACTCTCTGCGCAAGAAGCGGTCACTAAGATCAATCAGGAACTTGCCAAGATCAAGTAAGGCCTGATGCCACGATCTCAGCCCGCAGGCCTCATGTCTACGGGCTCTCAACCCACCAAAACCACCGTGATATCAGGAGCACAGCGCAATGAGCGCCATAGCCGATCAGGCCGGAAAATCTGTTAGCACAACAGGTGAAAGCGTGAGCCAGCCGCCCAAAGGCGCAGGCCCCATGCAAAAGCGGGAAGCACGCCTTGCCTACACCATGCTGGCACCCACGTTTCTGATCATCCTCGCAATTGTTCTGGGACCTCTGGTCGCCAACTTCTGGATCAGCTTCAAGCCCGTGGAGCTGGGCGATCTGCGCGCTCCGAAAGTCCTCATCAACGAACGCGTCAAAGGCAAGCCGAAGCAGGCAAGCGATCCGGCAACGCTGGAGTACCGCGTCAGAAATTCCTCCCAGAAAAACTCCATCGCAGACGCAGGCTTTACCGATATCCTCCCACCCGGCTTCACCGCGCTAAAGCTGCCGGATGCCTGCTCTCTCAATGGGATCAACATACAGTGCGACCTTGGCACGCTTGAGGGCAAAGCCCGCAAAAAACTGGTCATTTCAGGCACAGTCTCTGACGAATACCTTGCCTTGAGAAAGCCGGAGAAAGCCAGCAAACCAGTCTCCTATGGCGACGCAGACAGTGTGCTCACCAACGGCACCTTTACACTCGAAAACTTCCGCCGTGTATTCGACAGTGACGAGTTCTGGAGCGTTTTGCGTGTAACGTTCTATTACACCATTTTCGGCACAGCGGGTGCGCTGGTCCTCGGTCTGTTTGCAGCACAGCTCCTCAACACCTCCTTCAAGGGCAGAGGTATTCTACGCGGGCTCTTCCTGTTCCCCTACGTGTCTCCGGTGATCGCCGTCGCCTTCACCTGGGTCGTGCTGCTGGATCCGTTCTCCGGAACCCTGAACGCTCTGCTCACCAAAATGGGTATTCTCGCAGAACCGGTAAACTTCTTCGGCCAGCGCGCAGTGGACCTGCACCTGTTCGGAACCTCCTTCGAGTTCCCTCTGGCGCTCTCAACTGTAATCGCGTTTGAAGCGTGGCGTTATTTCCCGCTGTCTTTCCTCTTCATTCTGGCGCGTATGCAATCCGTTTCAACCGACATCTATGAAGCGGCCGAAATGGACGGCGCTACTCCAATGCAGCAGTTCTGGTACATCTCCCTGCCGCAACTCATGGGCATTTTGTCAGTCCTCTTCCTGCTGCGCTTCATCTGGACCTTCAACAAGTTCGACGACATCTTCCTGCTCACGGGCGGCAATGCCGGAACACGCACCCTGACAGTGGATGTGTATGAGCAAGGCTTCGCCCTCTCCAATCTAGGTGCAGGCGCTGCTGTTGCTGTGGTCGTCTTTGTTGTTCTTGTCACCTTCGCCACCTTGTTCATTCGCTTCTCCACCAAGGAGGAAGGGCTATGAGATTGCTAAACAGCTACGTTCTTTCCGCCTTAAGCGGCGCCGTCTGGGGCTTTCTGGCCATGATCGTGATTGGTGTCACCCTGACACTCATCACTGGAGAGCTCGCCATCCCGCGAGTGGGTGCCGCCGTCCTCGCCTCCGCGCTGGGCGCACTCTTCACCCATCTCTGGGATGGAAAAACTCAAAGCGCCGGGCAAAAACATGCCCCTGCCGCAATCATCCTGCTGGCTCTGTTGGCAGCAACCTTCGGCGCTCCATTTGCTTTACCGCTTTCTGTCGAACCTCTCTGGCAGCTCCTCGCACTGGTCTCCTTCGTAGCCATAACCTTCTGGTCCAATCACCAGACAATGGCAGACACACCGAAAGGCATTCTCACGCGATACGAGAAGGAAGTCGTCTTCCTGCGTGTGGCCAAGGGTGTCGGCTTTGTCATCTTCACCGTTATGGTCGCCCTGCCGTTCTATGTCATGGTCATGACCAGCCTGAAGAGCCAGCAACAACTGCTCGGCAACCCACTGGATTTATCCATCGACCTCTCTGGCGGCCTGTCAGGCATGTTCCGTTCTTACGTGGAGCTGTTCGCCCAGTTCAACTTTGGCACCTATCTGACAGTCTCCGCCATTGTCTCAGTGGCCACCGTCATCCTGACGCTGCTGTTCTCAGTCCCGGGCGCCTATGCCGTCTCCCGCCTGAACTTCCCGGGTCGGTCCTGGATGTCCCGCTCCGTGCTGCTCATCTACATGGTGCCTGCAATCGTACTGGTGATCCCGCTTTACGCCGTTTTCTCTCAGTTGGGCCTGCGCAACTCATTGACTGGCCTGCTCATCGTCTATCCGGCAACCACCATTCCTGTTGCCCTGTACATGCTGCAAGGCTACTTCAAAGGCCTGCCTGCAGAGCTGGAAGAAGCCGGTCTGATGGATGGCCTCAGCCGTCTGGGCGTGATCCTCAAGATCACTCTGCCGCTGTCCTTACCAGCGCTGGCCTCTGTATCCCTTTATGTCTTCATGATCGCGTGGAACGAGTTCCTCTTCGCCTTCATGTTCCTGGATGATCCAGACATCTTCACCCTCTCCCGCGGTGTCGTGTCTCTCAATTCCTCTGAAGTCCCACGTCAACACCTGATGGCCGGTGCGGTCATCGCAACAGTCCCTGTTCTTGGCATCTTCCTGTGGTTCGAACGTTTTCTCGTTCAGGGCCTCACAGCAGGCAGCGTCAAAGGCTAAGCGGCACTGTCAAAAAGAAAAAACATCGGAGTATCTACTATGTCCGCACAACTCGACAATCAGGCCATTTCCATCCTTAAGGAAAATGATCTGGGCGGCTACACCATCCCAACCAAAGGCCTCTACCCTTACCAATGGAATTGGGACAGCGCCTTCGTCGCCCTCGGCTTTGCCACATTCAACATGGAACGGGCCTGGGAAGAGATCGAACTGCTCTTCGAAGGTCAGTGGGATAACGGCATGGTCCCACACATCATCTTCCGCAAAGATGACCCAAGTTACTTCCCAGGTCCCTCCGTCTGGGGAACCACAAACCCGAAGATCCCAACCTCCGGCCACTCCCAGCCACCAGTAGCAGCAACCGTTGTTCGCCGCTTGTTTGAGCAAGACAACACGGAAGCAGGCATAGAGAAAATCAAAACCCTCTTCCCTAAACTGCTGGCTTGGCACCGCTGGTACCACACCTACCGCGATCCGGAAGGTCACGGCGTGATTGCCATCATGCACCCATGGGAATCTGGTCGCGATAATCTGCCAGACTGGGACAACGCAGCAAGTCACGTCGATATCTCCGAAATCGGCGACTACACCCGCAAGGACACCTCACACGTCAATCCGGAGATGCGTCCGAAGAAAATCGACTACGACCGCTATCTGGCAATTGTGAAGTTTGGCCGCGACAATAATTGGGATCCAAAAATTGTAGCAGACCAGTGTCCATTCTTCGTCGCAGACCCAGGCAACACCTTCATTCTGCTACGCGCAGATCGTGACCTACTGGCCATGGCAGAAGCGCTGGGCGAGACAGACGCAGCAGAAGAACTGAAGGGATGGATTGCCCTAACAGAAAAAGGCATCGCAAAACTCTGGAACGAAGAGAAGCAAGCCTTCTGCACATACGACTTGCGCAACGATGTTTTGGGAGATGGCATCTCCAGCGCCTCATTCCTCGCACCATATGCAGGCATTCGCGAAGAGAAGTACATCAACCCAACACGCAAGCATTTCGATCGTATCGCAGCAAAGGTCAACTACACCATGCCAAGCTACGATCCGGATCATCCACTGTTTGAAAGCATGCGCTACTGGCGTGGTCCGGTCTGGGGCATCATCAACTACCTCATCGCAACTGGGTTTGCAGATATGGGCGATACAGCCCGGGCTGAGCGCCTGCGCACAGACACCGTTGCACTGATCGAAAAGAGTGATTTTGCGGAATACTTTGATCCAATCACGGGTGAAGGTGCTGGCGGCAACTCCTTCTCATGGACATCCGCTATCTGGCTCACATGGGCCACACCAAGCCTGATCGCTAAAGCAGCCTGAGGAGGAACGGAAGAATGGGAGCTATTCGCCTTGAGGGTGTCGAAAAATGGTTTGGTGATCTTCAGGTCATCAAAGGGATTGATCTTGAGATCAATCCCGGTGAGTTCGTCATCTTTGTTGGTCCCTCTGGCTGCGGCAAGTCCACCCTCTTGCGGGTGATCTCCGGTCTGGAAGAAGCCAGCCGCGGCAGCGTACACATTGACGGCAAGGACGTCACTGCTCTGCCACCGTCAGGGCGCGGGCTCTCCATGGTATTCCAAAGCTATGCACTCTACCCACACATGAGCGTGCGGGAAAACATGGGCTTTGCACTGAAAACCGCTGGCGCGCCGAAGTCCGAGATAGAAGCCAAGGTCAACAAAGCAGCCGCGGTCCTTCAGCTGGAGGAGTATCTCGATCGCCGCCCAAAAGCCTTGTCTGGTGGTCAGCGACAACGCGTTGCCATTGGCCGGTCCATCGTTCGCGATCCAGCTGCTTTCTTGTTTGACGAGCCACTCTCCAACCTTGATGCAGCACTGCGCGTTGAGATGCGTTTCGAGATTGCAAAACTACACCGCAATCTGGATGCCACCATGATCTACGTAACCCACGATCAGGTGGAAGCCATGACATTGGCAGACAAGATCGTGGTTCTGCAGTCTGGCCGCATCGAGCAAGTCGGCTCGCCTCGCGACCTCTATGAACGCCCAAACAACCTATTCGTGGCTCAGTTCATCGGCTCACCAAAGATGAACATCCTGCCCGTTGAGTTTGGCAAAGACACGTTCTCGTTGGCCGGACACTCTGAACAACCGTCCCCCTTCACACAAAACGAAGGCACTCCCATAAAGTTGGGCATCCGCCCAGAACATATCAGCGTGGTGTCATCTGCTGACGCTGCGATGACCGGAACGGTGGAACACGTCGAATACCTTGGCGCGGACCTGTTCATCTATGTCGCCGCTGAGAACTTGGGAACCGTCCTTGTAAGACTGTCAGGTCTGGAACATTACAAAGCGGGCGACACAGTCGGCCTCGCCTTTGACCCTGCCCTCACCCACTTCTTCGATGCAGAAGGGCAGGCGGTGCGGGTGAACACCGAAAAGGCGCTGGAAACCGCCTAAGAGCTTGGCATCACGCAAAACAAAAGGCTTGGGTGCTCACACATCCAAGCCTTACTTTTTAAGCAGCTATGAAGCCTTAGAAGCGATAGGTAACACCAGCACCAATCAGCCAAGGGTTAAGTTCAGCGGTACCCGAAACTTTTGCGTCGTTATTCAACGTTGCATCGTAGTCTGCTTCAAGGAACAATTTTTTAACGTCAAAGTTCACGCCCCAATGGTCGTCAACCATGTAGTCGAAACCAACCTGTAGAGCTGCACCAAACGTGTTTTCTATATCAAGTTTCTTGGAGTCTTTTCCATCGTCTTGATTATAGAAAATCGTGTAGTTAATACCTGCACCAATATAAGGCTTGAAAGCGCCAAAATTGGTGAAGTGGTATTGCAAAGTAAGCGTTGGTGGGAGGATCCAAGTCTCTCCAACGTCACTTACACCTATGCCTGGAAGGCTACCATCACCATCAACATCTGACCAAGTAGTCCCCAAAACCAACTCAGCTGCAATATTGTCAGTGAAGTAATAGGTGATGTCCAACTCTGGAACCACTGTACTCGAGTATGACAGATCAGACCCTGAGACACCGTTGACATGTCCCTCATCCATCGGAACCACACCCAAAGCGCGCACACGGATCTGCCAAGGGCTCTTTTCAGATGCAGCCGCAGCCATGATATCTTCCTGTGGCACAGGCATATCCGCTGCCAAAACCTGCCCGGCAGGCACCACCATCGCAGCAGTGACCATCAGGCCCATCACCCTTTTCAAACTCATCTCCACCTCCAGTTGAATAAGAGAATTTTACACTTATTCCAATTATTGAGAGTGGGGCATGTGAGCATTGAGGTGCATCAAACCAGCATTGATAATATAAGTACTATTTATAATAGTAATTTTGCCGGATAAAGAATGTGGAATGTTGATTTCAAATAGACATTTTCTGCATAAAAACTAACATACTCGTTGGAGCACAACAAGCCAAGTACGTTTTCATCATCTCAATTCATCACGTAATTTGATATGTAGAACGCACGGCGATATCTCCGATGAGCACAATCTCCAGCTAAAAACACACAACCCTCCATAGTTCCAGCGTTTGTCACCACGACCAGAAACAGCTATGAAGTTAAGACTTCGCGCAGGCCGGTCCACAAGGCACACACCCTTCCTTGCAGCATCAGGTTCCAACCGAAGTCTCTTCAGGTTTAAGTCTACCGGGTTTTGTGAGTGGGGGAATAAATGGCGGCACAGTGGTGCATCGGTCTGATGACCGGAACGGTAATGGACGGCAACGTCGACATCGCCATGCTGAAAACCGATGGACAAACCATCGAAGAGTTCGGCCCTTACACACTGGCAAGTTATCCCCCTGAAACCAATCAGCTGATCGCCGAAGCCATGGCCGCCGCTCAGGACTGGAATTTCGCATCCAAGGAACCTGAAATTTTCTCACGAGCGGAGAAAGCACTCAGCGAGGGACAAGCCCACGCAATTTCACATTTCCTTTCAAAAAACTCCATTTCAACGCAAAATATTGCGTTAATCGGTTTTCACGGCCAAACCGTCCTGCACCGCGCACCCAAAGGCAGCCAAAAAGGCGCAACCCGACAGCTCGGTGACGGCCAGATCATCGCTGATATCCTCGATATTCCAGTGATTTACGACTTCAGAACGCAAGATATCGAAGCAGGTGGACAAGGCGCACCCCTCGCAGCCATCTACCATCAGGCCCTCTTAAGAAGCGCCGGTCTATCCGACAATCCAACGGACACAGCAATTCTGAATCTCGGCGGCGTCGCCAACATCTCGTGGTGGGACGGGCATAACACCCTGATTGCCTTCGACACAGGCCCGGCCAACGCGCCCATAAACGACTGGATCAGCTCCCATAATCGCGGCGACATGGACCGCGATGGCCTCATCGCCGCCAGCGGACAAATGGACGAAGACCGCCTCAAAACGCTTCTCGAACACCCCTATCTCACCGAAGCCTTCCCCAAATCTCTCGACCGCAATAGCTTCACAAAAGACATGGCAACCGACCTTTCTCTGCAAGACGGCGCAGCAACGCTCACTGCATTTTCAGCAAGCGCAGTCGGCAAAGGGCTGGACATGCTACCAAAGCACCCGGCTCGCTTGGTAGCCTGCGGTGGCGGACGAAAAAACCCGCAACTTCTGAAAGAGATCGAAGCGCGGGCAAACGTAAAAATCATTCAGGCAGAAGAACTTGGCTGGCGCGGTGATGCAGTGGAGGCCGAATGCTTCGCCTTCCTCGCCGCCAGATGCGATCGCAATTTGCCAATCAGTTTCCCGGGAACCACAGGTGTTCCAGTGGCGATGTCAGGTGGTACAAAAGCAGTTCCGCACCAACACACCAGCTAGACAGACCTACCAAATGTAAAAAGGTGGGAGCTCTTGCCGCCGCGCAAAAGCTCCCACCGACCTCTTGTTTAAAGCTCAAAAGGTCTCACCGACAAATATCTATAAGAAAAGGTAAGCAGTATATTCTGGTCGCAACATTGTAGATAATTGATATCTTGAAATAATTTCAACCATCTGCAACACACTCAACATACTCGAAAGTTATTTTAACAAAAACCCCTCCAAACAACCAAAGCAACAACTGTTGCAATTCAGTACCTTGATGTTTATTCGAACACAAACAAGTAATATTGCACAAATAAACAACACAATACTTATAGTATCTATGTATATTTAACAGCCCAAACCGGCGGAACAAGCTCTAATCCATTGGCAATCCGACGAGAAGCGACATAAAGGCAGTTTGAATTTTCCCAAAGTCATGCTACCTCCTTTTTGAGGGAGGAGCCGTCTTTGAAGAGAAGAACTATCAACCGCATCGCCTTTGTTTCCAGCGATACGCCAGAAGCACTTGCTGCACGCCAAGCTCTTGAAAAGATGTACGGATCTGCTTCGCAAGACGACGCGGACGTCATTGTCGCGCTCGGCGGCGACGGAGTTATGCTCTCTTATCTACATAAGTTTATGAACAAAGGCATGCCGATCTACGGCATGAATCGCGGTTCAGTCGGCTTTCTCATGAACGAGTACAAGACTGAAGGCCTGATTGAACGCCTTGAAAAAGCAGAGATAACACCTCTCCATCCACTCAACATTGAAGCTGTCGACAAAGACGGAAACGAGTTCACCGCTCGTGCAATCAATGAAGTCTCTTTCCTGCGCAAATCCCATCAAGCTGCGAAACTGCGCATCTCCGTAGATGGCCGCGTCCGCATGGAAGAGCTGGCCTGCGATGGTATCATTATTTCTACTCCCCAGGGCAGCACAGCTTATAACCTGTCAGCCCATGGCCCGATCCTGCCGATTGACTCTCCCCTGATGGCACTTACACCCATCAGTGCCTTCCGTCCAAGACGCTGGCGCGGAGCTCTGCTCTCGACACAGAACACCGTTAAGATTGAAGTACTTGAAGCAGACAAGCGCCCGGTCAACGCAGCCGCTGATCACCGTGAGTTCCGAAATGTTATCAGCACGACCATCTATCAGGACGCGACAGCTCAAAGCTGCATCATGTTCGATAATGAACACAGCTGGGACGAACGTATCCTCTCTGAGATGTTTAAGTACTAAGACACAACCAGTTGATGCTGTGATCACAACCAAATATGCTAGAAGAAACAACTTCGGGTTGGAATTGCTCGTAAAATAGTTAGATATTATTTCGAATTCGAAATATAATCACACCTACAGCAATGCAGGCTCAGGAATTACGCAGGACAATGGCTTCTTTAACTGGTTCAGATAAATCTTCTCAGGAACACATCCGCGTTCCAAACGACCTTTCCAAAAAAGTCCGGAAGATGTCGACCATTGAAGCTGCCAAGTTCGACCCGGTCAAAGCTGCTGAAGAAGCCATCGAGAAACTCTCTGACAAGTTCGAAAGCTGGATGGGCTCGGAAGTCGATTGCCTGAAAGAGACCAATCAGGCAGCACAGAATGCTGATTTTACAGAGGAAACCTACGACGCACTGTTCCGCTGCGCCCACGACATCAAAGGCCAGGCGGAAACTCTGGGCTTCCCACTGGTTGGCCGCGTTGCAAACAACCTGACACTCTTGCTGGTCGCCGCCAAGACACAAGAGAGCTTCCCGAAAGAGCTCATCGCTCAACACGTAAGCGCAATCAATGCAATGATTTCTGAAGATGCCCGCGATGAAACCAATCGGCTTGGTGTCGCGCTTGTGACAAGGCTGGAAGAAGCAAGCGCACCGCTCACGGAGCTCGTCGACAGCTAATCAGGCAATAAGCTGAATACCTTAAGCAACGTCACTCAGCATTTCAGCAACACGAGTACGTGCACTTTCGCGCGCAGCCTCATTGGAGAGGCGATGCAACAAGTCTTGCAGATCTCCCAGATCTTCAATACCAAGCTCATCTTCCAGCGCAATCAGATCACCAGCCACAATACGTGACTTGGACCAATGGTCGATCTGCATATTTTCGACCCTCTGCCAGCTGGCAATGCACTCCTGGAAAAGCGCATGCGTGCGATCAGGCAAGCCAGCAGCTGCCAAGACACGGCGCAGCGAAGCACCAAATGGCGTCGCCAATGCGTCAAACACCTGATCCTCATCATAATCAGATAAGCGAGCTAGCGAGCTTGTAAGCAAGTTAAAGCAACCGGTTACTGCTGAACGAAGCAAAAGAACGCTTGTCATCTGAGCGGAAACAACCAGATGTTCAACAAGCCCGTGCAATTCTTTGTCAGAGGCACTCCAGGCCAGTGAAATCGTGGAACGATCCTGTGCATCAGCGACCAATTGCTCGGGAGCACGCATATTTCTTGCACCAAGCACCTGCGGATGATCCCCAAGACCTTCAGTGTAACGCCGCAGCATCATATGTCTGATTTGCAAGGGAACATCATCACGAGACATCAGAGCATCTTTCACGTCCCGGCTTTCGCCAAAGCGTGCAACCACACGTTCCATACTGTTGGGTGTGATCTCTGCCTTTTCATTTGCGAGCAAAGCAACACAGGCCTCTTCACAGGCAACTTCGCAGATAGCAGCAGACAACCCAACGGTAATTTCGGGCCGGCTGGCAACAGCGACACAACGCTGAGTGGAGCCTGTCGCAACAAGATCTACCAGCTCACCTTCTGGAATAGTCGTTGCACCAGAAAGCAAAGGCAGCGCAACTTCATCTTCATCCACGAGCAAAGCAGAAATGATATGAGAGGGAACAATCTTTGCAGCGCCAAAGGCTTCTGCAAGGGCGATCCGAACCGCAACATCACGATCATCAAGCAGGAAGGTCAATGCTGCCTCTGCTTCGCTGTACTCAGAGCTTTCAAGTTCAGAGTACAAGAAAGCACGCACCAAAGCACCAGCCGCCTGTGCGCGACTTCCACTTGGCGCATACTGCACCCAATTCAGAAAACTCTTGATAATCATGGCACTCAGAAACCTGTATCCACCAACTATGGGTAGAAATAATTAATCATAATTCTTAAGGCTTCGTTCACCGCACCCGCAGTTTCTCGTAAAACTTGTTTTTTGAAAGATTAGAGCAGCAAGAAACGCCTGTAAGTCACAGGTTCTAGACCTTCTTACTTAAGGACTTTCCACTTGCTTGGGACGGTGCAAGAAATTTGGTCAGGTCCAAAGGCGCACCAGATGGTCGCGCAACTGGTTTTGGCGCAACAAACTGTTGGCTGATTGATTCCTGAACCTCAACACCAGATCGCTTCGTCTCACTCACAGCTTTGGACGCAGTTAATGCTGCCGCTTCATCAGTCCGAAACAGGGACTGAAAAGGAGCCTCATCTTTATCAACCGTCGTCGCACGCCATGCTGTCAGAATGCGACTTTCAACGCGGTGGCTGTCAATCGGCTTAGTGATAGGCCCCCTACGCACACCAACTGCCGGACGATCTGAACCAGCAATCGTATCATTAAAGCGACCAACCAGACGGTCATGCACATCGCTGACGGTCCGCGCCTGCCCGTCCTTGTTGTAAAACACAGCCTTGTTGGACCGCGCTTGTAGCGGAAACAGGTCCGCAGCCGGGTGCTCTGGTCGGTCCTGAGCAGCATTCAAAAGCCGTAGACTACCATTCACCCCAAGAAAATGCGCAAGATAGAGTTCACCAGCGGACGGATCCCGCCCCAGATTTGAAGAGAGTCCGGAGGCGTTGTCTTTCGCCAAAGCACCAGCAACAAGCGAAGAGATATCAGGGTCATAACGCAGATCCAGAAGCTGCTGCTTCAGGTGCTTGTTGTCGACGCGGTACTTACCATTTGCATCAACACGAATGTGCTGCGCATAGTCTTGCAAGCCCAATTCTTCGCCATTTTTCTTGAGCGTCTCAAGCCAGGTGGACTCGATAAATTGAAAAAGCCCTGAGGCAGAGGAGGTTTTAGCTTTGGCGTTTGGGTCAAAGGAAGATTCACGGGCAGCCGCTTGCAGCAGAAAGTCAAAAGACGTACCTGTTTTGGAACTGGCCTTTTGAAAAGCCGATTCAATACGCCCTGCAATGGAAGGATCGCCTGCAACCTTCACGAGAATCTGCCCCCTATAATACCATTAGTTAATATCTCTTAATATTAGTTAACAAATAGTTAAATTTTAATTTTGCCCTACTGAAATCACTGAGTTATTTGAGTTAAAACAGATTTTTCGCCTATCCTGTTCTCTACGAATTATGCATTACAATTCAATTTCTGATTGGATTCGGAGAAAAACAATGAACTGCCTGCTGAGCGTGATGGCCTCAACATTCGATAACACAGAAGAGCTAAAAGCTCTGAGGAATGTATCACTCGCCATTTTGCCAGAAAAGCCCGTCAGCGAGTTCGAGCCTTATGGCTCGCCAAACACTCTGGCAGAGCTGGGCAAACACCACGATCTTTATCTCACACTAAACGAACCATCAGAGAGCACGATCCTTTCAACACTCAAACCCTATGTTCATGTGAGGCCAAGAGGCGTCGTTCCAACCTTCATCAAATCGCGCGCTGATATTGAACGTTTGCACGCGATACTTTCTGTCCTTGAAGCCAAACACGCATTGCAAGACTGCACAGTGAAGATCATTCCTGAACTTGGCAAATATCCTGCAGCCTTTCACAACCTCATGAACCTCTCCAACACCAGCCCGCGCCTAACCGCACTGGCATGGAATGAAGAAGTGCTGAAAGAGGCACTGGATGCGAAACAGTCCAGAGATGAGAACGGAGGTTTGCTGCCGCCATTTCAATACGCACAAACACAATGCCTGTTTGCTGCAAAATCGGCTCACCTGATTGCTCTGGATACAGCACCAACGGCAGTACCTGAGGATCTGGAAAAATCAGTAGCACTCGGTTTTACTGGCATGAACCCAAACACGCCTGAAGACGCGCATCAGATACAACAGGTATTTTCGAGATAAGAAAAGGGGCGCCTAAGCGCCCGCCATCATGCTTTTTCTGGAAGAACTGGCCGGTCCATCTGAAATACAGAATCAACCACCGAGTAATCCATGTAACCCAACCGGGCCAAAGGCTTCATTTTCGCCACATTGAGCAAGCCGTTTTCAAGCACACTCTCGTCGATATGCACACCAACAACCTGACCCAGTATAAGCCAGCTGTTGGTCTCATTTCCGTCAATATCGATCAGACGCTGCACATTAACCAGCTTACATTCCAACGCAGTTTTTGCCTCTAAAACGCGTGGAGCCTTGATCAATTTGGATGGCTCTGCCGTTAATCCGGAAAGCTCGAACTCATCAACATCAGTACCAACCATTGCAGAGGACAGATTCATCGCATCTGCAAGATCCAATGTGGCTTGGTTGCAGACAAACTCGCCAGTTTCTTCGATGTTGCGGACAGAGTCTTTGTAACCGCTGGAACCAATCACAACCATCGGCGGTGTATCACACACTGCATTGAAAAAACTGTAAGGAGCCAAATTGCGCACACCATCTTTAGAGACGGTAGAAACCCAACCAATCGGACGAGGTGCAACAACAGCCTTGAATGGATTGTGGGGCAATCCATGCGGCTTATTCGCTTCATAAAACATATACTTACCTCAACTCCTACGCATCAACACCGGAAAGAGAACTTTCAAAATATTCAGTCAATCGGGCAACATCAGGCCGAGGACGCTCACTGGGAACAATGCTAGCGCTTCCGATATGAATGAAGCCTGCAAACCGTTCCCCATCACGAGCACCAAGATAGGCAGCTGCCTCATCATCAAAAGCATACCACTCAGAGAGCCACTGGCCTGCAAAACCCATTGAAAAGCAGGCATTAAGGAGCGAGACACAAACCGCTCCAACAGCAAGCTCCTGTTCCCAGACCGGAACTTTATGTTCCCGGTTTGGAGAAGACAAAACGCCAATAACCAACGGCGCACGCTTGAAACGCTCCAGCTCCATTGCCTTGGTGTTCTCACCAAGCGAGCCCTGACGTTTTTCTGCAATTTCAGCAAGCTTTAGACCGATAGGGTCAGCCTGTGAATTGTCATAGATAATAAACCGCCAAGGAGAAATTTTTCCGTGATCTGGAACACGGCAAGCCATTTCAAGAAGCTCTGAAATTTGTGCTTGATTGGGACCAGGATGCACGAGCGTTGCAGCGAGATGGGAGCGACGAGTTTTGAGAAAACTCTTCAGTTCTGGAAGGTCTTTAGTTTCCACGGTCTCGATTCTTTTCAGGATTTCAACGATTAAAGCTACGCAATAGTCCTATACAGAATATCAACTGTGTCAATTAAAGGATGGTCTTGCCCCATTCTTGCCACATTGACTACCAATCCCCAACCCACTGAGTAAAAATTTATAAAACACTTCCAAATCACAGTTTGTCACTGTAATCTGATTTCACTCGATCGGGTGTCGGTTTTGTATTTACTGTCGCACACGGGTAACACTTTCTGAAGTAGTAGCGAGAGCACACGTGAAGTTAGAGCGGATATCGACGTTCAGCAAAGCGCTACAACGCGCAGCAACCGCCACAGCATTTTGTGCTGTATTGGCTGTGCTTGGAAACACCGCTCAGGCTGCAGGTCCTATTCCTGTTTCCAAACCCGCTTTGCCATTCTCAAAGGAAGTACTGGACTTGGGCGCACAGCCAGACAAGACCATCGCTCCTCCTATCAGCTATGATCCGCTCAGCGGCTACCAGGGACAATCTCTTGCACCAACAATGGGTACGAGCTTCTTACCATATGCTCCCCCATCCGTAGGCGCAGAACAGGCACCTGTCGGCGCTCAACCTGTCCTTTATCTGGTAGCAAAGCTGGCTGAGGGAACACCAAACCTCACACGCGGCCTGAAATGGCGTGTCTACTCTTCAAAAGAAAATGATGACGGGTCCTTGACCATGGTCGCGTCCTCTCAAGATCAGGACGCAGAATTCCGCCTCGATCCGGGTACGTACCTCGTACACACGTCTTTTGGCAAAGTCACAGCAACCACGCGCTATGAGCTTAAAAGCGGTGTGAAAACAGGGACGATCATCCTGAACGCAGGTGGCATTCGTCTGGACGCTGCTTTAGGCAACGATCAGCAGATGCCACGCAAAGATGTGCGCTTTAACATCTACGATATGACATACGACACCACAGGTAACCGCGGTCTCATTGCATCTGGCATCAAGCCGGGCGAGTTGGTTCCAGTGAGCGCAGGCACCTACCATGTTGAAAGCCGCTACGGCGATATCAACGCTGTCGTACGCGCCGACATTCACGTTCAGGCAGGCAAGCTGACCGAAGCAACCCTTTACCATCAGGCAGGCAACATCACGCTGAAACTGGTAAGCGCCAAGAACAAAACATCTTTGGCCAACACGTCTTGGACGATCCTCTCTCCCGGCGGCGACACTGTTGCAAGCGGCAATGGCGCGTTCCTTGATCTCACCCTAGCAGCCGGAACCTATACGGTTATGGCGCGCAACAACGGTGAGATGTATCGCGAAGAGTTCACGGTCAATCCAAGCGTAAACAACGTGGAAGTGGAAGTGCTTGCAGAAAACCCTCTGTAAGGCTTGCACGACATCAAGAATGACCAAGGCGCCTCACTCGGCGCCTTTTTTGGCTCACGCCGGCTCTAAGGAGGAGGCCCTACGGGAGAAAAAAGGTTTCCCCCTTTGGCGCCTCAACGCCATCCCGCAAGTTCATAACAGTTGCCTGAAGCTCATCCATCATTTCTCTCTGGCTTTCGCATCCCTCTAAAACCTCATAGGAAATAGGAGAGCCAATCCGCGCAAGAATGGTTTGTCCCAAAATGCTCTTGAACTCGCCTATGAGAAGCGACAGTCGTAAACTCAGGGAAAAGCGACTGACCATATGGAACAACGCCGAGTTCTGCCCCTCAAAATAAACCGGCAACACCGTTGCTCGCGCACTTCGAATGAGCTTGGCACTGAACGTCTTCCAAGGCAGCTCTTCTGCCCTGCCAAATGGCTTAGCAGCTGTCGCAACACCACCACCGGGAAAGATTACGATCGTCACCCCTTCCCGCAGTAATCTCAACGCTTCCTGCCGTGTTTTCAAATTGGTGCGCAAAGCCTCTTCGGTCTCTTCAAAGTCCACTGGCAAAGCGAAAGGCCGGATTTCAGGCACCTTCAGCAGTTCATTATTGATCAGCACGCGGTAAGGACGATTGAGCTGTTCAACAAGCGAAAGGATCGCGATCCCATCTGCAATGCCATAGGGATGGTTCGCAATCAGCACCAGCGGCTTCCCATCCAGATCAGCGGGCGGCCAGTCGTTTCCGGTACATTCCACACGCAAGTCAATCTGTTCCAGCAGATCACGCCAGAGCGCCTGATCAGAAACTGAAAAACCAGCTCGCCACTCCTCATAAAGGTCCAACAGCGCTCTCTTGCCAGAGAGCCCTTCGATGCTGCGAATAAGCCATCGCTTCAATATGGGATGAGTACTATTGGCGTAGCTTAAATCCGCGTGGTTCACGACATCCTCACTTCACATAACTCATTTCATCTGAGCCGGTTTTGTAAGCTTTCGCAAACTTACGTGAAGTTTAGGCGACAGTGAGGCCGAAAAGAAAAAGGCTGGCAACAGAAACCTGCAGCCAGCCTTCAAAATTTCACTCAGTCTATAAAGATCAGGAAGCCTGCTCTTTCAGATCTGGTGCTGTTGCTTCATCAGTAAGGCTTGCCACCGCTTCATCCAATGTCATTGATGTTTGGTTGCGCGAACCAAGACGACGGATACTCACTGTCTTCTCTTCTGCTTCACGCTTACCAACCGCAATGATCACTGGGATCTTGGCATGAGAATGCTCGCGAACCTTGTAGTTGATCTTCTCGTTACGAAGATCCAGCTCACCGCGCAAACCAGCTTTTTTCAGCGCTGCATGCACTTCTTTCGCATAATCATCTGCATCAGAGGTGATTGCTGCCACAACGAAGTGCTGAGGTGTCAGCCACAACGGGAAATGACCAGCAAAGTTCTCGATGAGGATGCCGAGGAAGCGTTCCAGAGAACCACAGATCGCGCGGTGGATCATCACCGGTTGCTTCTTCTCACCATCGCTGTCGACATAGAACGCACCAAAGCGCTCTGGCAACGTGAAGTCTACCTGAGTGGTACCGCACTGCCATTCACGACCAATCGCATCCCGCAGAGTGTACTCAAACTTAGGACCGTAGAACGCACCTTCGCCTTCAAGAATGCCAGTCTTGATCTTGCCGCCAGAGTTCGCTTCGATCTCCTTCAGCACTTCTCCCATCACTGCTTCAGCGTGATCCCAAACTTCATCAGAACCAACACGCTTTTCAGGACGGGTTGAGAGCTTCACAACAATCTCTTCAAACCCGAAGTCCTTGTAGACAGACATAATCAGGTCGTTGATCTTGTGGCATTCCGCAGCCATCTGCTCTTCAGTACAGAACACATGCGCATCATCCTGCGTAAACGCGCGAACGCGCATCAGACCATGCAACGCACCGGATGGCTCATAGCGGGAAACAGCACCGAACTCAGCCATACGCAGAGGCAAATCACGATAGGACTTCAGGCCGTGCTTGAAGATCTGGACGTGACCAGGACAGTTCATCGGCTTAATCGCAAAGACGCGGTGGTCTTCGGTCTCAGTCGCAAACATGTTCTCGCGGTACCACTCCCAGTGGCCGGAGGTTTCCCAAAGCGACTTATCCAGAATTTGCGGTGCATTTACTTCCTGATAGTCATCAGCAAGACGGCGACGCATGTAGTTGGTCAGGTTCTGGAACAGCTGCCAGCCTTTGTGGTGCCAGAAAACAACACCCGGACCTTCCTCCTGGAAGTGGTAGAGATCCATTTCGCGGCCAAGCTTACGGTGGTCGCGCTTCTCAGCTTCCTCAAGCATATGGAGGTAAGCTTTCAGATCTTTCTCATTGGACCATGCAGTACCATAGATACGGGTCAGCATCTCATTGTTGGAATCGCCGCGCCAGTAAGCACCGGCAACAGTCATCAACTTGAATGCCTGACCAACCTGGCCAGTGGATGCCATATGCGGACCACGGCAAAGATCCAACCAGTCACCCTGCTTATAGATCTTAACAGTTTGATCTTCAGGAATCGCATCAACAAGCTCAACCTTGTAATCTTCACCCTTGGAAGCAAAGTATTCTTTCGCTTCGTCGCGGCTCCAGATTTCCTTGGTGAACTTCGCATTGCGCTGAATGATCTGCTGCATCTTCTTTTCGATTTTTGGCAGATCTTCAGGTGTGAATGGCGTTTCACGCTTAAAGTCGTAATAAAAACCGTTCTCGATAACAGGGCCGATTGTAACCTGTGTATCAGGCCACAGCTCCTGCACAGCTTCTGCCATCACGTGCGCCGCATCGTGGCGGATCAATTCCAGCGCACGAGGGTCATCGCGAGTAACAAATTCAATCGCAGCACTTGCTGGAATAGGATCAGAAAGATCACGCAGCTCACCATCAATCGCGACGGCAACAGCTTTCTTCAAGAGAGATTTAGAAATGCTCCCTGCAACGTCAGCACCGGTGGAACCAGCGCCGTATTCGCGAACGGAATTGTCAGGGAAGGTCAATTGCAGCATATCAAGTCTCCAGCTCACTCCTGCAAACAAGGCAGGTAAGCGGTTTGGTGTTAATCATGGATTGCCTGAATAACCAATTCTTGAAGACGCGTCCAGATTATTTTAAGCGCGCCCAACTCTGTTTTCCTCGGGAGAGATCACCTAATCGACAGGTTACACACCTTGAATTACCACTGGTTAGCAAGGGTTTAGCTAGCCTTCCCTCTCCCCACTCCGCATACTGCTTGCAACAACAGGATTCGCAAACTCCATCACAAGGAATGCATGACGCACACTCTACCAGCTGTCAGGAGCTGAGCATGACGACGCCAAAGCCAAAGCTCTACTTTGATTTGACCACCTTGAGGCAGAACCGCTCTACCTCATTGCAGGCAAATGGCGTCACCAGAACTCTCTATGAAACAGCCAAGCGCTTTTATGAGGATGACCTTGAAGTCACCTTCATTTGCCATGACGCCCGAACAAACGAATATGTGAGTGTGCAAGCCGATCCATTGTTTAAGGATGATGACCTTAACCCCGAACACCTGCCCGACTTGTTGGGCGCTCCAGTAAAAGCATTCCATCTGGAAAAATATAGAAACCGCAAGATCAAGGGACTGTTTCACAGGTTGCGACATACATTGCGCTCACACGCGGATGAAACCATCGGCGCGTATGATGGTGAAGCGCTGGGAGAACCACTCTCCGATATCGATGCCCCCTTCCTTTCATTGGGAAACCTGGAAGAAGCCCGGCGTCTAACGGAATATGTGAAGAGCCGCGCACCATATGTACCAGTCTACGTCATGATCCATGATATCTCTCCTTTACGCCTCAACGATCCTGAAGAGGACTTAGGCGCCAAACTTTGGCTGGAGCATTTACGGCGAACCGTCACTACAAGACCGCACGTTCTAGCAAACTCTGAGTACACGAGAAGCGATCTACTCAAATTTCTGGCAGAGCAGAAACTCCCCTCACCTCAAAGCACAAGCGTTGTCCATTTGGCGCATGAATTTCAGGAAGCAGAGCCAATCTACCCCCTCAGACAGCGCCCTGAAAATGGGTTCTTTTTGCTGCTAGGGGACATAAGGTATCGGAAAAATGCAAAACTGGTTTTTGATGCTTACTTGCACATTTTAGAGCACGACGAAGACGCACCTCTACCACAGCTCATATGCGCAGGTGCAATTCCAAATGGCGCCTTCGCAAGCCTCAACAAAAATCAGAAATATACAGCTATTGGCAAGTACGTGACGATTGTCCAATCGCCCACGCAAGCTGAACTCACTGCCCTTTACAAAGAAGCAATTGCACTGGTCTATCCAAGCTTGTTTGAAGGATACGGCCTACCCGTCGGTGAAGCTCTTTGGATGGGAACACCTGTGCTTGCCTCCAATGCAACCTCAATTCCAGAAGTTGGCGGCGACCATTGCCGATATTTTGACCCACACAACTCTGAGGAACTGGCTGCCCTGATCCAATCAACATTGCAAACTAAGAACGCCTTGCGCGCAGAGCTACCTTTGAGGGCTGAGCTTCGGCAATGGCAGGATGTTAAAGAGGATATCTGGCAGGCTATTCAAAGCCACAGCACATCACCGGACAAACGATCATCCGGATCAAAAAACATCTCACAAAAACTGGAAGAGACTTAATTCGGCTTAGCTTGATCGCGCTTGAAGATCTTCACCAACTGAAAGTACTCACAAACCAGCTTCATATCTTGAGCAAAGACACCGTTCCGCTCAAAATATTCACGATGCGCATCCTGCCAAAATTCAAGACTAAGATCGCCTTCACCTTCCAGCACAGCCCAAATCTCATCAATCTCGTTGAACTGACGCACATCAACCGTGACCATCTCAATGACGCAAGCGGCTTGCCCCTTACCATCAAGAATAACGAACTGATCGCCCGGCTGAGGAAGCGGTTCCCCTTCTTTCTCATAGGAAAGCAGATCGCCACAGGTAGCTGTCTTTGTTCCATTCAGAACGAGCTCAAGCAAGCTGTCAGCTAGCTCAGGACTGTCGCCAAAAGCATAACTCGGGAGGTCTTCAAAACCTTCAATAGACATGCGTCTCTACCGTAACAAACTGATTTTATGAAAGAAAAATGGTGGAGGAGGTTGGATTCGAACCAACGTAGGCATAGCCAGCGGATTTACAGTCCGCCCCCTTTAGCCACTCGGGCACTCCTCCGTCGCATTGGCCAAGTTGGCCGCGCCGTGTGAGGACGGGTTATCTTCATTTGAGCCCCTCTTGTCAACGCTCCTTTGAAATTTGGATTGGGAAAACATAGGAAAAAACGTTTTTGACCTCCAATCTGTGAACAACACGCCTCTACGCAGCCCTCACATAGGCAAAAGCACGTATTACGCGCGCAAAAATTTCATGAATTTCAACATCAGCAGATAGCTTTTCATTAAGCCAAGAACTGGGAACCACTGCTAGTTGCTGGACGCAACTCTACATTAAGCCATTATCTTCAAATGAAATTATGAGTTTCTGTATTGGAGTGCGTACCACACTGATCATCCAAAGGTATTCAAATGAGCAGGCATTGGCTTTTCACATATATTGTCGTCACAGGGTTTGCGCTCACGTCCAGTGCGCTTCCTGCTCACACTCAAATATCTGTTGAACCCTCTCTTGGAACCTCTGGGACTGTTGAAGCAGAACCAGACAACGCAGAAGAGGACCCATCCATGATGAGTGGCATGCCAGAATACCAAATGAGCACCCCCCAAGACATGCCGGTACCATCCGAACCGACGAATGATCCAACCGCTACTGACAGTGAGCAAAACCAGGAAGAAAAAGGAAGTTTTTGGCCACAGTTCCTTCAGTAGCCTTTGAACCCAATTAAACAGCGGCAAGAATGAAAACAGGATAACCCAATGAAACTTTTAGCAATCCTGAGCGCCAGCGCAATCTTGTTCATGCATTCATCTGGTCTGGTAGCAGTTGCACAGGTTACAGGAGATGGCCCTCCCGTCCCGACCAGCAAAAGCCTCCAAAGCGACATCCACACACTCGCAGAAACTGGAAGTGACGCCTCCGCTGTTAAGGCCACCGAGCAATGGCTAGGTAAATCATTGAATTTTGCCTGGACGATTACAAAGGAAGGCGCAGAGGCGATTGAAGAGAAATTCACGACTTTCATTTGCAACAGTGAAGCACTTGCCTGGAACACCACCTCAAAACTTGGCAAGAGCAAAGGATCTGCAACCTACACCGTACAGCAGATTACGCCGGAAATTACTCAAATTTCCTGGAAGGACAATCCGCAGGAATCCAATCTCGGGTGGGTTTGGACATTAGATGCTAACAGCGGAAAAGCCTACGGAGTTGTTATCAACTCTCAGCCCTACGAAAACCTCTCCATTGAGGGAGAATTCGCAGTTTTGCCAGTCCTAACAGAAGAAGAAAAAAACGAGTTCACCTGTCCTTAAGAACAAGAACGGTTTCTAGTCTGGCAAGTCAAAACGCGTCTTGGGGTCAATATGGCGTCCAGTCCAATGTCCATAGCGCCAAGGCAGATACCATCTGGAATGCTGAGGTAGACTAGCGGGAACAGGATCATAACCGCTCGCCCCATATGGATTACAACGAATGATCCGCGACAACCCAATCCAGCCACCACGCCAGAAGCCAAAACGCACCATCGCCTCAGCTGTATAATGTGAGCAGGAGGGCTGATAACGGCACGCACGCCCAAGTATCAGCGACAAACTGTGCTGATAAATCCAAATAAACCCGATCCCGACCCGCGCCATCAGGCTGGCAGGCCTCTCTTTAGGGAGTAGTTCGGGCTTACACATCTCAGTTTGCCTTAAGCAACAGTAGCTTCAACATCATCAAGCGCTTTCACCAAGGCTTCAAACGCGAGCATGGTGGACGCATGACGCGCTTTATAATCGCGCACCGGTTCAAGGAACGACAGATCGGCAAAGCGACCGGTCGGTGGAAGTCCATTTTCCTTCAACATCGCATGGAGCTGCGCATAAGCCTGCCGGATTTCAGAGGGTGAGGCCCCAATAACATGCTGGCCTAAAATAGAGGCTGACGCTTGCCCAAGCGCGCACGCTTTCACGTCCTGCGCAAATGAGGTTATTAGACCATCGGCTACACAAACCTCAACGCTCACCGTCGAACCACAAAGCCGCGAATGTGCTTTTGCCTGAGCTTGCGGGGCATCAAGATGTCCCAACAAAGGGATATTCCCTGCAAACTCAAGGATCTTTGTATTGTAAATGTCGTCCAACATGCAAAACTCTGGCTACTATTCTGACACTCGCTTTATAACTTAAAGCGACCTTGGATCACTCAGTAGTAAGGGAAGACCCTTTCCTAACCAAGACATCTATCTTATATAGGTGGTGCTGCCGAGACCTTGCTAGAGGTCAAAAGCGGAATATCGCAATCTAGCACACATTACCTAGAAGAAACCATAGGTGCCATTTTATTGGCTGTCTAAACGGGTTGTCGTAGTTTATACCCTGCGCCATACTCGCATCTCCTTAGGTAAGCTATAGATTTGCGTATGACAATGGGAAGAGCCTGAACTGAAAACAGGCCGACAAAAATAGTTGTTGCGCAGGAACCTATGGCGGGTTCAGTGTTTTTTTAAGAGAAGTATGTCTTAATTCACACTCATCGCCTGCGTATTGTTGGAGACATAATATGGACGCTGTTTTGAGACCGGTTACAGAAACCGATCCCACGGCTACAGAAGACAACAAGCTCCCCAACCGCCCTAGCCGGGCTGAAGCTGAGGCTGCTGCGCGCGTACTTCTTCAATGGATCGGTGACGATACCGAACGTGAAGGACTGCTGGATACGCCAAAACGCGTAGTAAAAGCCTACGAAGATCTTTTTTCTGGATACAAAGAAGATCCTCGCGAGCACTTGGAACGAACCTTCGAAGAAGTCGGCGGATACAATGATATTGTGCTGCTGAAAGATATCTCTTTCACTTCTTTCTGTGAGCATCATGTGCTGCCGTTCACCGGAAAAGCGCATATCGCATATTATCCGGATCATGCTGTGGTCGGCCTGTCCAAGATCGCACGTGTTGTAGAAATTTACGCACGTCGACTTCAGACACAGGAACATCTGACCGTTCAGATCGCAACGGCATTGGAAGAGTATCTGGCTCCCCGTGGCGTCGCTGTCATGATTGAGGCAGAACACCAGTGCATGTCTATGCGTGGCATTCAAAAACAGGGTGTATCAACCCTCACCAACCGGTTCTCCGGTGTTTTTGAAGATAACGCATCTGAACAGGTACGCTTTATGACAATGGTCCGTTCGTAAGCTCGGGCCATTCATCACAAAATTCGAGCATTTCATGTCGACGAATATTAAAGCCGACGGCTTCGCGCCGCGTGCTGACAAGAAAACAATTGAGCTGGGCGATGAGCTCTGCCCAAAATTTGATGATAACGGCCTGATCGCAGCTGCAGTCACGGATTTCGAGAGCGGTGAGCTACTCATGGTGGGCTATATGAACACCGAGAGCTTGCGTCGCACCATTGAAACTGGCGAGGCTTGGTACTGGAGCCGCTCCAGGCAGGAATACTGGAAAAAGGGCGGCACCTCTGGCCAGGTGCAGGAAGTCATTGAAATCCGGACTGATTGCGATCAGGACGCCATATGGCTGCGTGTCAAAGTTCATGGAAATGGAGCAACATGCCACGTTGGCTATCGTTCCTGTTTCTTCCGCAAAGTGAACTCAAATGACACAGGTGATGTTTGGCTGGAGAAGACGGAAGTCGCTCCGGTATATGACCCCCAAGAAGTTTACGGGAAAAAACAATAGGTTTCGCTGTGCCCCGATTCAGTCTTTTTATAGGTTTAAATAGCATAGTTACCCTAAGGTAATTTCGATTATTCAACCGTTGAGAGACAGTCGGGGAGATGGCAGTGCTGCAAAATCTACCTCTGTGGCCAAACAGCAAACAGCCTGTAGAAGAAGAACCAGAGACACCGCCCACCACACCTGAGCCGGAGATCACTCCAGGTATCGGGTTGGCTTTGGGTGGCGGTGCGGCCCGTGGTTGGGCACATATCGGCGTACTCAAAGCCCTCTCAGAAGCAGGCATACAGCCGGACTTTATCGCTGGCACGTCCATTGGCGCTGTTGTCGGCGGCTGTTATCTCTGCGGTAAGCTGGATCAACTCGAAGAGTGGGTCGTTTCACTCTCTCGCCGCAGGGTCTTCAGCATGGTCGACCTTTCCTTCGGCGGTTCCGGCCTCATCTCAGGCAAAAAAGTCCTCTCATTGTTCGAAGACCACTTCGGCGGTATCATGATCGAGGATCTCGATCGACCATTTGCAGCCGTTGCGACGGAGCTGGGCACGGGACACGAAATCTGGTTGAAGAAGGGTCCACTCACACAGGCTATGCGGTGTTCCACCTCCCTCCCCGGCGTGTTCGAGCCGGTCGCCTATGGCGGTCGTTGGCTGGTGGATGGCGCGTTGGTCAATCCAATCCCGGTTTCCGTCTGCCGCGCGATGGGCGCACGAGCTGTGATCGCAGTCAACCTCAACTCCGACACGTTCGGTCGAGGCTCTACGGTTGTCCATGAACTGCCCCCAATCCCGAAAGACATGATCCCGGAGATCGATAGCAAGCTCCAGAAGGATCCGGGCGGCGCAATCAAGCGTGTGCTTCGACGTCAAATATTCGGTGGGAAGCCAAAAGGATTGCCGGGTATCTCCGGCGTGATGATGGACAGCTACAACATCATTCAGGACAGGATCGGGCGCTCACGACTTGCAGGTGACCCACCAGACAACATCCTGACACTACGTCTCTCACATCTGGGTTTGTTCGACTTCCATCGCGGTGAAGAAGCAATTCGCGTCGGGTATGAAACCACTTGTCGAGCGCTTCCGGAACTCCATCAACTAGCAGAAGTGCAGCCTTAACTCGGCGTTCTGCACGCCAAAGTCATCAACAATGAATGGGTGAGTACTAGGCTGGATTGGAACTGCTGTGCCTTAAAAGCACAGCAGCTTAGTACAAATCACACGGCCTGAATGTAACTCCGCAGGTCCTCAGCTTCGCGCTCAACTTGAGCGATGCGGAACTTCACGATATCGCCGATTGAGACCAAGCCGATGAGCTTTCCGTCTTCCACAACTGGCATATGGCGGAAGCGCCCTTCTGTCATACGCGCCATGACACCGTTCACGGAGTCTGTCTCGTTGCAGACGGCAACCTCTTTTGTCATGTAATCGCTGACAGGCTGCGCAAGCGCGTCAGTTCCTTCCATTGAAATGGCCTGAACCACATCACGTTCTGACACGATCCCAACAATCACACCCGGCTCGTTACACAACACAATCGCACCTATGCGGCGGCCACCTAGGCTTGCGCATATCTCGCTTAAACTACGTGTACTCGGCTCCGTAAAAACGTCCCGCCCTTTGCCGTTTAATATGGCAGCAACTGTCATGGCGACCTCCTCGTTTGTTTGTGTCATCCTTCTTTCTCAGAGAAAAAAGAGGAAGAGAACAAATCTAACCCTACGGCATCATGACACAAAAAAACAATGCTTGCCTAGCCACCAACTTAGGTGCTGTTAACATATGTAGTTAGCTAACTATTAAACGTCTCACTTCAACGCGGTTTAATCGGATCTAATAGCGGGAACAGGATCAATCCTGCGATAAATCCACCTACGTGAGCTTGCCACGCAATACTGACGCCCTCCCCTGCAATTGGCGCAGACCACATGCCAAATAGGAAGTTCAAGCCAAACCAAACCAGAATAAAGGTAAGAACACGGCGGTCGCTCAGCGCCTCCATCAAAGGTCGAGCAGGCACAGAATAAGCAGCATTATCATGCCGTCGGAACGAGCTCATTGGCCCTCCAGCTTCAAAGATAAAGCGCAAAGAAGCTGCCATCTGCCCTGAGACCGCCGCCGATGCACCGATCACCGGGATACTCTGCCCCCAGTTTGTAGCAAGGTGAGCCCCCGCGCCAGCAACGGCGCATACAGCCGACAGCAGCAGAAAACGGGTCGCCCCAAAACGTCGTGCAACTGCACTGCCGAACACTGCCATCCAAAGCACATTGAAACCAACGTGCTCCGCACTACCATGCAAAAACCCATAGGTCAGAAAACTCGAGACCGCGGAAACAGTCTCTCCCGGCCAAGAGTATTCAGCCATAAAACCACTAAGATATCGGACAGGCCAGAATGCAAACAAAAGCAGCGTCTGCAAATCTGCATTGGGCGTCAACACATAGGCACGAACCAGATGTATCCCAATAAAGATCAGAGACAGTCCAACAACCACGGTTGGCAGATTAAACATCGGCTCCCGTGCTGGTCTCTGAAGGTTGGGGCCGTGAGGTGCCAGGTGGTCTTCATTGGATTGGTTCATTTTATTACAGATCCAAAATTATTGTCCCATTTTGAACTAAGACAACTTGGCACGCTTCGCAAGGCTTGCCGCAAAATGTAAGGATCAAATGAAAACAATAAACCGCCAGCACTCCCCCAAGCGCTGACGGTTTATTGGAGCTTCTCCCCGTTAGGCGTTTGTCTTCCCGACTTTTTATCAGCACACGAAGTGCCAAATACCTAGGTTTACCGCCAACAATAGCTCAATTCTTAGGGCCTCAAGGGTTCAGGTGAGGCAACTGCAACCAAGATTATACAAGCCATCAATCAGCACAACTTAAACCCTTTGTTAAGGTTAATATTTTATTAAATTTTTATGATATTTCTAACTTGGCATGCTCCATGCTTATTCCCCACCATAGACCAGCGGATAGTTAAAGTTGTCCATAAAAAGGACACTGACCCCAATGGGAATACCCAATAAGCGGACTGGGGAAGGCGGGAATATGAAACACGGCGCATCACGGATACTCTTTGAATACTGGGACGAAATTCGGGCTGAACGCCCAGCTCCCGAACGTGGCGATATTCAGCCCTCCGCAATCAAAAGTGTTCTGGGCGATACATTTATTTTGGAACTGGCCCAGCAGAACAATTTTAGATTCCGCCTTGCGGGGACAAGATTGTGTTCTCTGTTCTGTCGTGAACTGAAGGGCCGCAGTTTCCTTGATGGTTGGGATGAGAAAGACCAGCAAGCTGTTACCGCCATGCTCTCTGCAATAACACAGGATGGCGCTGCGGCCGTGATCAGCTTCACGGGCACAACTGAAATGGGCCAGTCAGTAGATCTGGAGCTCTTGCTTCTGCCAATCCGCGTTCAGGGTGAAGGTTGCACGCGCATTCTTGGCTGCATGGCTCCACTCAAACGCCCCTTCTGGCTCGGTGTTCAGGCAATCTCCAAGCAAAAAGTCAACAGTCTGAGGTTGATCTGGCCAGATGAAGATGCACCTCTCTTCAGTGACGAGAATGACTGCGTTCCACATTTTGGAACCCCAAGTCATCGTGCTGTTAGTTCAATGGAACCAAGAGTTAGCCGTGGAACTAACTTGGCACGTTCAGCAACACCAAAAGCTGTCGAAATTCCAAACAGCCGACAGGTAGGACACCTTAGAGTTGTTGATGGTGGCAAAATATAAACCTGTACTCCGCACCACAGTTACCATTCTGTTAACCTTGTTTTCCTAGGGTGTGACCCAAGTTTCTACTAGTCAATAATCGCGTATTCGGGATTCCTAGGAAAATGGCAGGGCGCACAGCGACCAACAGAATTGCTGCACTAGCAGCAAAAGCACCTGACAGACGCCGTTTTTCTCGCGTTGAAATCAACGTGCTGGGCCGTTTCATGCTGGAAAACCGACGTGAGTACCCTTGCCAGGTCGTCAACATGTCACCTGGGGGCGCCGCCTTTATCTCTCCGGTAATGGGCGAAGTTGGCGAGCGCGTTGTCGCTTATCTTGATCACATTGGTCGTGTTGAAGGAAAGATCGTCCGCGAGATCGATGGCGGCTTCGCGATGACGCTCAATGCCAGCGCACGCAAGCGCGACAAGCTGGCTTCTGTCCTGACTTGGCTGGCCAACAAAGACGAGCTTAATCTGCCAGAAGATCGCAGATTTGACCGCTTCACTCCAAAGAATCCGATTACGAAGATCATTTTGCCAGACGGCAGAGAATACGCCTGCCGCATTGTGGATGTCTCCCTCTCTGGCGCAGCACTCAAGACGGATGTACGTCCGGCACTTGGAACACCAATCACGCTTGGTAAGATGCGTGCGCGGATCGTTCGCCACTTTGAAGAAGGCGTCGCAGTCGAATTCGCCACCGTCCAGAATAAGGAACTGCTGGAGCACCATATCTCCAACGCTGAAAAGCGCTAAGCCAGCCAGACCGATTCCTGTCTTATCAACGGTTAAGCCTCAGCTTTTCGATAAATTTATAAAAAAATATTTGCAGTGAGAATTACATGCAACTGACACAGCTTCACATGCCAACTCTCTAATTAACTGTAACTAAACCATAAAACTCTCGATAGGTCTGATCAGAAACTCCAGTTTCCTGCGGAGTCTTAGTGTAATTACAATTTGAATTAATATTAACTCTTATTTTCAGAAATATTGATTTAACTGATATTCAATTTTGATTTAAATACTTCTCAATTTTGATTAAATACTGACTTTAAAGATTATAACCAAATAAAAATGCGCGAAGGAAAGTAGAGCCTGCCATGATTGGAGGGCGCTACTTGTGTTTGAGTATAAGCTGTTCGCGAAAAGTGTTTTGGGGGTCGCATTGGGTGGGCTAATCAGCCTGTCTCAGGCTCACGCTGAGCAAGTTCCAGGACGCTTTATGCCAATTATCGGACAAGCTACTGCCCCCGTTGGTCATATTGAATTTTGTCAAAACTACCCGCAACAGTGCCGCTATGGTACCAACACGCCGCTGGTTGTCCGCTTGACCAAAGAGCGCTGGCAGGAATTGCTGGATGTAAACGCTTCAATCAACACACAAGTTCGCCCGCTAACAGACGAGCAACTGTTCGGAGTGCCTGAATATTGGACATACCCGCAAGGTGCTGGTGATTGCGAAGAGTACGTTCTGGAAAAACAGCGGCAACTCATTGCCTTGGGCTGGCCGCCAAGCTCCCTGCTCATAACGGTCGTGAAAGACCTGAGTAACGGCGGGCACGCTGTCTTAAGCGTGCGCACTGATCAGGGAGATCTCATTCTCGACAATCAGATCTCTTCAATCTTGCCTTGGTATTCAACCCCATACCGCTACGTGAAACGCCAGTCCGCTCGCCATGCTTCTGCTTGGTCTGCTATTTCGGATAAACGCGTCACCACCGTTGCAAGTATTCCAGAATAAAGCTGCCAAGATCTTGGCAAACAACAAAGCCGCGGGAAATGCCGCGGCTTGTTTTATTTTCAAAAATCGTGATGGCTTCAGAGTTCAACCAGCTGCTCTTTAAAGCGCTGTGCATTCATCACATAGCCATCTGCTGAGCGGATAAGCATGGCCTGAGCTTCATCATCCAACTCACGAACCACCTTCCCCGGCATTCCCACAACCAGAGAACCATCTGGAATAACCTTGCCTTCAGGAACCAGTGCATTTGCGCCGATGATACAGCCCTTACCAATCTTAGCGCCGTTCAAGATTGTCGCGCCCATGCCAATAAGCGAGCCCTCCCCCACAGTGCACCCATGCAAAATCGCCTTGTGACCAACCGTGCAGTTTGCACCAACAACCAGCGGATACCCCAAATCTGTATGAAGAACCGATCCGTCCTGAATGTTGGAACGCGCACCAATATGGATAAGCTCATTGTCACCGCGCAAAACAGCGCCAAACCAAATATTCGCTTCTTCATCCAACTGCACATGCCCAATCAGACTTGCACATGGCGCGACCCAGTAGTTTCCATTTTCAGGAACATTAGGGCTTCTGTCTCCAAGCTTATAAAAAGGCACAAGGTTCTCCTAGATTGCACAAATCAAATCCCGCGCAATCTAGCATACGGCTTGCTCAAAGTGCCAAGAGAAAACTCAAAACAAACGTGCCGGAAAGAATGCTCCACATAGCGGTGAGCCCCCCCGCCGCAGCGAGCATCTTGGGACTAAACGACTCTCGGTAATACCCTTGGATCGCATTGCGCATAAATATAAAAGGACCAGCAACAAGCCATAACCCAACGACAATAAGCCAGGACAGAGGCCCTTTCATCTCAGCAAAAAATCGCGGCGGCTCCCCAGTCACCAAGTGATAGAAGCTACCCAGAATTCCCGCAGTCACAAAACCAGAAGCCGCTATAAACGCGGCCAACAGCAAATCGCCTAGCATGCACTTCCCCCATTCTCAGCTGGCTCAATCCAGCTCAAACGCGTTACTGTGCAGTTGAAAGCAATTCCTATGCCGCGTGCTATCCTCGAGTTAACCTCCTGTTAATATTTACATATGAAATCCGCATAGGAAATAAAGGCAGGTGAACAAACTCCATCCCGTTTCAATTCAGGACGCCCACAGCCCTTAGGAGTCTCATTTTGATGCAAAAAGGGCCCCAAAACGGAGCCCTTCAAATCAATCAGATTTTGCATGAAGCCTTAGAGGCCTTCCACGTCAATATCAAGGATAGCCATCTGGAAGTTCCAGCTCAGTTCGCCATCTTCCTCGTCGCGGAAGATAACGCCAAGAAACTCATCCTTGATATAAACTTCTGCGGAATCATCTTTACGAGGACGCGCACGCACTTCAAGTTCTGGCGACTTGAAAGTATTGCGCATGTAGGTTTGCACCTTACGAATTTCATCAGGCTTCACAGCCGTCTCCTTACCAATTTCACTTCAAACTTGGGGCACAAACTATACAAGTTTATCGTCCTGCCAACCCTAGGAAACTAGCTTATCCTTGTTTGTTTTGCGAGGAAAGTCCTTGACCTTGACCGATCATTTGATCCATGGCACGAGCCGGCTGGTCGCAACCAGCTTCACCCACAACCTTGGCAGGAACACCCGCCACAGTCGTGCACGGATCAACGTCTTTAAGAACCACAGATCCTGCTGCAACACGTGAGCAATGGCCAATTTCCAGATTGCCTAGAACTTTAGCACCTGCACCAATCAGCACGCCCTGACGGATCTTCGGATGACGGTCGCCAGAGACCTTGCCCGTACCACCAAGTGTCACACCTTGCAGAATAGAGACATCATCTTCAATCACAGCAGTTCCGCCAACCACAATGCCGGTACCATGGTCAAAGAAAACACCCCGCCCGATTGGAACCTGAGGATGAATATCCATCTGGAACACTTCAGAGCAACGGCTTTGCAGGTAAAGCGCGAAATCCTCTCGCCCCTGCTTCCACAACCAGTTGGCTAACCGGTGTGTCTGCAGCGCATGGAACCCTTTGAAATAAAGCAGAGGTTCCAGGAAACGGTCACAGGCAGGATCACGATCAAAAACAGCACCCAGATCAACACGGAAGGCCTGAACAATATCAGGAGCCTGATCCAGTACATCCAGATAAGTCTGGCGGATAAGAGAAGAAGAGACAACCACATGGCCTAGCCGGTCAGCCACACGATGAACAATCGCTTCCTCTAGAGAAGAGTGGTTCAGCACCGTCTCGTAAACAAAAGACGCAAGTGCTGGCTCAGAGCTGGCCATCGCCTGGGCTTCAGCTTTCACGCGATCCCAAACAGGATCATGCGATGCGAACTCCTTGGGGCTACTTGAAGAAAATTGCACCATGAAAGAGCGTTCCTTTATGGATAGGACCTATTCAACCTTACATAGGTGCAGACTGTCTCGATCCAAGCCCCACCCACTCACTATGAATTATCCGCCTATAGTACATCACGCAGTATTGCCATTAGAGAAAGCGCGTACCAAACCTGCATAGGCAATTAGAAAGTGAACCTACATTTCCTTCAAAAATCAGAAACTGGTTCTAATTTTAAGCTGCCGCTTGGTACTCTTTTAAAAATGGCATGATCGCAGCAGTGAAAATATCATTCACATCGCCTGCCACCATATGACCAGCTTCTTTCACATCTGTGAATTGTGCATGGGGAACCAATGCGAGAAATTCATCTACATGGCTCTGTTTCACAAGCTCTGATGCCGCTCCACGAACAAGCATACTCGGCACTTTGAGATTAGCCGCTGCCTCCAACAGCTCACTCTGTACCTTGTCTTTCATATCAGCACGATCAGCGTGATGCGTGATAAAGCGAGGGTCCCAGTGCCAGCGATAGCGCCCATCATCCCGTAAACGCAGGTTTTTCGAAAGGCCGTCCAATGTCTTGGGCCGCTTTCGATGCGGAAGATAAGAGGCAATCATGTCCGCCGCTTCTTCCACACTGCCAAACCCGTCCTCAACTTTTTCAGCCATAAACGACAGGATCTTGCTCACCCCGCCTTCATCTAGGCGCGGGGTCACGTCAACCAGAATAACGCCAGCCAGAACGCCAGGACGCAAAGCCCCCTCAGCCAGAATAGACGCAAGACCACCCAAAGAAGCACCGATCGCAATTGGCTTGAAACCGGTTTCCTCATAGATTTGCGAGGCAGCTGCAGCAACATCTGCGCCGAAGTCAGAAAAGAAGTACTTCTCCCCTTCAACCCACGCACTGTCACCGTGCCCACGCATATCAAGACAGAACGCCTGCATACCTGCATTGGCGATCATCTCAGCAGTCTTGCCCCACGAATGTCTCGTCTGCCCGCCACCATGCATCATCATCACCGGCTGGCCTTTTGAGCCGAACCGGTCTGCAACAATGCGGTTGCCGTCGGCTCCGATAAATTCGTGGGTGCCTCTATTCATGAAAATTGCTCCAAAAACTCTAATGTGCCTTTTTTGAAAATCTTGTCGCCAACAGCGGTCATATGGTCCCGGTTGGTAATCTCCAAATAACTGGCATTCGGCATAAGATCAGCAAGCGCCTTTGGATCACCGGCCACGTCATCGTTTGTACCAACAGCAACAAGTGTCGGTGCCGTAATCTTAGATACCATATCCTCAGAAATAGGCTTCCGGGCTGACTGCATACACGCAGCAAGCGCCCGCCGGTCTGATTTGGTCTGCTCTGCAAAGGCTCTGAAGGCACGACCCGTCCGGTCTTTCACATCAGAGATCTTGTCAGCCAACAATCCTTCAATGATTGGCTCAGGATTACCAACACCAGAAATCAAACCATACCCCATCCCGCCAAGCGACAGCGAGCGCACCCGATCCGGCGCTTGCAGCGCACAAAACGCAGAAATGCGGGTGCCCATGGAATAGCCAAGCAAATCCGCTCTATCGATATAGAGATGATCCAGCAGTTTCAGCGCATCTTCGGCCATAACCGGAGCGCCATAATCCTCTGCATTGTAGTACTTGTAGCTTTCACCATGACCACGATTATCAATCGCAATCACACGGCGGCCATCCTTCACCAACAAATCAACCCAGCCGGGATACACCCAGTTGACGAACTTGTTGGATGCGAATCCGTGGATCAGCAGGATCGGATCGCCCTCTCCTTCATCAAGATAAGCGATAGGGTGATCATTATTATTGAATATTGGCATATTACCTAACGTTTACGTAAAGGAAAACTACGGGATCATGGGAGGGTAAATGTAAGGGTGGAGAAAGAAAAGGCCAAAGAACTATCAATTTGGACTAGTCCATCAACTATTCACAGAGGCTGAGACAACACCAGTTCCGCGGTAAAACCTCGGTCCTAGGTGAAAAAACGCAGTACAGTTGTGGACCGCATCGATCTCAAGGCAATCAATCAACTAGAAAACCTGTCTTTTTCACCCGAACCAATTTAATGTCGGCGGCAAATTTTTTGTTCCATGGAGCTTGGCGAAAAAATGGCCGGTAAAGTCGTACCCCACTTTCACAACACCAATGGCGTTGACGCCATTAAAATCGGCGCCAAAGAATTTATGTGCATTGGCGCACGCCCCCCACAGGATCACCCACACGTATTCCTCGACATGGGTGCTGATGACAACATAATCTGCCCATACTGCTCAACGCTTTACCACTACGATGCTGCACTCGCTTCCGCAGAATCTAATCCGGCTGACTGCGCCTGGGCACCTGATGCGGCCTAACAACCGTGTCATCTGATCGATAAAACGAATAAATCGTAATCACATTGCTTTGCCTGGTCCCGATAACCTCAGGCAAAGCACGGCAGGCAAGCTGCGTAATGATACCAAAAAATATTGCTATCGCAGGAGCCGGGATCGCCGGACTTACAGCTGCGTTATACCTTGCCCGTAAGGGCCATAGTGTTTTCCTGTTCGACGCTGCCCCAGAGCTTTCCGAAGTCGGCGCGGGAATTCAGCTATCTCCCAATGCGATGAGATGTTTGCAGGCGCTTGGCTTAGGCCCTGCACTCATGTCCAGAGCCGTCTCTCCGGCCAGCGTCAATATACGCTCCGGCCAGGATGGGTCTCAACTTGCAACCGTTCCGCTTGGCCGCATTGCTGAAGACCGCTATGGCGCACCATACTACGTGATCCACCGGGCAGATCTGCAACAGCTGTTATTGGAAGCTGTCCAGAACACACCGGAAGTCACTCTGCGGCTGGATACCAAGGTAGAATCCGCCGAAATCAACGGTGACACTGTCACGCTCAAGGGAGCGGCTTTCTCAGAAGCTCTTGCAGGTATACCGGATCAGTTTGACCTGCTTATCGGCGCCGACGGTGTCCGTTCAAGCATCCGCCAGACCACATTGGGTGGCGCACCTGCCAAACACACCGGTTTCGTGGCCTACAGAGCAACAGCAGAGCCGCCGTTCAATCTGGAACCTCTCCTAAGCACCTCGGGCCTGTGGCTCGCTCGTGACGCTCATCTGGTTCAGTATCCAGTAAAGAATGGCAAGCTACTCAACATCGTCGCCATCACGAAGGAAGACTGGGAAGAAGACAGCTGGTCCCATCCGGTTGGCAGTGATCATGTCCGCAAGCACTTTCGCAACTGGGCTCCAGAGGCCTTGCGTCTGGTCTACCTGCCGGAAACATGGACCCGATGGTCATTGTGCGAGGTCGACACCCGCCCTGCATGGACCCAGGGCCCTGTGACACTTATCGGCGACGCCGCCCACGCGATCCTGCCATTTTCAGCTCAAGGCGCTGCAATGGCAATCGAAGATGCTGCAGTCCTGTCCAAAATGGTCGACAAACACGGCGCAACACCACAGGCCCTGCAGGCCTATGAGGCTGCCCGCCGTCCACGCATTGAAAAAATGAGCAAGCTCGTGAAGTGGAATGACTGGGTCTACCATATGGGCTTCCCTCTTCGTATTGCACGAGATCTCGTCATGCGGTCCAACACCCCAAGTCAGCTTCTTGATCGGTTTAACTGGATCTATGAATGGACGCCGGAAGACCATACCGACTAAAAACTGATACATGTTCCCGAAAAGTGGGGCCGGTTTTCGGGTAAGAATGCGCATAAGAATAAGCAGCTATAGCTTGGCGCGTGAATGCAGATGAACGCGACACGCTCTGGCTGTCAAAGCCACCCATATTTCAGGAATACAGAAAGCCATGACCAATAAGATCATCACAGCGGGATATGTCGTTATTGGCGATGAAATCCTGTCTGGCCGCACCAAAGATAAAAACATCGGCTTTCTGGCAAGCTATCTCACGGATATCGGCATCGACCTGTCTGAAGTGCGTGTCGTGCCTGACGTAGAAGAAAAGATCGTCGAAGCCGTCAACGCTCTTCGCGCAGAATACACCTACGTGTTCACATCCGGCGGGATCGGCCCGACACACGATGACATCACAGCAGATGCCATCGCGAAAGCTTTCGGTGTCTCAATTGATCTGGACCCACGCGCTTACAAGCTTCTGGAAGATCACTACGGCGCTGAGAACTTTACCCCTGCCCGCAAGCGCATGGCCCGCCTGCCTGATGGCGCCGACCTGATTGAAAACAAGGTGTCCATCGCACCCGGCTTCAGAATGGAAAACGTGCACGTCATGGCAGGTGTACCGGCCATCATGCAATCCATGGTCGATGCCATCGCACCAACACTGGAAACCAGTCAAAAGATGCTTTCTGTGACTATTGAGGCCTCTCTTCCTGAGAGTCGCATTGCCACAGACCTAGGGGAAATCCAGAAAAACTTCCCCGAAACCTCAATTGGCTCCTATCCGCAGTCAAAAGATGGAGTATTTTCCACACAGGTTGTTGTGCGATCTAGGTCAAATGATGTACTGGAACAGGCCAGTGAAGCCGTCCGAGCAGCCGTAGAAGCTGCAAAGACAAAATTTCTTTGAAAGAAGACACATGGATAATCAGCAGCAATCCAAAGCATTCCCGGTCTCTTGGGACCAATTCCACCGCGATTGCCGTGCCCTCTCTTGGCGCCTCGCCGACAAAGGCGAATTTACAGCGATTGTAGCCATCACACGTGGTGGCCTTGTTCCAGCTGGCATTATTGCGCGCGAATTGGGTGTTCGCACCATCGAAACAGTTTGCATTGCATCTTACCACGACTACGACGATCAGGGTGAATTGAAGGTCATCAAGCCAATCGACCCGAAAGTGGTCGGCTCTGAAGGCGGTGAAGGCATTCTCATCATCGACGATCTGGTCGACACCGGTAAGACTGCAAAAGTTGTTCGCGAAATGCTGCCAAAAGCACACTTTGCAACCGTCTACGCCAAGCCAATGGGTCGCGATCTGGCTGATACCATTGTGACTGAAGTTTCTCAGGATACCTGGGTGTACTTCCCATGGGATCTGGGCATGCAGTTCCAGCCGCCAATCTCTAAAGATACCGCAGGCTAATCAGCCCACCGGAATTCTGCATAAGAGTTTCAAAAGCCTCGGCCTCACCGCCGGGGCTTTTTCCGTTCATAAGCCGGTAATGATCCAACCTTCACGAATGCATTTTGGCAGCACGAGACGAAGCGATGAATAACATCGGACTAGCGGCTATCTTAGACAAACTTATCCCCCTTGCTCAAATGTGCCCCCATACTAACTTCATGCCCACGTGACGGGCAGCTGGCGGACCGTCCGTCAGCGTGTCGTGGGCTGGGTGGGGCTTTTGAGAGAGGTAACGCATCTTTCAAAGGTCCGGTGGAACCGATTTTCAGACGTGACTGCATGGTCTGAGAGGAAGGGCCCAAGCTTGAGGGGCATCACGCAGTGGCATTTGTTGGTCAGAGCAATAAATGTCAGGGACAGAGGACCTGTTTAGGCCGGGAAACTTGCCAAAGCAAAGCCGTTGTCTTTCCAGGAAACTGGCTATCGTGTCTTTCAGGATAAGAGGCGATGTTGTCCATATCAAAATGCCCGGGCAAGGCGCGTAGCCAATGCCAAAGACTCATTTCTAACAAGTAGCGCAGGTGTTGCCTGCCGCCTTGCTCATCCCGACTTACGGGAACTCTGGTTCAACACTACATGGGAGGCTATGCGGTGCTTTCAGTGCAGGTGTACACGCATCATCAGATACCATGCTCTTCTTAGGCTTATCCGCCTTAACAGCGCACCTCAATAGACCGATCAGCAATGATCTCGTCAGTATCCAGCCGGCACCCAATCGCGTAGATTTCAACACCTGCCTTTACAGCCGCATCAAAAGCCTCACCATATTTCGGGTCAATATCACGCGCCAGAACAAGCGCATCGCAATCATCACGCTGGATCAGAAACACCATAGCAGAACGATGGCCTTCCCGGACCATATCAGCAAGCTCATCCAGATGCTTTGCACCACGCGCGGTCACAGCATCAGGAAACTCTGCAATCCCATCTTCGCGGGCCAGCGTGACGTTCTTCACCTCAACATAGGTGCGCTTGTCACCCTCACCTTCCAGCAGAATATCGATACGGGAGTTCTTGCCGTACTTCACTTCACGGCGCAGCTTCTCATAACCCACAAGCTCAGGAATACGCCCAGCTTCAATCGCTTCTTCGACCAAGCCATTCGGACGGCTGGTATTGATGCCCACCATCGCACCATCAATCTCGAGCATTTCCCAGGAGTATTTCAACTTGCGCTTCGGATCATCATTTGGCGTCAGCCAGACCTTAATACCCGGATCTTTCAAACCCATCATGGAACCCGAGTTGGCACAGTGCGCTGTGATTTCAGCACCGCCATCATCGAGGGCAACATCAGCCAGAAACCGTTTGTAACGCTTAATCAGCCGGCCAGTGACCAGCGGTACATCAAATCGCATAGCGACCTTCCAAATTATTCAGATTATTTGGACCAGAAATCAGGATCCAGAAGAATGAGAACCGTAAACAGTTCCAGACGCCCCAACAACATCGCAGCACACAAGATCCATTTCACTGGATCAGGCAGCGCAGCAAAGTTGCCGGATGGCCCGATCATGGTGCCAAGGCCCGGGCCAACGTTACCAACGGATGTCGCGGCGGCAGACACAGCGGTCACCAGATCCAGATGGAACAGGGACAGGATCAACGTCAGAATACCAACTGTACCGATGTAAACCACAAGGAACGCAAGAACGGAGAACGTCAGTTCTGGTGTCAGGTGCGTGTTACCATAGCTCACAGAGATCACGCGGTTAGGCCGCACCATCCGCCGCATATGCGCAATCACGGTTCCGAAGAACACAAGAAAACGGAAGACCTTGATGCCGCCCGTTGTCGAGCCTGTACAGCCACCAACAAACTTGAGCAGGAACGCAAGACCGATCACCGGAGCTCCCCAAGCGGTGTAATCCCCCATGGCATAGCCAGTACCCGTCACCACAGAAATCACGTTAAACGCGGATTGCAGGATCGCACTACCAAAACTATCTGCATTGCCAGAAGTGCCGAGATAAATCGTCAGAGCAAGAGAAATCAAACCCACAAGCCACAGAAACGCACGTACCTGCGGATCCCGCCACAGCAACATCGGCTGACCGCGTAGCCCCTGAATGATCAACACGAACGGCAGCGCGCCCACAATCATGAAAACAACTGCAATCCAGCCAGTCACCGGATTGGTGAAGTACCCAAAGGAATTGTCATGCGTAGAGTAACCACCCGTCGCAATTGTTGTGAGACCATGGTTGAACGCATCAAACATCGTCATGCCGGAGAACCAGTAAAGCACAATGCAAAGACTGGTCAGAAGCAGATACGTCAAACTGATCAGGCGGATCAATTCAATGGAACGGCTGACAATCTTTTCGCTTTGATCGGAGCTTTCTGTCTGAAACAGCTGCATTCCACCAATGCGCAGAAACGGTAAAAGCACGATCGCCATAACAACGATGCCAACACCGCCCATCCACTGCATCAACGAACGCCACACAAGCAGCCCCGGCGGAAGTGAATCAAGACCCGTCAGCACAGTAGAGCCGGTGGTGGTGAATCCCGACACTGCCTCAAACGCAGCATCGACATACGCAATACCCAGCCACAAAAACGGCAGAGCTCCAAACGCGGGCAACGAGACCCAGCATAAAGTTGTCAGGATAAAGGTCTGGCGCGTATCCAACCCGTCACGCAGCGCACCACCCATGGCCACGATAAGCAACATGCCAACCAGACCGGTAATTAACGCTGAAATAATAAAGGCTTGCCAGTCAGCATTACGCGACACAACATCCACAAATGCAGGGACGAGCATGGCAGCAGCGAGGCCGACATAAAGGTACCCAAGCACACTTAAAACCGGTCGTATGGAAACCAACATCAATCCGCCGATATAAAATCCAATTTAACCCGCCCGCTAGTCACATGTTGTCCCTTAACGGACGAGATTGGAACGGTATGCTCTCAAACATTTATGAAGCATTGGTTTTAGGCCACTTAGTGATATCTGGCAATTGAATTAATCGGGCAACTACCTATTCACACAACAAGAATGAAACCGAACAGCCCAAACATGCTCAATGCACGAAATCCCTAGTCTTTCAGGGACGTAGCGTCAACGCCAGAATTGAGGGTTAAACAACACCAGCACCGTAAAAAGTTCCAATCTCCCCAGCAACATTGCCGCAGAAAGCACAATCTTCGCACTATTGGGGATGTCGGCAAAGTTTCCGATAGGGCCAACAACATCACCAAGTCCTGGGCCGACATTAGAAACCGCAGTCGTCGCTGCGCTCATAGCAGTCACTAGATCCAGACCAAGTCCACCAAGAATGACAGTAATCAGCCCCACAGTGGCCATATAGACCACTAAAAACGCAAGAACCGAAAACGCCAGTTCAGGTGTGATCTTTGTATCGCCATACCGGACAGGAACCACCTGATCAGGCCGGATCATCTTATTCATGTACGCACGAACAGTGCCAAAGAACACGATAAACCGGAAAATCTTGATGCCACCACTGGTCGAGCCTGTACAGCCACCAATAAACGTCAGCATCAGGAAGAAGCCCATCATCGGCGGGCCCCACGCCGTGTAATCACCAAGTCCATAGCCCGTTGTGGTGATGATTGAAATCACCACAAACAGCGCTTCAACCACAGCACGGCCAAACGTGAACTTGTTCTCAATACCGAGATACAGAGCAGTCAAACTGGAGAGGACAATGATAAGTAAAATAAAGACCCGCGCCTGAGGGTCCTGCAGAAGTGCTTTCGGATTCTTGGTCAAGGATTTGATCAGCACAACGAACGGCAAACCCGAAGCCAGCATAAAGACCACAGCCACCCATTCCGCGGCTGTACTCTCAAAATATGCAAAGGATGCATCGTGGGTGGAAAATCCACCAGAGGACAACGTCGTCATTGCATGGTTCACCGCATCAAACAACGACATGCCAGAAAACACATAAAGGATCATGCAGGTCAGCGTCAGCATGATGTAGACGCCACCAATCAAGCGCGTCAGATCCGTCGCACGGGCAACAATCTTCTCTCCGCGATCAGAACTTTCTGTCCGAAACAGCTGCATCCCGCCAATACGCAACAAAGGCATGAGCAAGATCGCCATAACGATGATGCCTACACCGCCGATCCACTGGGTCAATGAACGCCAGAACAACAAACCCGGAGGCATTCCATCCAGACCAATCAGAACCGTGGAACCTGTGGTCGTAAACCCAGACACGCTCTCAAAAAAAGCGTTCTCGAAACCGATCCCAAGGCTGAGAAAGGGCAGAGCGCCACAGACTGGCATCACAATCCAGGACGCTGTTGTCAACAAAAACGCCTGACGAATGGTGAGATGCTCAAGTTTGTAATTAGCAGTAGAAACAGCAAGCAGCAGGCCAAGCAAACCAACAAACAGAGAAGAGAGTGCAAACGCAATCCAGTCGGGATTGCTGAAGTAAATGTCCAGCAATGCAGGCGCCAGCATCAAAATGGCCAGCCCAACCAGAAAATATCCAAGCACCCGTAATACGGGACCCACCAGTGCCATAATATCTCTCATTTCAAGATGGGCTTCGCCTCGGGCGAGCGCACCAACACGCTTTAATCTCAAATCCTACAGAAACTCGGTTAAACTTCTCAGCAAACAGACACAACAAATCGGTTCGATGATTTTTGAGGTTACTGGGAAGTGAAAATTTGAAGGCTCATAACGAGACCGCAGATAAGTCCGGCAGGATGGATCGCCTATCTACGCCAAAAGTAGGGGGCAGCCAAGTTTTTTCTTATCCGGAATGTTCTCACCTCGGCAAAGTGCATAGCCATCGATGTACAATTTTACCGGGCGTGAAGCCAACTTGGTGTCAACAAAGTCCAATTTAAACTCGGAAAAACACTTGTATTACAAGTTCCCACAGCGCTGCGACAATACTACCTATAAGTCATTCTACCGCGACAGGATGTGATCCTCAGATCACGTTTTTCATTAGCCTTAACACCCGCTCAAAGTGAATTAATTTCATTATACTGTTGTTTTAAATAAGATATTGCAGCCTGAAATTTCACAGTACCTAAAAACAAGGCAATTCAACAAAATCAATTAGATAGCTCATATTGTCGCAGTTTTTCGTCTTATAGATTTCATCAATGACGCGATAGACTCATACGATTTTATTTAAGCTGCGTCCTTCTGCAAGTTCTCGCTGAACACCGTAAGCTTCCCTACGTCATTTCAGCTAGGGGCCTTTCGGAACTGAAGAACAGGGGAAGGGTATTCATGGTCTGAATTTGTGGTTTGCACGGTCTCTTGAAAAGACCCTGGAATCCGGAAGGAAAGATACAGCGAGTTTGAAGCCGCTGACGCAGTTGCACTTTAACACCTCCCATTAAGCTGCAACTCAAAACCCGAAAATCCTGACGGTTCCAACTCCTCCCAGCAAACCAGAAATCAAGGCCATGACGTGAGATGCCTTCATCAGCTTCGCTCACCAAGCAAGCACCGTGAAGCCACACTCTCCTTTCCTCCGTCAGTTTTATGGAGAATGGCTGTTATGCTTCAGCAGACAGACAAACACGAAGAATCCTATAGCGAGGCACACAAGCCTGCGAGCGAGTTCGAACAACGGTCTGATTATCTGGACCACGAACTCCAGATTATGAAACCACGCCGTTGGGGTCTCAACCTGCCGGGCCGCGACTTCCGTTTTGAAATGGAAGATTTTGTTCCTGCAATTGCAGGAACAATCGGCATCTCCGTGATGTACTCTGCGGTTATGACGGCATGGGCAACCGGCCTCACAGCAAAATGGCCACACGTCAATCTTGGTGCTGAGTGGATCATTGAAGTGGTTCGCGTTGAGATGCTCATCCCGGCGCTGCTCTTCTGCATCATCGGCTCTGGTTTCCTCAACCCACGTGCAAACCTTGCAGGCAACCACGGTCCAATGATCCCGCTCATTGGCTCCATCGCTCTTGCAGGCGCACACCCTCTGGCCTTGGCAGCACTCGTCTGTGCCTTCGGCCTACTCCTCAGCTACTTTAAAGGCGGCTCTCGTCTGGTGAACCTAACCAGTCAGGGCGTTGCTGGCGGTTTGCTCGTGTTCCTTGGCTTCATGGGGGCAAAGGGGCAAATCACAACCCTCTTCAGCTGGGCTGGCGGCCTGCAGGCGAAGCATGACCTTGCTTACAGCCTCTCTTACGTCGCTCTGGCAATCTTTGCCGTCAACATCGTGCTCTACGCCTTCCTCGCAAAGGTCGGTAAGCGCTGGCTCGCAATTCCAGCTTGCTCCGTCATCGCGGTTGTTCTGGCGCTCGCACTCGGCGCAGGTGTTGACCTTCAGTTCACCACAGCTCCTGGCCTGCCAAACATGAATCCATGGTACTGGTGGGGTTCTACTGAGACCGGCTGGCAGCTTGGCATCCCTAGCTTCAACCACTTCGTTGCATCTCTGCCTTGGGCAATTCTGGCAGTCGCAATGTGGTCCCCGGACTTCCTCGGCCACCGTATCTTCCAGGAACTCAACTACCCTAAGAACACAGATAAAGTTCTGATGGACGTTGATGACACCATGACCTGCTGCTCCCTGCGTCAGTTCACCGGCACATTTTTCGGCGGTGGTAACATCACCTCCTCCTGGGGCACCTACATGATCCCGGCAGCAATCGCGAAGCGTCCTATCCCTGCAGGCGCAATCCTGCTCGGCGCACTGTGCATCGTTATCGCTACCATCGGCTACCCAATGGACGTAGCAGTATGGCAGCCAGTGATGTCCTGTGCTCTTCTGGTTGGTGTGTTCCTTCCACTTCTGGAAGCTGGCCTACAGATGGTGAAATCCAGCAACGACACCAACTCCGCTGGTATCTGCATCTTCGCAGCCATCGTGACCAACCCTGTTCTGGCATGGGCAATCACCATGTTCCTCGACAACAATGGTCTCATTGGCGACAAGGAACGTGCAGAACGTCTGAGCTTTGCAGACCGCATCATCATTCCAGCAGGTGCAGTGATCATCTGTACTCTGGCAATGGCTGCAGTTGGCATGCTCCCAGGTATTCCAGCTCTCCTGTAAGCTGAACCAAACCAAATCTTAAAAGCGCATCGCCCAGCGGTGCGCTTTTTTCGTTTCCTTAGGCACTGCGACAATACGCACCTGCGTAAAACCTGACGTTAGTAACGCACAGTACGGATGACAACCTCGTCCTCATCTGGCATATTCACAGGCACCAAGCAGCCCTACTCCTCTGATATTTCAAAATAAATCAGAGCGTGCAAAATTTTTCACCGCACCATTTTCTGCTTTTGGCTTTGTCCTATCCTCCACAAACCCACACTGTAATAGATTACATCTATAACGTGATAGACTCTGGCGATTTCAACTAACCATGTGTTAGATGCAGACTCAACGTATGGATGCAGGCTTCCTCCCTCTCGCCTGCCTCCTAGGCGCATTCCCGAAATGGGGCTCGATTTTCGGAAAACAGGATGTAGTCGCAACAAAAGATCAAGGCGGTTTGCCGGGCGAGGCAATGCAAACTGCTTTGATTGCTCTAGGGGTTTGCTGATGTTTAAAATACCAAGCTTTATGCTGAAAGACGCGATCGTAGCCAAGCCGGGCTTCAATCGTTGGCTCGTTCCACCGGCTTCCATTGCAATTCATCTGTGCATCGGTTCTGCCTATGCATGGAGTATCTACAACCCGGCACTTGTCAGAGAAATCGGTGGCATAGCACCAGCAGCTGAAGATTGGTCTCTCAGCTCTGTGGTCTGGATCTTCTCAGTCGCAATTCTATTTCTTGGCCTGTCTGCCGCTGTTGCAGGCAAATGGCTTGAGAAAGTTGGCCCACGCTGCGTTGGCACAACAGCTGCCTTCTGCTGGGGAGGTGGTTACATCATCGGCTCAATTGGCATCATGACCCACCAGCTCTGGCTGCTGTATCTGGGGTATGGCGTCATCGGCGGCTGTGGCTTGGGCCTTGGGTATGTTTCACCCGTCTCCACCCTGATCCGCTGGTATCCTGATCGTCGCGGTCTGGCAACCGGCATGGCTATCATGGGCTTTGGCGGCGGCGCAATCATCGCAGTTCCGCTGAAAAGCTGGCTTCTGGGCCTCTATGCCAAAGCACCTGACTATCTCGGCCCTCTCGCTGACGTACAAACAACCGTAGAAAACGGTGTGCGCTACGTGCAGGTCGCAGGCCAGAAGCTGGAAGCCATTGTCGTCAGTGCATCTCAAGCAGAAGCAGCCTTTGACGGTGCCCAAGCAGGCGTTTACCTAGCAGGCACAGGCAACACTGGCGCAGCATCAACCTTCCTCACATTGGGTATTGTCTACTTCTTCGTAATGATCCTGGCTTCCTTCGCCTACCGCATTCCTGCGCCGGGCTGGAAACCGGAAGGTTGGGAGCCACCACAGGAAGACCCTGCAAAACAAGGCCTTATCACTCGCAACCATGTGCATATTGATACAGCATTGCGGACACCACAGTTCTATCAACTCTGGATCGTGCTCTGCTTCAACGTGACAGCTGGGATTGGCGTGATCTCCGTTTCCAAAACCATGATCTATGAGATCTTTGGCAATGGCATGCCAACCATCGTTGACGGAGCCTTCACCGCAACCTACGTTTTGATGATCTCCGTCTTCAACGCTATGGGTCGCCTCGGCTGGTCTACTCTTTCTGACTATATTGGCCGCAAGAACACCTACACCGTCTTCTTCGTGCTGGGCTCTTTCCTATACCTCTCCATTCCGCTCATCGCAGCTGAAGCAGGTGCTAGCCCCTCCGTGATGTGGCTGGTGATGTTCTACGCAGCCACCATGACCATCTTCACCATGTATGGTGGTGGCTTCGCTACAATCCCCGCCTATCTGGCAGATATCTTCGGCACCAAATTCGTCGGCGGTATCCATGGTCGCCTGCTCACCGCATGGTCTGCAGCAGGTGTAGCTGGTCCGTTCCTCATCACATTCCTGCGCGAACGGTCTGTAAACACCAAAATCCATGAGCTTGCAGAAAAGGTTGATCCCGCCGTATTCCTCCAGACCTTCGGTGAAGGCAAAGAGAAACTGGCTGAGCTCATCGCAGCAAAATCCATCTCTGTCTCAAGACTGATGGAAGTAGCTCCGGAAGGCACAGTTGATCCAACTCCGAGCCTCTACAACACCACAATGTATGTGATGGCTGGTTTGCTCGTCGCAGCACTCGTCTCCAACCTTCTCATGAAGCCAGTCCATCCGAAGTATCATATGGCTGAGGACGCACTGGGCGAAGGAGAAGCTAAAACAACAAAACCGGCAGCATCTGGCAAACAAACATCTGCACCAATGCCTGCTGAATAAAAAGCAAACCCAAACAACTAAGCCCGCGATCATCGCGGGCTTTTTTTATGAGCAACTCGAAAGCAATGCCACTTTGCTAATCAGTCTGCTCTGGTATCAGCGGCTTCTTATACTGTGCGGCGCAATCTGCCAGGGATGTGATAATCGCTGGCTCCAGCTCACGCTTTGTCATCACCATACCAATACTGTGCGAAACAACTGGTTTGATCAGCGGTACGGAAACAATCCCCGCCCCAAGCGACAAGGCAGAAAACTCCGGCAAGATCGCGCAGTACCCCGCACGGATAAACCCGCCAAGCGATGGGATCGTTTCAGCCTCTATCTCAGGGTCCAACTCAACACCTAAAAACCGTAGCGTGCTGTCTACCATCAACCGATTTTGCAGGTTCGGCGAAAGCGCCACCATCGCCCCGGCATTCACAGCCGTCTCCCATTCCACTGCGTCGACCCCTTGCAGGCGATGCCCTGCTGGCATGAATAGACGATAGTCTTCCTCATACAGCGTGAAACTGCTGTGTTTCTTTGCATCGCTGAATTGAGTGTATGTAATGCCCGCATCGATCTGATAATCCTCAAGAGCCTTATGGATTTCATCATGGCTCATCAATTGGATCGTCGCATGTGCATGCGGGTGGCTCTTCTTCAAATCCAGAATAAGGGAGGCTGTCGCAACATCAGCTGAAGGAATAACGCCAATGTTGACCTTACCGAACACCTCAGCACTTTTACCTGCCACCTCGTTTCGCAAACTGTTGCAGTCCGCAAGCACCTTCTTCGCCCAGACGAGAATGCGTTCTCCTTCCGCCGTCAATCCATGAAACTTCTTGCCGCGCTCAATAATGGGAACGCCCAGCTCAATCTCCAACTGGCGAATTCGGCCTGACAACGTTGGCTGCGTCACATTACAAGCCGCAGCGGCACGCGTAAAATGCCGCTCTTGAGCCAGAGTAACGAGGTATTGTAACTGCCGAATATCCAAGGAAGATCACCCTTCACACAACGCTTGATAGAAACGCTCTATAGCACAATAGAGCAATCAGATCAGAATGGGCCCGGACACTAGCATCTGTTTTCTCAAAGAAAAGCAAAACAAATACGCTGCGTACTTACGCCACAGGAATATCAGAGCGACCTTTTCACAGGGTTTCCAGTGCGAACCATGACTTGGCCACATTGCCTCTCTTATCTGCCACTCTCAGTTTCCAGTGATTTGCAATCGGACCTTCCATGGCAAAAATCATTTCACGTCCACTCCTTTGGGCAGTCGGCACAGCCTTTTTCGTCATGCTGGCAGTCTTCGCCACTTACTTACTCTTGCCTTATGATCTGCCCGGCTCCGCAAACCTTACAAAAGTTAAAGATGAACGCCTGCCAGCCCTGCGCGCGGACCTGACCTTCAAAGGAATGACCTTGGGAAACCCCGTTTTCCTGCGAGTCTTTAAAGAAGAAAGCCGGCTGGAAGCATGGATCCGGTCTGGCAAAACCTATCAGCCCTACAAGTCATGGGAGATTTGCAAATACTCTGGTGATCTGGGGCCAAAGCTGAAAGAAGGCGACGGTCAGTCTCCTGAGGGCTTTTACAATGTGTCAGCCAGACAATTGAACCCGAACAGCAGATACCACCTCTCCTTCAATCTCGGTTTCCCGAACGCCTTTGATCAGTCACTGGACCGCACAGGCTCTTACTTGATGGTCCACGGTAACTGCCTCTCCATCGGCTGCTACGCCATGACCAATCAACATATCGAGGAAATCTATCTGCTTGTGGAAGCTGCCCTTCAGAACGGACAAGGCGCAGTCCCAGTCCATATCTTCCCCTTTGAGATGACAGAGGAAAACCTCAGCAAGCACGCCAACTCAAACTGGCTGAACTTCTGGCGCAACCTCAAACAGGGTTACGACCTCTTCGAAGAAAACCGCATACCACCAGCAGTCTCCGCTCAAGAAGGCGAATACCAATTTACTATCTAAGTTTTTTGGGAGAGTAATTTGGTGCGGACGGCGGGACTCGAACCCGCAAGCCCAGGGGCGGCAGATTTTAAGTCTGCTGTGTATACCAATTCCACCACGACCGCTTGCAGGCACTTGAGTACACGAGCAAACCACTTTCGTGCAAGTGCCTCTTTTCCGTTATCCAAGAAGTTCCTATGGCTTATCCCGGATTAAGCCCCTCAAAAAATCGATAGAATCCCAACAGGAACCACGGAATACAACGGGCTTCATAAAATGCGTGCGCAGTTAAGGATCTGACCTTCTTTTTTCGCTACACCTTTCAAAAATACCCGATATAAGTGGGGAAACACCAGATTGCTCCCTAGAATGCCCCTAAAAAAATAGGAGAAGCTTCTACGGAGAAGCAGGGCTTGCGAGCAAGCATAACGGCATTTTACAGTTCCTCATGATGTAATCTGCGTTCGTTCCTGCGCGAAACGGAACAAGGAAAAAACGGGAAAATGATTGACTACGTAGACGCTGCCAACGCGCCCCTGAAAAACACCGGCCAGATCAAGATCTACAGCCAGGAAGATTTTGAAGGTATGCGCAAAGCAAGCCAGATGACTGCACAGTGCCTCGACGCACTTGTGCCGCTGGTGCAACCGGGCGTCACAACGCAGGAAATTGATGACTTCGTTTTCAAGTTTGGCAAGGAGCGCGGCGGCGTTCCGGCAACACTGAACTATCGTGGCTTCAGCAAATCCTGCTGTACCTCCATCAACCGCGTCATCTGTCACGGTATCCCTGACTCGAAGAAGAAGCTGAAAGAAGGTGACATCGTCAACATCGACGTCACCTATATCGTTGATGGCTGGCACGGCGACAGTTCCCGCATGTATCCCGTTGGTAAACTCAAGCCCGCAGCCAAGCGCCTGATCGAAGTCACTCACGAATCTCTGATGCGTGCTCTGGAAGCTGCCAAACCGGGCAACACCACAGGCGACATTGGTCACGCCATTCAGGAATACGTAGAATCAGAGCGCTGTTCTGTTGTTCGCGATTTCTGCGGTCACGGCGTAGGCAAACTGTTCCACGACATGCCAAATATTCTGCACTACGGCCAAAAAGGTGCCGGTATCGAGCTGAAACCAGGCATGATTTTCACAATTGAGCCAATGGTAAATCTGGGACGGCCAGATGTGAAAGTGCTGAAAGACGGCTGGACGGCTGAAACCAAAGACAAAACACTGTCTGCTCAGTTTGAGCATTCTATCGGCATCACCTCAACAGGCTGCGATATCTTCACAAAATCACCAGCAGGCCTGTTCAATCCAATGGAACCGGAAGCCGGAGCCGCTGCCTAACCGCACCAAGTAAGGAGGGGGAATGAAACAAACCAGTTTCGGGTTTCATGAGGTAACTCCCTCTCCTCAGGAGCAGGCACCCGCCGTGCCTGCGCTCCAGAGCCATATCCCTCTGGGCGAACCGGAAACTCTCCCGGTTCCGTCACCTGCCAAGCAAAGCAAATCCCCCAAGCCAGCAGCCAAGCACTACCACGGTCATCGTGCACGTTTACGCGAACGGTTTGAGGAAACAGGCTTGGATGGCCTCCAGTCCTATGAGTTGCTGGAGATGCTCCTCTTCTCATCTATCAAACAAGGTGACACCAAACCGCTGGCAAAAGCACTGCTGGCCCAGTTTGGCTCCTTTGCACAAGTTCTGGCCGCCCCGAAACAACGGCTGGAAGAGGTACCCGGCTGCGGACCACGCACAGCTAGCTTCCTCAAAGAAATGCAGGCCGCATCTATTCTCTACGCTAAAGCACAGGTTGTAGAGCGCGATCCTCTCTCCTCCTGGAGCAAAGTTCTAGAATACGTTCGCGCAGCAATGGCGCACAACGACAAAGAAGAATTCCGCATCCTGTTTCTGGACAAAAAGAACCGCCTCATCGCAGATGAAGTCCAGCAGACCGGAACAGTTGACCACACGCCCGTTTATCCGCGCGAAGTTACAAAACGAGCATTGGAATTGTCAGCCTGCGCGATCATTCTGGTCCACAACCATCCATCAGGCGACCCGACGCCATCCCGTCAAGACATTGAAATGACGACGAAAATTTCAAACACATTAGAGCCTTTAGGCATAGTTCTGCACGATCACATCATCATAGCCGGCTCAGGTCACGTCAGTTTCAGAGGCCTTCAACTCATCTAAGCTATCCCCAGCAGCAGAACTCCATTCACATAAATTTCCCAAGTGATCGATAAAACGCGTCGGTTGTACAGGCTCACTCAAGCAAAATCTCAGAACATAAGCATGGGCAAGTGCGTTTTCGCATACAATCAAGAGTTTTAAAGGCAGCATGAGTAAATTGCCGATGGCGGGACAACCGAGTTCGAAAACTCCCATGACTTCAGCAGTCTTGGGTAGTACTTTCGGCAATACGATTACACGAGGAAAAAAAATCGGAGCCCGCATGATGGCTCTGTTGATCCTGTGTGTTGTAGCTGCAGCTTTGGCTGTTGGGTATCTGGCGTTCTACTGGTCAACCCAGCGCGCGCTCGATTTCGAGGTCGATAAAGAAGTTCGCCTCGTACAGAGCAACCTCAAAGTTTTCCGCAATGGGCTCGCAAATGAAGCAGAGCGCATCGCCATCTCTAACAAGGCGTATGCTTCGGTCCTGTCAGAAGAAACCAACATCTTGCTGGATGAGGATCTGACACCGACCCCAAGCACACGGGGTGACCGGGATATCTTCGTCATCCTCAACAAGGATATGAAGCCCCTCTACACCTACCGCCGCGATCTGCCATGGCACAGCGAGGTCTTTGAAGATCAGCTTCGCGGTCAGCTGGATGCCACACTGTCTGAGCTGGAAACCCGGGCCAACACGAAGCAAACGCAGTTCCGTGTACCTGAACCACTGCGCAGCCACGCCCCTCTGGCGTTAAGTTTGCGCGATGTTGTTCTGGTTGATGGTGCAATCGGCCTCGCGACAGTTGCAGCAATAACTCCGTCAACAGCACCGCCAAAAGGTATGCCAAAAGTTGCCGGTTATCTACTTTGGGTACGGTCACTGGACATCCGGTCCATCAGATCCTTTGAGGAATCAACTGGCTTGTCGGAAATGTTCATCACCACGAACAAGCCAAAAGCCGACTTCCAGCGTGTATCCCTGCCATTGCTCCGCCGTAATGGCGAGATCATCGCCAACCTGAGTTGGAAAACCACCGCAGCCTCGGGCGCGATCTACACCAACTCATCACCGTATTTTCTGGGAACCATCATCGCTATCTTGCTGATGACAATTCTCATTCTGCTCCGCTACATCAAGATGACAGACCGTATCTTGCAAAATGAAGCAGATGCGACACATGCAGCACTCCATGACGCCTTGTGTGGCCTGCCCAACAGAACATGGTTCGAGATTTTTGCAGCTGACGTGCTGCGACGCGACCGACAAAAACAGCGAATTACTGGCGTTGTATTTCTGGATCTGGACCATTTCAAACAGATCAACGACAGTTTGGGCCATTCCATCGGGGATGAAGTCATCAAGCTCGTCGCCGAGCGTCTCAAAGTGTCGATCAACATGGAAGACCGGGTCGCGCGCGTCAGTGGAGATGAATTCCTCATCGTACTGGCGCACCGCACCAGCATGGATGAGATCATCGAAACCTGCATGTACATCGAGAAGATGCTCTCAGATGCATTCAAGGTGGAGAAACACAAAATCCTGACCACAGCCAGCATGGGCGTTTCACTCTCCCCGGCGCATGGTCATGACCTGACTGAACTTTTGCGCAGAGCAGACATTGCGCTCTATCAGGCGAAGAAACTTGGCCGTGGCCGTTATGTGCTCTTTGAAAAGGAGATGGAGGACACCCTTCAGATCTCGCGTGAAATCGAAGAGGACATCAAACGCGCGCTCAATGCCAACGAATTCCAGAACTACTACCAGCCGATCATGGACAGCACCGGCAAGAACATTCTGGCAGCCGAGGCTCTCATTCGCTGGAACCATCCCAAAAAAGGCCTTTTGCCACCAGCAGCGTTTTTGCCAGTTGCTGAAGAATCCATGCTCATCAATCGCATTGGTGAATGGGTTCTGGAGAACGCGATCAAGGATGGCTCAACCCTGAATGACGTCACCATGTGCGTGAACGTCTCTCCAACCCAGTTGCGGCACCCGGAATTCCCAGAGCTGGTCAACACCTTGCTTGAAAAGTACCAGCTGGAACCTAACCGTCTGGAGCTGGAAGTCACCGAAGACGTTCTCATCAACTACTCAGAGACTGTGGTTGAAGTCATCGAACGCCTTCGTAATCTCGGCGTTAAAATTGCGCTGGATGATTTCGGAACAGGCTTCTCATCTCTCAGCTATCTGCGCCGCGATCTGTTCGACAAAATCAAGATCGATCGTTCCTTCATCAATGGCGCAGTGACGGATGCCAAAGCCAGAGAAATTCTGGCAAGCTCAATCACCCTGGGACTTCGTCTCGGCATGGAGGTGTGTGTTGAAGGCGTGGAAGAGGAAGAACAGAAAGAGCTTCTGCTCACTATGGATTGCCCAATGATGCAAGGCTATCTGTTTTCCCGCCCAATCCCGCTTGGCAAGTTCCGTCTGTGGCGTGATGACATGGACGAAGACGTGGAACAGAAACCACGCAAAATCAGAGTGGGCGCAGCAGAGTAATCTGCGTCCTTCCCAACCGGTTGTCATCTCGACTTAGTTTTCAGAAAAACTCTTCCAGATCGCAGCAAATGTCTCGCTGGTTTCCTGCTTGAAAGCAAATGGTCGCTTGGCCGCTTCCTCCCAGCGCACACCGGAATTTTTCAGCACCGCAACGCCCTGTTGCCCAAACTGCATCTTAAGCTGATCCACGAGCCAGGCCTTCACCTGATCACAGCGCTGAACCGCAAGACCACCACTCTCGTGCAACATGGAGTGATGCCTGTCGCAGGCATCAATAAGCTCACTAAGACCTCTGTTGTCCATTGCACTCAGCATCAGCACAGGCACCTTCCAGTCCCCTCGCTTCGCACTCAAGCTCATGGCACCTTCCACATCCGCACGGGCACGGCTGGCAACGTCCCCCATATCAGCCTTGGTCACGCAGATAATGTCCGGCAGTTCCATGATGCCTGCCTTCATAAACTGAAGGCTGTCGCCAGACCCTGGCTGTATGCAAAGCACGCAGGTATCAGCCACAAGGGCTACATCGGCCTCAGATTGCCCAATACCAACACTCTCCACAATCACCCGGTCCATCACAGCCCGCATCAGGACCACCGCCGCGATAGCGTGCTCAGAAAGTCCCCCAAGCCGGTCACGAGCCGCCATGGAGCGCACGAAAATCTTCTGGTCTTCTGGATCAGTAGACAAACGCGTCCGGTCGCCCAACAGCGAGCCACCTGTCACCTGAGACGATGGGTCAACCGCAATCACCCCAACGCTTTTGTCTACGCGGCGATAGTCCGAAATCATTGCATTTGTCAGGGTGGATTTCCCAACACCGGGAGGTCCGGTTAGCGCGATTACATGCGCGATTGGGTTTTGCAACGCCTCATCCAGTAAAGAGATCAACTGAGGATGCCCCTCATAGCTCTCAATAGCGCTGAGCAAACGTGCAAGAGCTGGCTTACCGCCAGCTCTCAGGTCTTCCAGATTGGCAGGAGCCGACCGAGGCCAGCTCCTCTCCTTTTTCACAAAGCCACTCACCCCTTGTTCCGCTGTGCCAGCACTGCCTGAGCAGCAGCAAGACGTGCAACAGGAACACGGAATGGAGAACAGGACACGTAATTCAAACCAACAGTTTCGCAGAAGGCGATGGAGGCTGGATCACCCCCATGCTCCCCGCAAATACCAAGTTTGATATCAGCTTTCGTCTTACGGCCATTCGTGGCTGCAAGTTTCACCAATTGGCCAACACCGTCCACATCCAGAGAAACGAACGGATCCTTCTCCATCACCTTCCGCTCCTGATACTTGCCCAGGAAGGACGCGGCATCATCACGAGAGATGCCAAAGGTGGTTTGCGTCAGATCGTTGGTGCCAAAAGAGAAGAACTCGGCAGACGCAGCAATCTCTTCAGAAAGCAGCGCGGCCCGTGGCAACTCAATCATGGTGCCAACAGAGTACGCAGGCTTTTCGCCCAGTTCCTTGGCCACAACTGCAGCTGTACCGTCAATGCTTTCGCGAACAATATCCAACTCGCTCTTCAAACCAACCAGCGGCACCATAATCTCAGGTGTCACCTTACGGCCATGGCGCTTGGAAACGTCAAGAGCAGCTTCAAAGATAGCCCGCGCCTGCATCTCTGCAATTTCCGGATAGGAAATCAGCAAGCGGCAGCCACGATTGCCAAGCATCGGATTGAACTCTTCCAGCTCTTCCGCCCGCTCACGCAGCTCTTCCGGATCAATGTCCATCTGCTTGGCGACTTCAGCAATGTCCTCTTCCGTTTTCGGAAGGAACTCATGCAATGGCGGATCAAGCAAACGAATGGTGACCGGGCGATCAACCATCAGCTCAAAGATATCGATGAAGTCCTGACGCTGGATCGGAAGCAACTTCGCAAGCGCAGCTTTACGCTCCTTCACCGTGTCAGACAGGATCATCTCACGCACTGCAAGAATACGCTCACCTTCAAAGAACATATGCTCGGTACGGCACAGACCAATGCCTTCAGCACCAAAAGAAAGCGCCACCTTCACATCAGCAGGCGTTTCTGCATTGGTGCGAATGTTCATGCGGCGAATATTATCAGCCCATTCCATCAGCTTTTTGAAGTCACCAGAAAGCTCAGGCTCCTGCATCTGAACTTTGCCAGCAAGCACCTGACCATTGCCGCCATCAATGGTGATTGTATCACCCTTGCCAAAGCTGCGACCATCAACCGTCATGATCTCATTACGGGCATCAACACGAATGGTTCCAGCACCAGCGACACAAGGTTTACCCATACCGCGCGCAACAACAGCCGCATGACTGGTCATACCCCCACGTGTTGTCAAAATGCCTTCCGCGGCATGCATGCCATGAATGTCTTCAGGGCTGGTCTCTGTACGAACCAGAATAACAGGGCGGCCATTGGCCTTTTCTGTTTCAGCATCGTCAGAGTTGAACACGATCGCACCGCAAGCAGCACCCGGAGAAGCTGGCAAACCAACAGTCAGCTCATCCCGTTCACTGGCAGGATCAATGGTTGGATGCAGCAACTGGTCCAGAGAAGACGGCGCAATGCTCGCGACGGCTTCTTCTTTGGTGATCAGACCGCTCTCGGCCATATCAACCGCAATCTTCAGCGCAGCTTTCAGCGTCCGCTTACCATTACGGGTCTGAAGCATCCAAAGCTTGCCGTGCTCAACGGTAAACTCCAGATCCTGCATATCGCGGTAATGGGTCTCCAACCTGTCACAAACAGCCTGGAACTCCGCAAACACCTCAGGCATGGTCGCTTCAAGAGATGGTTTTTCGGAATGCGCCTCAATGCGGGCTTTCTCGGTGATATCCTGCGGCGTACGAATACCCGCAACAACATCTTCACCCTGCGCGTTGATGAGAAATTCGCCATAAAGCGCGTTTTCACCAGTGGACGGGTTACGGGTAAAGGCAACACCAGTCGCAGAGTTTTCGCCTGTGTTACCAAACACCATCGCCTGCACGTTCACTGCAGTGCCCCAGTCCTCTGGGATTTCATGCAGGGCGCGGTAAGTCTTGGCCCGTGGGATCATCCAGCTCTTGAACACGGCGCCAACGGCACCCCAGAGCTGCTCTTCAGGATCCTCAGGGAAAGGACGACCAAGCTCTTCTTCAACCTTGTCCTTATAAGCCGCAACGATCTGTTTCCAGTCGTCACCGGTCAGGTCAGTATCAAGGGAGTGGTCGTGCTCGTCCTTGAAATCCTCCAGAATTTCTTCGAAGTGATCGTGGTCTACGTCCAACACTACATCAGAGTACATCTGGATGAAACGACGATAGCTGTCATAAGCAAACCGGTCATCGTTTGCATCTTTGGCCAGCGCTTCAACAGTCCGGTCGTTGAGACCCAGATTCAGAACCGTATCCATCATACCCGGCATGGAAACACGGGCACCGGAACGCACAGACAACAGCAGCGGTTTGGACGTGCTGTTGAACTTACGCTCTGTCAGCTCTTCAACAGCCGCAATGGCAGCATGAACCTGCTCTTTAAGCTCGGAAGGATACTGCTGGCCTTCATCATAATAGTGCGTGCAAACTTGAGTTGTAATGGTAAAGCCGGGAGGGACAGGCAATCCTAGTCTGCTCATCTCGGCAAGGTTTGCACCCTTACCGCCCAGCAGCTCCTTCATAGAAGCATCGCCCTCGGTTTTGTTTTCTCCAAAGATGTAGACCCACTTGGTCATAACACCCCCCTTTATTGAGTGAGACGACAACCAATCTCACTTGGAATTGCACCACTGCCCACTATCTGCAATGAACAGGGTCATTATAGCAAGAGACTCAGACCTCGACCTTAGTGTTATTGCGTAAATACTTCTGAATTCTTGAGAAATATCAATATACTTACTTATCCGCAGATACTTGAAAAAATGTAGGTTCAATTGAAAGAATGTTCGGATACACTTAACAACATGCGGTGAGTTATCCGGCTGCTATAAAAACGCCATTCTTCGCTACTAACAGATTGATGTAATATTGAGTCGCAATCGGCTCTCAATGAGAGACATATATGACCCTGACAAGCTATTTTGCGCTGTTCCGCTCCAATTCTGCTTCTGCTCAGAACAATGGCCGTATGACCTATCATTCTGTTAATAAAAGCAGATTCTCAAAAAGGGCCTTAATGGCCTCAGCGCTGGCGCTTGTTATGGTGAGCTCACCACTTGTCCCCGCACAAAGCGCGAAGGCAAACTCCCAGTCCTTACCGGCTGCAAGCTCTCTGTCAGGAAGTTACCTGTCAGGCAGAAGCGCCCTTCTCGCTCAGGATCTGGCCGCCGCGTCCAACTATTTCACCTCAGCTCTGCAAGGTGATCCGGCTAATTTTTACATTCTCGACCGCGCATTTGTCACATCTCTGGCAAATGGCAATGTTGAAAAAGCGCTCCCTCTGGCAAATCGCATTCTGGAAGAAGACAGTGAGCACTTCCTTGCGCAGCTGGCCGTTGCCGCGCAGCGCATCCACGAAGGTGACTTCACCACCGAACTGCCAGACGCTGTCACACAAAATGTGAACCCGCTGTCCCGCCTGAGCTTTGCTCTTGTTTCAGCCTGGGTCAAAGCAGGTCAGGGCAAAACAGATGAAGCCATCGCAGATCTGACAAGCACCACAGGTGCCAAGTGGTTTGACCTCTTCATCAACTTCAACGCAGGCCTGCTCGCCGAGTACAACAACAATCCCCATCAAGCTGCAGAATTTTACAAGGCAGCCTACGAGATTGACCGCGGCGCTCTGCGCAATGCCATTTCCTACACCCGCATGCTCGCCGCCTCTGGCAGACAACAAGAAGCGCTGGATATCGTTGCCGAATACGAGCAACTCATTCCAGAACACCCGCTCCTCGTCACTTTGAGAGACAAGATTGAGAGCGGTGAGGTTATTGAATCTGTCGCCAAGTCACCAGCTGAAGGTCTGGCAGAAGCCTTGCATGGTCTTGGCATAGCTGTCAGCAAAGAAGGCGAAGAGCTCTCCGCAAATTACCTGCAGCTCGCCACCTACCTCAATCCGAAGAACGATTCAGCCCTGATTGGTCTGGCCTCCTTATTTGAGCAGCTTGGCGACAATGAACGCGCCATTGAATATCTGTCAGCGGTATCTGACGGATCTCCAATGAAACGCGAAGCTGAAATCCAGATCGCGCTCCATTACAACATTCTGGACAATCTGGAAGAAGCCCGCGCACATCTGGAAAAGCTGGTGAAAGCAGACCCAAGCGATCTGGAAGCCATTACGTCTTTGGGTAACGTGTTGCGCGGTCATTCCCTCTTTGAAGAGGCAGAAACCTCTTACAATCAGGGTTTGGATACCCTCAGCGAAATTCAGGCAAACCACTGGACGATCCTATATTTCCGCGGCATCACCCGCGAGCGTCAGGACAAGTGGGACGCAGCTGAAAAAGATTTCCGTGAAGCTTTGACCCTCAAGCCTGAACAGCCGATGATCCTCAACTACCTCGGATACTCCCTGGTGGATCGTGGTCTGAAGCTCGATGAAGCTCAAAAGATGATTGAACGCGCTGTTCGCCTGCGTCCAACCGATGGGTACATCGTCGACAGTCTCGGCTGGGTTTACTATCGTCTTGGCCGTTATGAGGAAGCTGCCGAAAAGCTGGAACGAGCCGTCGCTCTGCGTCCACATGACCCAATCATTAACGATCATCTGGGCGACGCCTACTGGCAAGTTGGCCGCAAACTGGAAGCACGGTTCAAGTGGAACCATGCCCGCGACCTTGAGCCAGAGCCAGAAGATCTGAAGCGCATTCTCGACAAAATTGAAAACGGCATGGACGAAGCTGTTCCGGTTGGTCTGGCGAGCTCCACTGACAACAAGTAGTTCATAACACGATCATAGTATGATGACTTTGGAAGATACAAAGGCAGCACGGGTTGAGGAATTAGCCCGTGCCAAGGTGAACCTTGCGCTCCACATCACTGGTCAGCGAGAAGACGGCTACCACATGCTCGACAGTCTTGTGGTGTTCCCGGAAGTCGGTGACCAGATCTCGGTTGAGCCAGCCCCTCACCTTTCACTCCAGATCACTGGTGAATTCGCAGCAAAATTACTGGGTGAATCTGCTGACAATCTGGTCATCAAAGCCGCGCAGATGCTGGCAGAACATGTGCCATCCACATCAGGTGCACAGATTGAGCTGGATAAGTCTTTGCCCGTCGCGGCAGGCATTGGCGGCGGCTCCGCAGATGCGGCTGCCACGCTTCGGGCACTTGCAAAAATCTGGGGCGCATCCCCATCTCCTGCCGACCTCTCCAAACTGTCCCTGAGCCTTGGTGCTGACGTGCCTATGTGCCTGGAAGAAAATCCAGCACGCATCCGCGGCATTGGCGAAATCATCGAGCCACTCTCTGGCTTTCCATCAGGTGCCATAGTGCTGGTGAACCCACTGGTCGAAGTTTCAACTCCAACCATTTTCCACGCTCTGGAGAAGAAGGACAATGCCCCGCTGCCAGAAATGCCAGCACAGTTCGAAAGCATGAAGGCATTGGCCAACTGGCTTAAAACTTGCCGCAACGACCTGCAAAAACCTGCCATCTCTCAGGCTTCAGAAATTTCCGAGGTGTTGGACCTTCTGGCCTCCCAGCCAGAAACCCTCCTCGCCCGCATGTCCGGCTCCGGCGCCACCTGCTTCGCTCTCGTTGAAACCCTAGAAGCCGCTCAAGCCATAGCCTCCCACTTGCAAGAGGCACGAGAAAACTGGTGGATCAGAGCGGCCCGGATTTAGGTTGGAACCGCGGCAACAGAAGCTGTGGCTCATCGACATCCAGTTATGGGTAGTATCAGCAAAGATGACTGTTTGGATATCAGAGCGTATCAGACGTTACCTTCCGCCAGCCCCTTTAGAACTCAACAAATTAGCACTCATTAATACGCGACGGTGTTAAGGGAATTCGACAATGGAGCTCCTCCACACTTATATGCAATGCATATGGTATCCGGCTGATCTGCTAGGAGGCAACCAGATTCGAGAGGGGTATCCCGAAGTTATTGAGCGCCGCTTGCAACAGACATATACACATCGCAATTATTAGTGGAACTTCTTTTGCCTCAAGTTTCTGTGCCAAAACCCAGTTGCGAAAATTCTCTGGAAATCTGCTAAACACCCACTTTGCTAACCGGTTTAGTCCATATTTTCTGAGTGGAAAGCTAATAAACCAAACAACGTAGAACGGCGCTGCTAGCAGGACTATGTAGAAAAAAGAAGCAACTAGCGTGATGAATGTATGCAGAATTCGTGACTCCTCTGGGTCAGTTGTCAACCAAAACCCTGAGTAAATCGAATGTGCAATAACTGCGACAATGCATATGAACATGAATACGTCCTTGCTTGTCAGCGGCTCTTCAACTGGCTGCTCTTGGGTACTGCTTGGTGCCTTTAAACTAGCTACGACAAACCCAACGTTGGGAATGGAGTTAAGCCGCCTGCTCGCTGCAATCGCGTCAATACTCCACGCAAACTCTTCATCAATAACAATTGCAAGTGTTTCGGGGATCTTATTTTCGTCTGTCAGTAGCCTTTTCGCTTCGAGTGCTAGCAAACGTTCGAATACACGTTGTGTTTCAAAGCTTTCTTGATATCGCGACTGCTTAAAAAGTATGGGTATGGAAGGATATTCCGCGCGCGCGAGCAGCTCCTTGAGCTTTTCGGTGATCTCTGGCTCAAGTGTATTTTGGTCTTTCTCGCTCACTTGAGCAAAAGGCTTTCCGAAGTCTTGTACTTCAAAGCCTTGCGCCTCAAAGTCAGTTTGGTTCTCGATTTCAAGTTTTACACTTTCCACCTTCTGTCTTGATTGATCGTTCTCTGATACCTCATAGTCAATATTGATGGATTTATAATCGGCATAACTGGTCGCTTGCGCCTTTGTGCTAATTTTAGGGTCAGTAGATGAAACAGGCTTTATGGTCGACGGAAACTCATCGGTCTTATTACTGTTATCCACGCCATCAGTCTGCTGGTGCAACAGATCTTTAATCTTCGGGCGCGCCTGTTGAGGGGCATCATTGTCGAGTGAAAGCTTTAATGCAGCCTCCCGGGCTCGCTGTAATGCTTGAAATACCTCGGGATCCGAACGATCTATAGCCTTCAACTTTACCGCATAAGACCGTTTGATTTCGCGTAGTGTTGAAGGGCCCAAAAGGCCAAGCTGAGACCATGGCCAATCAACTGACATAGAAGCGATCAATCATGTCAAGTTGTTTGCTTAACTCATCGCGCTGAACCTTAATGAGTTTTGGATCTTGCTTTTCAAGCACACTTTGGAAGTCGACCATCATATGCATTATTTCTTCGCGATTATCACTCATTGTCATTTCGAACAATCTGTTAAGCCGGCTTAATAGGGCTAGATTGGCTTCATCGTCTTTCGGGTGAACTTTTAAATGAGCCAGTGACGCGATCTTCTGCTTAATCTCTACGTCATCTAACTTGCTTGTATTTGTCTCAACAATCATGGTGTTCTTTACACCAGTGGAATCGCATTTTGCCTCAATCTCAATCAAACCGGAAACGTCATAAGTAACGCGAACATCAACGGCTTCTTTCCCGGCTTTATTTCTTGGAATGCACACATTGAACTCGCCTAATGCAATATTATCATGAACATGAGCCGCTTCCCCCTGATAAACATCTATGCACATACGTGTCTGATTGTCGGCCGTCGTGCGAAATCTTTCTGACCGACTGGCGGGCAAAGGTGTGTTACGCTCTATGATTGGTACAAACAGATCAGAAATGCGTTTTCCTGACACCCCTTCCCAAGAAGATCCAACTCCAACCGAAAACGGAGACACATCTGTCATCACAACATCATCAAGGGCCTTATCTTCCGCAATCAATGCAGCTTGTATAGCAGCACCCATGACCACGGCATGATCTGGATTAATCGTAGCATCTGGAAACAAGTGCGCTTCACGAGCAGCTAGACGCTTGGCCAGTGGCATCCGGGTAGCCCCACCAACAAGTATAACTCGGTCAATATCACGTCGGTTGCCATCATTATCATAAAGACAAGCATGAATTGGTCGCCGCATACGTTTAATCAGTGCCCCCGCAGCAGCCTCAAAAGCTTCTGGCGAAAGGCAGGCTTTAAACTCTTCCTCACTTGAAGCAAGCGAAAATTTAAATTCAAAGGCTTCATCAGAAGATAGCTGTTGCTTTGCTTTCTCCGCAAAGTATAAAAGTCTATTTTGATCTTCAATTGATAGTATATCAAGCTCTTTACCGATATCATCGGCGAGCAGAGATTGAATGATGCGCGTAAAGTCTTCACCACCAAGATATGCATCACCTGAAGATGCTTTAACCTCCATTACACCATCATAATGTTCTAGCACGGTTACATCAAAAGTGCCTCCGCCTAAATCGAATATCATAAACTGGCTTTCGCCTTCACGATCATTCAGGCCGTAAGCAAGCGCTGCGGCAGTCGGCTCATTAATCAGCTGTAATGGTGTCAGTCCTGCAAGAAGACAGGCAGTTTGCGTTGCCTCACGCTGAATCTGATTGAAATAGGCAGGAACGGATACTACGACATCTGTAATCTCTGTACCAAGTTCAGTTTCTGCATCAAATTTCAATTTTTTCAAAACAAGAGATGAAAGCTCAGGAGCGGTTAGGTCATATGGGCCAAGCCTGATTTTTGCATTCGCGCCCATTTTTCGTTTGAATGCTGCGGCAGCCATTTGAGGCTCACTCGCCGCAATATCCCAAGCTGCTTGACCAACAAGAAGCCCGTAATTTCGAACCGCCACAACAGACGGAGTCAACAGTTTTCCAAGACTGTTCGCAAGTATGCGAGGAGCCCCATCTTCAAAAATGGCCAGCAAGGAGTTGGTTGTTCCTAGGTCTATTCCAATAATAGGCTTTTTCATAAAATTACCGACAAGTTGTCTAATTAATATATGTATGTATGCAAAAATAACATTTGTTGATATTACTATATACCTTGGAGAATTTAACCCACTTGTGCCAAGTGCATAAAAATACTTATCCAGTTTTTTGTGCATCACCAAGTGCTCGCAGCCGCATTATTGTCGACGAGTGAGAAATTCCCTTCCGGCGGGTAGGTGAGTTATCAGAGAAGAATCTCAATCACATTCAATTAGAAGCAAAGCCTCATTCTGAGAGTGTCCCCCCCCCACTACCCTGAGAGGGCGCTAGACTTACCGCTCAGATCTTGATCTGTCATCGATCACTCAACACCCCGCGCTTACAGTCAGCTACAAACTCAAAAATAGAGCCGCAATCACCACCTTTTCACAAGACAAGTTGATCTTCATTCATAGTACTGGCTCAACAAAAAAAGCACCGGGCATTTCTGCTACGGCGTTTTTACATTCTTCGACTGCTCTTCGATTGACGCACACAGGCAATACAGAAGTCCATGGCTTCTTTCAGCGCCTGCTTGGCAGGGCCATCTCTCAGGCTTCAGAAGTTTCCGAGGTGTTGGACCTTCTGGCCTCCCAGCCAGAAACCCTCCTCGCCCGCATGTCCGGCTCCGGCGCCACCTGCTTCGCCCTTGTTGAAACCCTGCAATCCGCCCAAGCCATAGCCTCCCACTTGCAAGAGGCACGAGAAAACTGGTGGATCAGAGCAGCACGGATTTAAATCCAACTTATGTGCATACAGGCCACTTCCATAAATGCCTTTTGGGGAGCGGCAGCCCGTTCCTGCAGCCAAGTGGATTCATGATGGGGACACACTTCCCTATCTTTGCCTCCAAACCAAGCTCACCTTTCCCATCACTGATTCACTCGATCATTCGTGAGCTAAACACAGTTCGCCTATGGTCTGGTTTGCCAACGGGTTTACCTGCAATCCGCAGTTGTCCTCAGGTACCCACTACAATACCAGCAAGTTTCCAGCGGGTAAAACCTTGGCCGGCCCTACCTTTTCCAATCGTTGTTGCAACATCATCAAGACAAGTTATGGCTCAATAAGTTTATTTGATTTTGATTTTCTCCACTCTGAAATCATCCTTCAGGCATAATAAAATGCGGAGAGAATATGACTAATACGCCTAAGTTGACCACCGCCTTTGGTTCTCCAGTTCCTGACAACCAGAACGTTCAAACCGCCGGGCCTCGCGGTCCAGCTCTGCTGCAGGATGTTTGGTTCCTAGAAAAAATGGCTCACTTTGATCGTGAGGTTATCCCTGAGCGCAGAATGCATGCCAAAGGGTCAGGAGCTTATGGAACTTTCACAACAACCAACGACATCACCAAATTCACTCGCGCTAAGATATTCTCTGAAATTGGCAAGAAGTCCGACTTGTTCATGCGGTTCTCGACCGTGGCTGGTGAGCGCGGCGCTGCTGACGCAGAGCGTGATATTCGCGGTTTCGCCATGAAGTTCTATACTGAAGAAGGCAATTGGGATCTGGTAGGCAATAATACGCCAGTCTTCTTTCTCCGCGACCCGCTAAAATTTCCAGATCTGAACCATGCAGTAAAACGTGACCCACGCACAAATATGCGTAGCGCTGATAACAACTGGGATTTTTGGACAAATCTGCCTGAAGCTCTGCATCAGGTCACGATCGTTATGTCAGATCGAGGTATTCCGGCGACTTATCGCCATATGCACGGTTTTGGAAGTCATACCTATAGTTTCATCAACGCGGACAACGAACGTTATTGGGTTAAATTCCATTTTGAAACCCAACAAGGTATCAAAAACCTGACGGATGAAGAGGCCGCTCAAATCGTCGCGCATGATCGTGAAAGTCACCAGCGGGACCTTTATGACAGCATTGAAAATGGCGATTTCCCGAAATGGAAACTTTCGGTCCAGATTATGCCAGAAAAAGAGGCTGGCAATTATCACATCAACCCGTTTGATCTAACAAAGGTATGGCCTAAGTCAGATTATCCGTTGATCGAAGTTGGCGAGCTTGAACTCAACAAAAATCCAGAGAACTACTACGCTGAGGTTGAACAGGCTTCATTTGCGCCTTCAACAATTGTGCCTGGCATCAGTTTTTCTCCCGACAAAATGCTTCAAGGCCGCCTGTTCTCTTATGGTGATGCTGCGCGGTATCGTCTTGGAGTTAATCACTCGCAAATCCCGGTCAATGCACCGCGCTGCCCATTCCATTCCTATCACCGCGACGGAGCCATGCGGGTTGATGGCAACAATGGTTCGCGTATTGGATATGAACCAAACATGTTTGGGGAATGGCAAGAACAGCCAGATTTCTCCGAGCCACCGCTTTCCCTGGAGGGTGCTGCAGGCCATTGGGATCACCGAGTGGATGAAGATTATTATTCTCAGCCCGGTGCTCTTTTCCGCTCAATGAATGCAGAACAGAAAGAAGCTCTGTTTGCAAACACAGCCCGCTCGCTTAGCCCCGCACGTATTGAGATCCAACACCGTCATGTCCGCAACTGTTACCGCGCGGACCCTGCTTACGGCACAGGTGTTGCAGCTGCGCTCAACATCAACATCGCAGATGTAAAAGATATCTAAACTACATTGAAAGCCACAGATCAGGGGCTCTACCGAAGCCGATACCCCATCAAAAAAGCCCCTGATCTTTAATTGCCGAAGTACATTCTAAGGGAAAAATTAAATGGATTTCAAAGGTAAAGATACGCATATCAATCGGCGCACGCTGTTAACGCGCGGTTCCACAATGGCTGTAGCAACAGGAGCATCTGTCGTTGCGAGCAATGCCTGGAGCGCGAGCGAAAACGGTGAGGATCTAAGCACCAAAGTCCTTCAGGTCATATCAGAACTGGAAGCAGAAAAAGATTCCGGACTGGCAGCTATTACATGGTCCAGACAACATATCGCGAACAGATTGCGTGCATCACTTGATATGCCCATTGAGCAAGAAGAGTACAACAAGAACTACCGAGACTATTACGACTACAAGCTGCAAAAAGCTTGATTTAAAATAGTTTTTTCAATGCACTGCTGCATCTTTATTTTAAGACAAGCAGCAGTGCGAACTACTATTTAGTTTGGATTTTTGCTCGAGTCTCATCTTCAACACCTGCTATCGTGTACCCTTGATACGCAATTCCCATTCCCAATACCGCCAACAAAAAAGCGCCGGGCATTTCTGCCGCGGCGCCTTTCAATTTCTTCAAACTGCTCTCTGATTAACTCACACGCGCAATACAGAAGTCCACTGCTTCTTTCAGCGCCTGCTTAGCAGGGCCGTCTGGCAGGCTGGACAGAGCGTCGATTGCAGATGCTCCATAGTCGCGTGCGCGCTGTACAGTGTCTGCCAGAGCGCCGGTGTCGTTCAGCAGCTTGATCGCGTGGTCCAGATCGCCGTCTTTGATGTCTCCATCTTCCAGACAACGTTTCCAGAACGCTTTGTCCTCATCGCTACCACGCTCCATAGCGTAGATGACTGGCAATGTGATCTTACCCTCATGGAAGTCGTCACCAACATCCTTACCAAGGTCAACAGTTGCACCGCCATAATCCAGTGCATCATCAACCAGCTGGAAGGCGTAACCAAGCTCAAGACCGAACTTGCGTGCAGCAACGCGGATCTCATCACCCTTATCAGCAATCTCAGGGCTAACCTCACAAGCAGCAGCAAACAGCGCAGCAGTCTTCGCCTCAATCACCCGCAGGTACATTTCATAGGTCGTGGTGGTATCCTGCGCAGCACCCAGCTGAAGCACTTCACCCTCTGCAATAATCGCGGAGGCTTCAGAAAGAATGCGCAGCGCTTCCAGAGAGTGCACATCAACCATCATCTTGAAGGCCTGACCAAGCAGATAGTCACCCACCAGCACGCTGGCCTGGTTGCCCCACAACTTGCGAGCAGCCAGCTTACCGCGGCGCATATCGCTTTCATCAACCACATCATCATGCAGCAAAGTTGCAGTGTGCATAAATTCAACAGATGCTGCGAGGATGACATGACCGTCGCCCTCATATTCAAACATCTGCGCAAACGCCAGTGTCAACATCGGGCGCAAACGCTTCCCACCTGAGTCAATCAGATGGCGCGCGATTTCCGGGATCAGCTCAACATTAGAACCGGCTTTGGAGAGGATCAGCTCGTTCACCTTCTCCATGTCACCTGAAACGAGCTCTACGAGCCCCTGAATTCCAGCTGGTTTGGCTGTCTGAGATTGAAGACCAACAACGCCCACGGGATACCTCTATTTTGATTCCAACGGGACAATAGGTTGGTAGATAGTCTCGGGCAAGCTTTAGTAAGAATTTGCTGCCAATAAAGTAGTGTCGAAGGGATAATTTACCAATCACAATTAGTTTTTTTCACAATACCAACCCTAACCTGCATACTTTCTGGCAAAATAGGCAACACTCTTCAAGAGGACATCATCGTGGAAGAACTCATCAGAACAACAGATCCCGTCCTCATCTCGCATCTTGAAGCACTGCTGGGAGGCGCTGAGATCATCTACTTCGTCGCCGATACCAACATGAGCATACTGGATGGCTCACTTGGTTTTCTACCACGCCGGATCATGGTGGAAGCAGATCGGATGGATGAAGCCTGTCAACTTATGCGCGATGCTGGATTAGAGCACTATCTAAAAGACGCGTGAAAACTTCTCTTTAGATAAACAATAGGGATTGCATGAAAACCGGCAGCCTGTATCAGTGCGTTATTGCGACTTATGTGATCCGGCACCGCCATGACCAACCCTGAAACACCTCAATCTCAGCAACAAACCACCAAGGACAAGTTCCTCGGCGGTAAGGTCATGGTTGAACAACCAGCAAAAGGCCGTCACAGAGCCGGACTGGATGCTGTTTATCTGGCAGCGTCCCTGCCACAAACCACAACTGGCACACTTTACGACCTGGGCACAGGCGTTGGCACCGCAGCTTTTTGCGCGGCTCATCGCCTGCCAAATATCAAAGCCGTCGGTGTGGAGGTTGACCCTGTCACCGCAGCTTTGGCCCGTAAAGGTCTCTCCCTGCCGGAAAACGCAGGTTTTGCAGAGCGAGTTTCCATTCTGGAAGCCAACCTCACCGCAAAGGGCAGCATTCGCCACCAAAGCGGACTTGGCTCATCCATCGCGGATCATGTGATCATGAACCCGCCTTACTACGACAGCACCCGCTTTCGCGTCACGCCAAAATCAGACCGTGCCCCAGCCCACGCGCTGGACGAACGCGGCATCGAGCCTTGGATCAAGACCGCGAAAGATCTGCTTAAGGACGGCGGAACGCTCTCCATCATCTTCAGAGCAGATGGCCTGCAAGACCTCCTCGACCCCATGCAACGCCGTTTCGGAGCCATTGATATCATCCCGATCCGGCCAACAGCCGACGCACCAGCCACCCGCATCATTGTCCGCGCAGTGGCCGCCAGCAAAGCCCCGCTCCAGATCCTGCCGGGCTTCACCCTGCATGAAGAAGCAGGCGGCACCTTCACCCGGCAAGCCACCACCGTCATGCGCGACGGCATGGGCCTTGGCCTCACAAACCGTTGAGCAACACGGCTAACCTGCGCAGAACAATCCGCTTTCAATATACGTTTTTCTCCCTATTATGATCGCAAGGCGCAAATCAAAGCGCAGCAGATGACAGGGCGGGAGCAGACTATTTATGAGCAGCAAGGTTGATCTACCAAACTCCATTGAGGAAACCCTCACGCTCTTAAGTTCTGGCGGGTATCTGGCAGATCGCGCACTCGCAACCGTGCTGCACCTGTCTCTGCGCATGAAACGCCCCCTCTTCCTGGAAGGCGAGGCAGGCGTTGGTAAAACCGAAATCGCCAAAGTCCTCTCAGCCACGCTCAACCGTCCACTGGTCCGCTTGCAATGTTATGAAGGGTTGGACGTCTCCTCCGCCGTTTACGAGTGGAACTATGCCGCTCAGATGGTCGAAATCCGAATGGCTGAAGCATCCGGCAGCGTAAACCGCGAGAACCTCAACACCGCGCTCTACAGCCCTCGTTTCCTGATCAAGCGCCCGGTGCTTCAGGCATTGGAAACCACGGAGCTTGGCGCGCCGATCTTCCTGATCGACGAACTGGACCGTACCGATGAAGCCTTCGAGGCTTTCCTGCTGGAAGTACTGGCAGACAGTCAGGTGACCATCCCGGAACTCGGCACCATCAAGTCCGAGGAACCGCCGATCACCATCATCACCACCAACCGCACCCGCGAAATCCACGACGCCCTGAAACGCCGCTGCCTCTATCATTGGGTGGACTACCCGACAGCAGAGCGCGAACTTCAGATCGTGCAGACCAAACTGCCAACAGCCGCAGCAACCCTTTCCGGGCAGGTCGTCGCCTTCGTGCAAAAGCTGCGTGAGGATGACGCCCTCTTCAAAAAACCGGGTGTCGCTGAAACTCTGGATTGGGCAACCGCCCTCACAGAGCTGCAAGAAGTCGCGCTCGATCCGGAAATGGTGTCCGACACACTCGGTGTCCTGCTCAAGTATCAGGAAGACATCGACCGCATCAAAGGCTCCAGAACCCGTGCGATCCTTGACGAGATCCGAATGGAAGCCAACTCACAGGCCACCATCGCTGGCAGCATGCCTGCCCCAACAGCATAGCCTTACCTGATGCAGGATACCCTCGCCCCCGCACCATCTCCGCGCCCACCGCATGGGCGCATCACGGAAAACATCGTCCACTTTGCCAGAACCCTGCGCAAAGCGGGCTTGCCTGCGGGCCCGTCTTCTGTGGTGGATGCAGTGAGCGCGGTCACCATCAACGGTATTGAGAACAAGCAGGACCTCTACTGGACCCTGCATTCTGTCTTCGTCCATAAACGCGACCAGCAACCTGTCTTCGATGAAGCCTTCCGGCTTTATTGGCAAAGCAAAGGCCTCGTTGAAAAGATGCTGGCACTGCTGTCTCCCGTTGCCCCGGCAGGACAACGCGAACCAGAAAAGCCACGCACCGCTCAATCCCGTGTCGCCAATGCCTTTGAGGCCAACAAGCAGCGCGAGGCCAAAGAAACCAAACCACTGGTAGAGGTAGACGCCCGCTTCACCGTCTCGGAAAAAGAAGTCCTGCAAAAGAAGGACTTCGCCCAGATGACTGCCGAGGAGATTACCGAAGCCCGCAGATCCCTCGCCCGCCTCACTATGCCTGCAGATCAGGTTCGTTCTCGTCGCTTCAAGCCCGTCCATTCACACACTCTGGGCAAACAGGTTGATGCCAGAAGAACCATGCGTGCCACACTGAAGGCAGGCGGTTCCATCATCGATCTCAAACACAAAGCACCTGCTCAGGTTCATCCCCCCGTAGTTGCCCTCTGCGATATCTCGGGCAGTATGAGCCAGTATTCACGCATCATGCTGCACTTCCTGCATGCTCTGTCAGAAAAGCGCAAAACCCATACCTTCCTGTTTGGCACACGGCTGACCAACATCACCCGTGCCCTGCGCATGAAGGACCCGGACGAAGCCCTCGCGGCCTGTACGGATGAGGTTGAAGACTGGTCCGGCGGCACACGCATCGCCAGCTCACTCCAAGCCTTTAACCGCACCTGGCTCCGACGTGTCTGCCACGGTGGCCCTGTGGTTCTGCTCATAACGGATGGGCTGGAACGGGAAGCCTACGACGAACTGTCCCTGGAAATGGACCGTCTCCACAGGTCTTGCAGAAGACTAATCTGGCTCAATCCGCTGCTGCGCTACGACAAATTTGAGGCCAAAGCCCGCGGAATTCAGGCAATACTGCCGCATACCGATGAGTTTCGGGCAATCCATTCATTGGATGCGGTCAAAGATCTTTGTCTGGCGCTGAATGACAAGCGCATAAATAGTACATATGATGCGACGCAGAGATTCCTCTAGCACACATCCTGCTCAAACCTTCGGCTCGCCTGCGTGAAAACAGCAGAAAGCCCAACCTTTCTGTCAGATCCGATGACATTCAAAGTACTTCTGCACATTGTAAAAACAGTATCAGCAATCTACGCCAAGCGGTTCAACATCAACCGAGATGAGATCTGGTATCTTGCGAAACTTCAGGAAGAGCTCGGAGAGCTGACGGCAGCTCATATGAAGGCCACCCGTCGCGGGCGCTCTGGCTCAGCCACTCCAAAAGAGTTGCATATGCAAAAGGAAGACGAAGCCGCAGACCTGCTGGCCCACCTTCTGCTTTATGCAGACCGCAATGATCTCGATCTGGAAAAAGCAATCCGCCGCAAATGGATGGCCCACCTGCCAGCGGAAATCATGGACAAGCAAGTCTGATACACCCACCTATCAGACGTCACAGAACGATGTTATCTCCTTCAATGCCTTTCAAACTCACCATGAAAGGCAATGACTTCACGCATATTGAGCAATGCCGTTACCAACATGCCTGAGCCATTCAGGTCATGGCTGGGTTGGGCGTCGCAGCCCTTGCCCGTGAATGCTGCCAATTGGTGCTGTTGACGTTGGAGAGAAGTTCAGTCTGCCCGATTTCCCTGCATTACCAATCATGTTGTATACAAGAGTTCGAAGCGGTAAATCCGAAGAAGCGATCGCTGTACTCTCCGTAGCTTTCAGAAGCGCGGTGCCGAACTAATGCAGGATGAAAATAAGTATCATCCAGAAGCTCTAGTGAGGAAATCCAGCGAACTCAGCGCAGAGCCTGCATTCACGGCACCTAGGTCAGAAGTTTATCTTCCAAGCTGGCGTGTCCAAAATCCGTTTGAGAAAGCCGCTTTTCCCTTAAAAGGTGTTGTATGACATAGGCAACCGAGAGAGCATCATCCAAAGCGTCGTGCCCTCTTAATGGGGGATGCTCCACCTCAAAGTAATCTGCCAAGTCGTTGCTGCGCGTCCGTTCAATATCCTCATAAGGCATTCCCGCAGCGAGCATGAGCTTACAGGCGTTATCGAATTGATCTGCGGGTATGCATGGCTTGATACCTGCAATATAACAACTAATCGCCATCATATTCAGTTCGTCTTTCCCCCAAGACCAAAGTTTAGCACCTTCAGAAAACTCGCGGAACTGTTCATTGGCCTCCTGCAAAGAGACACCCGCGCTATCAATCGTCTGTTGCTCAATACCCGTCAGCTTTGTGAAGAATGGATCAAGAGTATACTTGCTGCCATACCGATCAACTGGATTGACGTAGACTTTGAATGTATCAACAATTTCAAAACTATCACTGAGCGAAATTTTGGCGGCACCAATCTGGGCGATAACCGGATCAGGGTCATATGGACCGCACCAAAATCTCTTCGGCGCATTTTTAACGACAAGGAACTCACAGTCAAAGACGATCGCCATTTTCATAAACGCCTCCACTACGGTAATTCTGATCAATTTGCTGCAACAGGATAGTAACTACTTCTGATCCTAGAGACGATCTGAAAGAAGAAGAACCTAAAGCCGAAACCTCAACACCACAGCGTGCCAGCACCATAGCCGACACTCGCTCATCTACCGCGCAATAGTGATTGGTTTGCTGTTGCTTGCCAGTTGGCCTTCCCAGCGGTTCCATTCTGTCATGCGCATACTGCCTTTGGCGCGGGAGAAGTTATCAAACAAAACGAGCTCTTGGCCTTTCATGCGCCAGTTAGAAACAAAGAACAGATCCCCATCCATGCAGTGATTGAAACTGGCAGAGTACCCATCATCCTTTGGTTCTGTGCTGAGAGTCAGCTCACAGACGCGCTCCTCAGAGTTGAGATAAACAGTCCAGCCGCCAACCATGTCCTTCACCTGCACAACCGGCTTTGAACTGCGTTCCTCTTGTTTTCCAAGAGCTGCTGCCGCAGCCACACCAGCCAAAAAGGCAGTCGCAGTACCCGGATCAACTGTTGCCTGAGCTGAGCTGCTTGTTGTCTTTGTAACAACAGTGCCATCTGCCTTGCTGTAGGTATTGCTCTGCGAAGCCTGATCCTGCGCAACAACACTCTGGTTAGAGGAAGCAGTGGCGGGCGGTTGCGCAGCAGGCACAGACGCACTGTAAGGTTCAGCACCTCCTCCAGCACTTTGACAGCCAGCAAGCGCCAGCAAACTTGCGATAACGACAAACCTCTTCATTTCATTCCCCCCAAAGAATACGTCCAACCTCTCCGTGTTCTGCTGTCTTGTCAGTCTCCCAAACGAACAAGACCAAGCGCAGGGTCCCCACCTTCTCGCGCTTCACGCCAATTGCCACCTTCGCTTTCATGAAAAGACGCAATCACTTGACTTCTGTGATCAAACAGAAGCAGAACATCTTGCCTCATGTTCCACGACCATACATTTGGCTCACCAGAACACACGGAACTTGCTGCATAATTTCCACCAAACTGCGCTGTCTTCAACTGCAGTGCGCACGGTGTTTGCCCTTCACCGCGTATGACAGACCATTTGCCCGCAAGCGCCGCAATAGCTGCCAGTTTTTCAGTTGTCTTGTGAGTGCTCGCAACAGTCAGGTTTGCATTAGATTTTTTAACCGCCAGCTCAGCCAGATCAGCAGGGTCGCCCACATAAGTCGGCACGCAGCCAGCCACTGCAAAACCTATTGAAATAATGAAGGTTTTGAACCGCATGAATACCCCTGATCATGCACAGACAAGCACTCAAACGCCCCACATCTGCTGTCTGCACTTGTTCCGCCAATTTTTCTAATATAGAAAAATTGAATTAAATTGATAGTTTAACCTAGTAAATCTGAGGGTGATTTGAACAGGGTAAACTCTGAAGTATTCACTATTAGAGCGTATTCCCGAAAAGTGGCTCCGGTTTTCGGATAAGAATACGCAAAAAAAGAGTTAGAGCTTGGTGTGTGAATGCATATGAACGCAACACGCTCTAAAGTGAGTTCCTCATACGCATCACAGCAGACAACACTATGAATACATAATGCATTTCAGATAATTACAAAGAGAACGAACCATTATACTGCAAACCCGGGGTTACCCTTCTTGAACAGGACGACAAAAGGAACCGGATTTCTGGATTGCCTCAAGAGGGACCAGATTCAGCATGTACTGGTCGGCGTCTACACCTGAATGACCAAGTGCAACAAATTGGTAGACACCATCCAGCCAGCAGCCATCCTCCACAAACTCAGGCAGCTCATAAAAGTCCAGGGAGCGCACATCATCCTGCCGGCCATTGTCATCAACCAGCCATTCAATAACCAGTGGTGTAGGCTGCCCGGTACTGTTCTTGATCTGGGTAAGCTCTTCACGCAAAGCTGAACAATACTGTTCATCCAGATTGCCCAGCTTCACTCTGAGATGCCCCATCAGACCATGATAGGTAGGCGGCGGAGCTGTAACGGTGTAAGCAAACGGCCTCGCTTCCTCGCCTGCTGGCACATCAACAGGCATTGCCGTCACCTCCCAACGCGGAACAGGTGTTTTGCCATCCCCTGCCTTGCAAAGCGGTAGATCAACCTGTTGGGCCGCCTCTACGGAGCCAACCCCAAAAACTGAAAAGACAATCACACATACCCATGATCTCATATGGTCCTAGTTCCCTAATGGTGTCGCAAATTCAGAAAGCTGTAGCGCCCAAAGCGCGGTTAAACGGTTGTAGCATTCCATGCCCAGAACAGGAGCGAGCGTTCCCTTTGGGTTCATGGCATACGGAATATTGCAGGTGTTGTTGCGAAAGGCCTTCCAGTTCCGGCCAGCTTCAACAAGCATGGTCTTCGTGGGCTTGTTCTCATTTCGCCTCAACTCCTTCTCAGAATTCAAAATCATCTTTTCCCAAAGGGCTGTTTCGCGTGAATAGCATTCCCGCATACCCATGCTGGTCTGGTCCTGCAACTTCATGGCGCAAGTTTCAAAGACCTTTCCAATGCACTGAACTCTGTCGTTGAACACAAGCCCCCCTTTTCGCAGGCACTCATGAAACGCCTTGATTTCTTCAGGTCGCGGCGTGTTAGGCCCCTGCGCGGCAGCAGCGCCAGAAGAACAAAGAAATGCAATCAACACCAAATATCGAATGATCATTGGGCACCTTCAATATAGAAGGCGCCAGTGTACGCGTGGAACCTTAAGCCAGAAGTAGCCAATAAGAACAGAGCGCATTCAACCTTAACGACGCTCTTCCAACCTCCCTAAACTCCAACAAAAAAGGGTCCCGGAGCATCGCCCCGGAACCCTCACAAAATCTGAATGAACTCAGGCTTTAAATCTTAGCGGTAACCGTAAGAACCGTCTTTCCACTCGTACCAAACGTAACCTGGCAGAGACACATCGCCCTTCTCGTTGAAGGACAGTTCACCAAGAACGGTGTCGAACTTGCCAGCGTTCAGCTTCTCTACAACTGCATCATAGTCGGTAGAACCAGCTTCAGCGGCAGCTTTTGCCCATGTCTGGATCGCAGCATAGGTGTAAAGTGCATAACCTTCAGTGGTTTTACCAGCAGCTTCAAGAGCAGCCACAACAGCAGCAGCTTCAGCGTTGTTACGTGGGTCCGGTGGGAAGGTCATCAAAGTGCCAGCACCAGCAGGGCCAGTGATGGACCAATACTCGTCAGTCACAAGAGCATCACCGGAAACCAGAATGGTGTCCATGCCCTGATCAACCATCTGACGCTTCATCAGACCAGCTTCAGTGTGGTAACCACCAACGTAAAGAACGTCGACTTTTTCAGATTTCAGCTTTGAAACCAGCGCGGTGTAATCTTTTTCACCAGCGGTGTAAGCTTCATAAAGCGCTTCCTGCTTACCAGCAGCGTTCATCACAGCCTTAGTCGCGTCAGCAAGACCTTTACCGTAAGCAGTCTTGTCGTGGATCACAGCAATGTTCTGATCGCCGAACTCAGTCGCAAGCGTAGTACCGGCAACCCTGCCCTGCTGGTCATCACGACCACACACACGGTAAGTACCAGGTCCTGGACGCTCGTCAGTGTACTTCGGGTTGGTGGATGCTGGAGTGATCTGGATGATACCCTCTTCAGCATAAACCTGAGAAGCTGGGATGGAAGAACCGGAGCAGAAGTGACCAGCCATGAAGGCTACGTTTTTACCAACCATCTGGTTAGCAACAGCAACAGCCTGCTTAGGGTCACATGCATCATCGCCAACTTCCAAAACAAGCATCTCGCCGTTCACACCGCCAGCAGCGTTGATGTCAGCAACAGCCTGTTCAGCACCAGCTTTCATCTGCGCACCAAACGATGCGTACTGACCAGTCATTGGGCCTGCAGTAGCAATAGTGATGTCAGCCATAGCCGCGCCAGACATTGCCATAGCAGCAACACCGGCAACGCTTGCCAAAAGATACTTTTTCATAAAAAACTCCCCGAGTCAGGTGCATTTTCTCAATTAAAATTGAGCGGGAAACATCACTATCTCCCACCAGAGCAGGCAAACCCCTCGCCTGCTCAATGCTTCCGACAATGAGACCTCTCCGTACTCATCATCTGGATGCCTAGCCAGTCACCAGTGTGACCCAGAACTGACCGAATGCGCAACAATTATCTAAGTAATTTTGCGAATTAGTAATTATCTTGCTGGCCCGGCTTCAGCTTCCAGCCAAAGGGACCTGTTTTGTTATAAAGCCAGCTGTACTGCGTCACCATCTGCTTGGTGCGTGTCATGCGATAACTCGCCAACGCAATGCCGATGAGAATGGCGTAATCCACCACCAGGTACTGAATGGAAAGCAGAGGCTCTTCAAACAGCGCAAACGACAAGAATCGCATGGCCAATGACAACAGGAAGATGAACCAGAACAGGATCGGCAACGGCCGCCACGTAGTCGCAATAGAGCGCCCCGTCGCAGCAGCAGCCAGACCGCCTAAAACAACAACCAGCATGATAAAGGCAGGCATCGAGCTGCCGTAAAGAATACCCATCTCTTCGCTTCCTTAGTGCGCGCCGCCTTCAAGATAAGCTGCCTTCACCTCTTCACGAGACAAAAGCTCCTTACCAGTGCCGGTCATGGTGATTGTGCCGTTGACCATCACGTATCCCCGGTGAGCCAGCTTCAACGCGTGATACGCATTCTGCTCAACAAGGAACACGGTCAGACCATCGGTCCTGTTCAGCTCACGGATCGCATCAAAAATCTGCGCCACGATAATCGGAGCCAGACCCAAAGACGGCTCATCCAGCAGCAGAAGACGCGGGCGGCTCATCAAGGCACGGGCAATCGCAAGCATCTGCTGCTCACCACCCGACAACGTCCCACCGCGCTGCTGCTGACGTTCTTTCAAACGCGGAAACAGCTCAAACGCACGGCGCAGGTCTTCCTCAAAGTGCTCATTACCGGCAACCATACCGCCCATCATCAGGTTCTCTAAAACCGTCATGCGTGGGAAGATACGGCGACCTTCTGGTGACTGAGCGATACCGGTCCGCATAATCTCGTAGGTCGGCTTGTAGGTGATATCCTCACCGCAATACGTCACAGACCCGTTACGAGCCTGCGGCGTACCGCAAACGGTCATCATCAGGGTCGACTTCCCTGCACCGTTCGCGCCGATCAACGTCACGATCTCACCTTCATACACATCAAGATCAACACCATGCAGTGCCTGAATCTTGCCGTAGAAAGTTTTAACTCCGCGAATGCTCAGGAGTGGTTGTTGAGCGCTCATGCTATGCCCACCTCCTCTTCAACCTGATCGACTTCATCATCCTCAACCCCCAGATACGCCGCGATCACATGCGGATCGTTTTTGACGAACTCAGGCGTGCCATCAGAAATCTTCACGCCGTAATCCAGCACCACAACGTGGTCGGAGATTTCCATCACAACAGACATGTCGTGCTCGATCAGAACAACCGAGGTGTCATGCTCTTTGCGGATATATTGAAGCAGAGTGTTCAGCTCCAGACTTTCCTTCGGGTTCAAACCAGCAGCTGGTTCGTCCAGACAAAGAAGTTCAGGGCCAGTACACATGGCACGGGCAATTTCCAGACGGCGCTGATCGCCGTAAGAAAGATCAGCCGCAGGCGCATCTGCACGGTCAATCAGATCAATGCGCTCCAGCCAGTACTTGGCGGTTTCAATCGCATCCACATTGGACTTTTTGTAACCACCCAGCCCCAGCAGACCACCAATGGTCCAGTTGGAAGCAACCATCAGCGGATTGTGCTGTGCGACCATCAGGTTTTCCAGAATGGTCATGCCGCCAAACAGGCGGATGTTCTGGAACGTGCGGGCAACTTTCGCGTCCGCCGTAATCTTGAAGTCTGCCATCCGCTCCAAAAGGTGCTTTTCACCATTGGAGCGGTTCATGACAAGACGGCCTTCAGTCGGCTTATAAAAACCGGTGATGCAGTTAAACACTGTGGTTTTACCCGCACCGTTCGGCCCGATCAGCGCAGTAATATCACCGCGCCCAATGTTGAAGCTCAGGTCGTTGATCGCCGTCAATCCGCCGAAGCGCATGGTCAGGTGCTCAACCTTCAGAACAGGGTTGTTGTCCCAGGTGCTCATCCGTGGCCCTCCTGAACGAGATCGGCAGAGATGCCCTTAGCGTTTTTGGAAAGTGCCACACTTGGCGTTCTGCTTGAGATCAATCCACGCGGTTTCCAAACCATGATAACCACCATGATCATACCGAAGACAAGCATGCGGTACTCTTCAAACTCACGGAAGAATTCAAAGCCACCGATCATCACAATAGCTGCGATCACCACGCCAATCTGTGAGCCAAGACCACCCAAAACCACAATCGCAAGAATAATCGCAGATTCAAGGAAGGTGAAACTCTCAGGAGAAATGAAGCCCTGACGCGTTGCAAAGAAGGAACCCGCAAAGCCGGCGAACATCGCACCAAGAGCAAAGGCTGTCAGTTTGGTATTCGTTGTGTTGATACCCAGTGCCCGACAAGCAATCTCATCTTCACGCAAAGCTTCCCATGCACGACCAATCGGCATCCGGCGCAAGCGCATGGTCACGAAGTTCGTGAACAAGGCCATTGCGAAGATGAGGTAGTACAGGAAGATGATGCGATGAATACTGCTGTAATCCAGCCCGAAGAAGCTGGCAAAACCGCCTTCACCACGGGTAAATTCCAACCCGAAGAAGCTTGGACGCGGAATACCGGAAAGACCGTCAGGCCCGCCTGTAAACTGATACCAGTTCAGCAGCACAACACGAATGATCTCACCAAACGCAAGCGTCACAATGGCAAGGTAGTCCCCTCGAAGCCTCAAAACCGGGAAACCGAGAATGACACCCCAAAACGCTGCCAGAATACCGGCGAGCGGCAGACAGAGCCAGAAGGAGAAGCCGAAGTAGTGTGCGAGCAATGCATAGGAGTAAGCTCCAACCGCATAAAACGCCACATAGCCCAGATCCAGCAATCCAGCCAGACCAACCACAATGTTCAGGCCCCAGCCCAACATCACATAGGTCATCACCAGAATAGCCAGGTCAATATATTGACGCGACCCACGGGCACCAAGCCAGAACATCAACGCAAATGGAAGCGCAACAGCCAAAACGACCAGGCCATATTTAAGCACATTAGAGGAGCCCCCCCCCAATCCACCCTTTGGCAATAGGCCAGAGAGGTTGAGAGACGGCGGATCTTCCCGTTTCCAGAAGAAGATGTTCATGGCGAGACGGCCAGCGAACACAACGAGCACTGCAACTGCAACCGCTAACCAGCGGTGTTCCAGAAACAGCTCCGCGCCGCGGCCAGACGCCACATCAACGCGCAAACCAACCATGACACAGGCAAGGGCGAACGTAATAACCGCAGCACCCAAACTGTCTTTTACACTTGCAACAAGCAAGCTGTCTTTTTTTCTTGCTTGCATCAGACCTTCTCCACCTCAGGTTGGCCGAGAAGTCCTTCCGGCATAAAGATCAGAACAATCGCCAGGATCGAAAACGCGGCAACATCTTTGTACTCAACGGAGAAGTAGCCAGACCAGAACGTCTCGATAAGCCCGATCAGCAATCCACCCAGCATTGCACCCGGCAGCGATCCGATTCCTCCCAGAACCGCAGCGGTAAAGGCCTTCACACCAGCCAGGAAGCCGATGTAAAAATCTACCACACCGTAATACAGCAGGAACATAAGACCCGCGACTGAAGCCAGAGACGCACCCATCACAAAGGTGAGAGAGATTGTGCGGTCAACATTCACACCCAGCAAGGACGCCATTTTCCGGTCCTGCTCACAAGCACGCTGAGAGCGGCCCAGATTGGTATTGTTGATGAGATAAGTAAAGCCACCCATCAAAATGACCGTCGTCACAACAATCAGGATCTGGATGTAAGACAGGTTTACGATAAAGCCAGAACCATCTGCACCACCATCAGTCAGCTGAAAGCTGCCGGAAAAGAGAGGTTGCAATGGCTTGTTCTTGGCGCCTTGAGAAACCTGCACGAAGTTCTGAAGAGCAATTGATGCACCAATTGCAGTAATCAGCGGTGCAAGACGGAATGATCCGCGCAAAGGCCGATAGGCAATGCGCTCTACTGTCCACCCCCAAACAGCAGTCAAAGCCATGGCCACAACAAGAACGAGGGCCAGAGCCAAAATCAAAAGAAGCACCGGTGTAGCGGCTGTAATGCCAAGTGCAACAATTAGAATAAGGGCTACGAAAGATCCGACCATGAAGATATCGCCATGGGCGAAGTTAATCATGCCGATAATACCATAGACCATTGTATAGCCAATGGCGATGAGACCATAAATGGACCCAAGCGTCACACCATTGATAAGTTGTTGGAGAAAGTAATCCATGTTTTATTTTGTTCCCCGCATGAGATCAGCTTTTAGTTGCTGTCCAGTCTGAATGCCTCCGAATTCAGACCCCGAATATTTTATGGTAAGCTGACCTGTAAGTATATTACCCATACTTATAAGTCCGTATTTTGGAATTTTCCTATTCTTTATATGCGTCAGGCGCATTTTTATTTCATACAATCCAAAATCTAGACTTATTCCTACTCCCGACAATCCACTAGGACAGACTCTGAGACCAGAGCACCACAACCCATACGTGAATTTTGTTCATCCGTAGAAAGCCTCTGCCCTGCCCTGTAATATATCACAGCTAATGTATACTGACCATATCCAGACAAAAACTGCAAGATGGTACCCAGGATTTTTTGAAGATTTCCCATTCGCCCGCGCGTGGAGACTCTGCTGAGCCTTCTATTTTTAATGAAAATTCCAGAACAGCAAAACGCACCCTTAAAACCAGAACATAGCCTCTGGTATATTAATCAGTTTTTCGCAGTAGAACTAGCTTTTATCAGCAAATGGCTATAACTACTCTATTTCAAATACCTGTCGTTATTGTGCGACTGAAAAGTACTAATGAATATTGTACAGTGTGAAACACAGATCATACCTGTGGGAATATCTTGGAACGAACTGGATGACGACAGCTTTAACCATGGCGCCAACTGAAAATACGAATAAAAGTCTCGCCTCGCATGAATTTAGAGAGGCAATGAGTCGTTTAGGCGCTTCCGTTCATTTGCTGGCCAGTGCTGGCCCTGCTGGGCGCATTGGCGCAACCGTTTCATCTGTGTGTTCCGTCTCTGACGATCCCGCCACCTTGCTTGTCTGCCTCAACCGCAGCGCAAAGGTGAATCAGGTAGTCAAAGACAACGGCGTTTTCTGTATCAACACACTCATTCATGATCATACAGACTTGTCGAACGTCTTCGCTGGCCAAGGCGACTTGCCAATGGAAGAGCGCTTCGCAAAAGGAAGCTGGGGCACCATGGCAACAGGAAGTCCTGTTCTGGAAAGTGCACGTGTCAGTTTCGATTGTCATATCAAAGAAGTAACAGAAGTCGGCACCCATTCAGTTCTATTTGGTGAAGTGGTCGCTGCACGTCTGGGTGAATTTGCACCTGCTCTGATCTACCTCGACCGAAATTACCACTCAGTCTAAGGGTGTTCCCTATTCCAGTTTTCAGAATAGATTTATCTTGAAACAGGGACGTCGGACATATCTTTGCCCGAAAGGGCCTACAGATTTTCAAACCAAGATATGCATAAAGACAATTAGTTAGAGTGTCCCTGCGATTTTTTCATCGCTAAGGCACTTCCTGTACGTTTTGATAATAAATTAGGGAAACACCATGTCCCCAACACCGCGCAACCTGATCACCGATGTTCCGGGATTGAAGGTCGGCAATGCTCATTGCGAAAAGACCAAATCAGGTGTCACCGTTCTCATTCCCGACGAGCAGGCCGTTGCCTCCGTCGCCATCATGGGCGGCGCTCCCGGTACACGCGATGTTGCCTTGCTCGAGCCAGAGCAAACCGTCAATGCCATTGATGCGCTCGTTTTGTCAGGCGGCTCTGCATTCGGGCTGGATGCAGGCAGCGGTGCGCAGGTTCGACTGGCAGAACTCGGCAAAGGTTTCAGTGTTGGCAGTGCTGTCATTCCAATTACCCCCACAGCCATTCTATTCGATCTTCTCAACGGAGGGGATAAATCGTGGGGCAGAAATCCAGTCTATCGTGAAATGGGCATTGAGGCCGTCGACAATGCAGCCGACGAATTCGAACTCGGCACCGCAGGCGCAGGCTTCGGAGCAACCACCGCTGATCTGAAAGGCGGACTGGGCTCAGCCTCCCTCGCCCTCCCTCGCGGCGGCACCGTCGGCGCGCTGATCGCCGTCAACGCACTGGGCCGCACCACAATTGGCGACACGCCCTACTTCTGGGCAGCTCCAAGCGAACAGAACGAAGAATTCGGCGGACTAGGCTGGCCAACCGAAATGTCAGGTATGGACCGCACCGTGCAAACCAAGTTCACGCTCGGCACAATCGACTTATCCCCGAACACAAACACCACCATCGGCGTTGTCGCAACTGACCTGATATTAACCAAGTCAGAAGCCAAACGGATTGCCACAGCCGCCCACGACGGCTACGCCCGCGCCCTATGGCCAGCACACACACCAATGGACGGCGATCTGCTCTTCGTGATTTCTACCGGCAAACGAAAAATGCAGGAGCCGATGGTCGAGCTGCTGGAACTGGGTGCATACGCTGCTCAGACAGTCTCCCGTGCCATCGCGCGCGGCGTGTACTGCGCACAAGAGTACCCGGGTGATACTGTACCAACATGGAAAAACCAGCATCGATCACGGTAGATTTGAATTCCCTATTCCGCTATTTCCGTTAAGGTAACGATCCACATAGCAACGCGAACCAACGTACAAAAACGTTAAATTGCGCAAAACAACGCAAATTCGCGCAAAGTGCCTGATCAAGTTGTTGTGGGGAGTGCCGTGAAGGCAAAAAAGATGCGCCGCCTCTGGTGTTGGGGGCAGAGGCGACGCGGGGGAGCAAAGGACGGAGTGTGCGGTAAATATACGCCGCCCCTTGCTTTTCTCATGGGCCTTCCCGGTTTTAGGTAACCGGGAAGGCCTTTTTCTTAAGCCGGTTCCGGCTCAGCCTTCTGATCAATGGAAGGTTTTTCTTCCAGTTTTTTCAAAGACTTCTCTGCCTTACCTTTGCCTGCACCCTCACCTGGATGGATGCGGTAGAAGATGATGAAAAGCAGCGGAACAGCCAGCAATGTCAGCAGCGTCGCAAACGTCAGACCACCCATAATGGTCACAGACATACTCGCGAACATCGGATCAACAATCAGCGGAGCCATACCAAGGATCGTTGTGATCGCTGCCATAGACACCGGACGCAAACGAGAAACACTTGCGTTGACAACAGCTTCAAACCGGTCTCCACCATGCTCCAACTGCAGGTCGATCTCTTCCAGAAGCACGATCGCATTCTTGATCAACATACCTGACAGCGACAACACACCAAGGATCGCCATGAAGTCGAGCGGCATACCGGTACCAAGCAGACCAATCACAACACCATTGATAGACATCGGTACGATCAGCCAGATGATGAGTGGTTCCCGCACCTTAGAGAACAGCAGGATGGAGATAACAATCATCACGAGGAAGGTAACAGGCACCTTACTGCCCAGCGACGCATTCGCATCCTGAGAGTTCTCGTACTCACCACCCCATTCCATGGAATACCCATCAGGAAGTGGAACACTTTCAATCGCACCCCGAATTCGAGCATGAGCAACCGAAGCTAACTCATCCGGAGCACTCGCCCCAAGCACACTCAACGTCTTCACACGATCCCGACGACGGATCAAAGTATCCTCAGCTTCAGTAGAGATGCCGGAAGTCACCTGATCAATCGGCACATACTTGCGCTGCTGAGAGCTCCAAACCAGTGTGTTTATAAGGGCTTCGGACGCAGTCTCACCTTCGCCGCGCTTACGTTTCACGATGATCGGAATGTCTTCATCCAGATCACGATAGTCGCCTGCACGGATACCATCAGAGGTAAACTGAACCGCGGTTGAAAGGTCCTGTCTCGTGATGCCAGCAATACGAGCACGCTGCTCATCAAACTTCGGATGCATCACCAGCTCACGTTCACGCCAATCGGTACGAACATCACTCAAGCGGTACTGAGGATCCTTGAAGATCTGGATCATCTCTTCAGAGATAGCACGCAGAACGTCAGCATCTGGACCAGTGATACGAGCTTGAACATCAGCACCAGACGGCGGACCAAACACCAGCCGCTCGGTATAAACTTGTCCCTGAGGCAACTCAGCAACACCGAACGCACGGATCTTCAGTGCAAGATCATTAATGATATCAGTGTTTTCAGTTCGAACAATCACCTGACCATAGTTGGAGCTACCGTCTTGAGCTGAGTAAGTCAGCATAAAGCGGGTCGCACCCTGACCAATGAAGGAGTTGGTTGAAACGACACCTGGCAAAGACAGGATCTCGTTTTCCAGCTTCTCCATATCACGCGCAGTCGCATGAATGTCGGTACCATGCGGCAACCAGTAGTTCACGTAAAACAGCGGTGTCGCAGAGTTCGGGAAGAAGGAGTTTGCAACAAACTGGAAGGACCAGAAGCAAACCACTGTCACACCGATCAGAGCTGCCAGAGACAACCAACGCAGTTTCAGCGTCAGCACCAGGATCTTACGGAACATGGTGTACATGAAACCGCGGTAAGGATCATGCTCATCACCGGAGATGGCAGCCATCTTGAAGAAGTATTTACCAAACAACGGCGTAACGAGGATCGCAAACAACCAGGACATCAACAGGGAGATGCCAACCACAGCAAACAGCGAGAACATGAACTCACCGGTACTGTCACTGGAAAGACCAATACCAGAGAACGCCATGATGCCGATGACTGTCGCACCCAGAAGCGGCCATTTGGTCTGCTCAACAACGGTCGACGCAGCTTTGATAGGCCGCATACCGCGTTGCATGTTGATCATCATACCTTCGGCAACAACAATGGCGTTGTCCACCAACATACCCATGGCAATAACAAGCGCACCAAGCGAAATACGCTCAAGCTCAATACTGCCCAGCTTCATAATCAGGATCGTTGACAAAACGGTCAGCAACAGAACCGAGCCAACCACCACAGCAGCACGCCAGCCCATGAAGATGCCGAGCACCACAATCACGATAGAAACAGACATTACAAGGTTCCAAACAAAGGAACCAACGGCCTGATCAACCACTTTGTGCTGCTCGTAGATAGGGATGACTTCCATGCCAATAGGCAGGTTCGCACGCAAGTCATTCAGATGCGCTTCAACGTCTTGCCCAACGGCCACAACGTTTGTGTCTTCAACAGCAGCAACACCAAGGGTAACCGCGCGCTGGCCGTTATGACGAACCAAAACCTTCGGATTTTCAGGCTCTTGTACAGAAAGTGTCGCCACATCGGACAAACGAACCATCGCAGTAGAACCCGGATTACCGATCACGAGGTCCTGAATACTACGGTAGCTGTCAAAGGCAGAAACTGTCGAGATACGAATGCGCAGATCACCGGATACGGTCGTACCGTTCGCTTGGATAGCGTTTTCTGCATTCAGCACATTCTGTACGTCTGCAATGGTAATTCCCAGTTGCGCCAACCGGTCCTGATCCATCGCAATGATGATCTCATCCTCAGGCTCACCAAGAATAGAAACCTTCGCAACGTTATCGACAGTCAGCAATTCACGGCGCAGCTCTTTCACGGTCTTACGGATATCCCGGTTGGAGTATCCATCAGCCGTCAGAGCATAGTACATGCCGAACACATCGCCGAAGCTGTCATAAACAATCGGAGTGCGGACACCATTTGGCAGGTTTGGCACTTCGTCGTTTACTTTACGACGCAGCTCATCCCACACCTGAGGCAGCTCAGTGCCATCATAGATGTCTTTCATTTCCACCTGAATACGGGAGAGACCCGGTTCAGAGGTACTACGAACTTCTTTCAGCTGAGGCATCTGCTGAATGGCACTTTCAAGCCGTTCAGTAACTTCTTCCTCAACTTCCGCAGCGCTGGCACCCGGATAAGAGGTGATCACCTGTGCTTCTTTAATGGTAAATGCTGGATCTTCCAGTCGTCCAATGCCGCTCAAGGCCCAAATGCCCCCAAGAAGAGCAATCAGAACAACCATCCAGACATTGACCGGCTTCTCGATCGAGTAGCGTGCAATATCCATATCAATAACTCCTAGACGCTACTCTTACAGCTTAGGCACGATCAGCTGATTTTCGCTCAGGTGGCTCACGCCAGCCGTTACGATCATCTCGCCGTCTTTCAAGCCCGAAAGCACTGGAATGAAGCTTCCAAGCACAGTTCCAAGCAGAACCTTACGACGACCAACCCGCTTTTCGCTTTCATCAACAACCCACACATAAGGGCTCTTATCTGGAGAAGACCCAACTGCAGATGTCGGTACGAAGAAGGCGGTGCTCTGAGCTTTATCAAGACCGTTGAGCTTAACTTTTACGCTCGCAGTCATGCCTGGAATGATGTTGTAACCATCGTCATTGTTCATAGCCAAAGTCACACGATAGGTCTGAGCAACCTTGTCTGCTTCCGTGCTGTGCTCGCGATATTCCAATGGGAACACCTTACCTGGATGGGAAGGGAACTCAGCAGTCATCTTAAGAACAGAGGATTCAGTCGCCTGAGCAAACAGAGTTTCAGGAACGTTGATATCGATGCGAACTTCACTCACATCCTGCAACCGGGCAATGCTGGTGCCAGCATTGATGATCGCATAATTATCAAGCGAACGAGAGGTCACGATTGCATCGTAAGGCGCAACGATCTTCGTATAACCAAGGTTTTGCTTGGCTTTATCAAGGGTCACTTCGGCAAGATCAAATGCAGTCTTTGCATTATCGTACTGACCTTCAGAGATAACCTGCTTGTCTTTCAGTGTTTCAAAGCGCTTCAGGTCTTTCTTCTTTTGTTCAAAGTTGACCTGAGCTTCGCGAACAGTGTTTTCGTAGTCAGTTGGATCAAGCGCGGCAATCAAATCGCCTTTTGCAATGCGTTGCCCTTCAATGATTGGCATTTCAACAAGCTGACCAGACACACGAAACGCCAGATCGACGGTCTGAACTGCATCGACACGACCAGTGAAATTACGCGTAAAGAGATCATCAATCTCAGAAACAACCATGACACGAGCAGGACGAGGAGCAACCGTTTTCGGCGCTTCAACAATTTCTTGCTCCTGACAACTTGCAAGCAGCAGAGCAAGTGCCCCAACAAAAACAGGAGCACTCAGGCGTCCTATTCTACTTTTTCCGCTTATTTTTTGCATTTTACCTTAGTTTCCAGCTTCAGCGTTCAATTTGGCGTACCGGTCATTCTGGGAGGTGATTTCCAACACGCGATCAATAAGTCCATCGATTTCGTCAGTGCTGCAGTGTTCAATGCCCAGCGCCTGGCGATAATAAAGTCCGTCAATTATGAGCAAACACATGTGGCCCATAACCGGGTCACTAACCTCACCACTGATTGCACGTCCGAACTCAGTACTCATATCCTGAAATTCAGCAACCAATTCGGGCTCTTGAGCTGCAAGAGCAAACAAGGCTTTCGGAGCAGTTTTCTCTCTGTATTCCTTGTAGATCTGGAAGCTTGCCCGCAAAATGGGACAGGCAACTCCCTGCTCTGTCAACTTGTCGCTCAGCGTGTACGTCCGTTCGCGAACCTCAGAGACAACTCTGCGGATCACACCCAGCAACAGCTCATGCTTGCTCCGGAAATTGTAAAGCACTCCGCCTTTGGACATGCCGGCCTCAGCCGCCACGGCATCAATGGTCAGCTTACGAGTTCCTTCAATGCAAACCAGACGCTCGACTGCATCCAGGATATGTTCTGCTGTTGTTTCCACGCTGGTATCCCTCTCCTCTAACCGGAGCCTGTACCGTCTGGTCGGTTTTTGTACCGTCCAGTCGGTTTTTGTACCGTCCGGTCGGTTTTAGAGGAAGACCAAAAAAAAGACAAGTTCGAATTTTGAGAAAATTGAGATAGCTGCCCGTGGGAAAACGCATATCAAGAATTAGTTCACGTAACTGTGACTTGAAACACAAAATGCCGACCCTTTTCAGAGCCGGCATTGTTTGTTTTCCGCCAATAACGAAGGTTATTCGGCTGCTTCTTTAAAGGTGACTGTTGTCGGGTCTTCTTCAAGTCTCCCAAGAAGCTCTTCGCGCCTGAGTTGCGCAAGCTTCAGGTTCTCGTCCTTGATCGGACCATAGCCCCGAATAGAATCGGGCAAATTGAGAAACTCACGTAACAATCCGTAATTGGCCGTACCAAGTTTTCCACCAGCCAAAAAGAGATCTTCCTGGTACTGCTTGAGCAATGCTCGCTCGTCTTTACGCTCCCGTGCATACCCAAATGGATCAAGCGCAGTACCGCGAAGGCTCCGCAGGGAAACAAGCATCTCGAATGCCTTGAAAATCCAAGGACCAAACGCCCGTTTCTGAGGTCGACCAGTCTTTGGATCTGACTTACCTGGCAGGAACGGAGGAGCCAGCATCAACTGCAACTCACCTGGATCCGCGAACTGGGTTTCAAGATTCTTACGAAATTCTGGTTCACTATAAAGACGTGCAACTTCATACTCGTCTTTGTAAGCCATCACCTTGTAAAGCATCTCAACCGCAGTATGCGTCACCTCAAGAGAGCCCGGACCAAACTCTTCATCCCGCGCTCTGATCTCTGAGATCTTGTCGAGATACTTATTGGCGTAGGCTTTGTTCTGGTAGGCGGTAAGCTCTTTCGCGAAGAAGGCAGTCTTCTCGTCCAGTGACATCACCTTCACAGCTTCCTGACGTGGAAGAGCTGCAAAAATAGCATCTGGATTGGAGTAAAGAACACGGCCTGCATGGAAGGCATTGATGTTCTTCTCAACAGCTGCACCATTCAATGAGATAGCATTCTCAATGGCTTGTGCTGTAATTGGCAAAGTACCAGCCTGATAAGCCAACCCGATGAGCATCATGTTGGTGTAGATCGTATCACCCAGCAGCTTCTCAGCAATGTTCGCCAGATCATGCGCTCTCAGATCAAGCGTCCCCTGTTCCAGCGTCCGCTTCATCTTATGCTCATCAAAGGAAAGCTGCTGCTTCATCACAAACTCAGAGGTCGGCGTGACGTTTGTATTCACAAAGCCATGCGTCCTGCTCTTATGATAAAGGGAAAGCTGCTCAGCCTTACTTGCAACCAGCATATCACTTGCAATCAGCACATCCAGCTGTGCAGGCGGCACACGCGGCCCTTCAATTGTGTCACTCGCAGCAGCAAAGCGCACATGGGACGTTACAGGTCCCCCCTTCTGAGCAAGACCAGTCATATCGAGCGTAGACGCTTTGATCCCGTCAATATGTGCCGCCATTGCGATAATCGCGGAAATGGTCGTAACACCCATACCACCGATACCGGCGACCAGCAGGTTGTGCGTGTTCTCCAGTGATGGCAGTTGAACGTCTGGCAGCTGCTTCACAAACTCATCAAGCGCGAAATCAGCAGGCTTTGCCTGACGCAGCTTCGAACCCTTCACATAAACAAAGGATGGGCAGAACCCCTTTACACAAGAGAAGTCCTTGTTACAGGAAGACTGATTGATACGGCGCTTTTCACCAAACACCGTCTCAACTGGCTCAACAGAAAGACAGTTGGACTGCACAGAACAATCACCACACCCTTCACAGACACGGTCATTGATGAACAAACGCAAATCCGGATCAGGGTACAACCCTCTCTTCCGGCGGCGGCGTTTCTCGGCAGCACAGGTCTGATCAAACACGATTGCAGAAACACCTTTGAACTCTTTGAGTTCGTTCTGCACCTTCATCAGATCATCACGGTGATGCACAGGCTCGGTAACGGCAAGATCCTGACGGCCAGAGTAGTCCTCTGGGTTCTCGCTAAGCAGAACAACCTTCTCAACCCCCTCAGCATGCAGCTGATTGAGAAGCTGCGGCACGGTAAGAGACCCATCGATCTCCTGACCACCCGTCATCGCGACAGCATCGTTGTAAAGGATCTTGAAGGTGATTGGCACACGCGCAGCAACGGCCTGACGGATCGACAGAATACCGGAGTGGAAATAAGTTCCATCCCCCATATTGGCAAACACATGCTCATCACGCGCAAAGTTCGCTTGTCCCACCCAGAGAGAACCTTCACCGCCCATGGCAATCTGGCCATCAGTGGTTCGGCCATTAATCTCGGTCATCGCATGACAGCCGATGCCCGGCATCGAGCGAGACCCTTCAGGCACCACAGTCGATGTGTTGTGAGGGCAACCAGAGCAAAAGTAAGGGGAACGCGCTGCAAGTTCGCCATTTCCCTGAGCCCACATCTGTTGACGCATCATGGAATCAGCAACAGAACGCATCTCGTCATTGACGTATTCCTGAGGCAGGAAATTCATGATCACGCGGATCATCTCATCAATGGATAGCTCCAGAACATCAGAGAGCAAAGGCTCCCCTTGTGCATCTTTCTTACCAAGGATCTTCGGCTGCTGATCACTCGGCCAGTTGTAAGCAATCTCTTTGATTTGTGGCTCAATAAACGCACGCTTGTGCTCCACTACCAAAATCTTTTCAACGCCACGCGCAAAACTTGAGAACGCTGTTGGCTCCAGCGGATAAGGCATACCAACCTTATAAACCGCCAGCCCAATCTCCTTGGCCCGCTGATCTGTAATTCCCATAAGGCGAAGCGCCTGACACAAATCACGAAACGCCTTACCTGTTGCAACCATGCCAATACGCGGCTTCTGCGCACCATAGGCAACATGGTCGAGACGATTCGCCTTTGCATACGCCAAAACCGCAGGCATGCGGATGTCACGCAATAGTCGTTCTGTCTCCAGCCTGTTGCCAAGCAACAGCACTCGGTTCAACTCAGCATTCTTACGTGGATCAAACGCAGCAGGGCGTGAGAATGCCATACGCCTTGGATCAACAGAAACAACACCAGATGCATCCATCGTATCTGCAAGGCAAATCAATGCACTCCACAGGCCGGTGTAACGGGACATCTCAAACCCATGTAAGCCAAAATCCAGAACTTCTTGAATGTCAGCCGGATTGAGAACCGGAATTTCTGCGTGCTGGAAAAAAAACTCGCTTTGAGCAGGCAAAATGGAAGATTTTGCCAGATGGTCATCGCCCGCAAGTGCCACAACTCCGCCATTTGGGTCGGTTCCAGAAGCACTTGCCTGATGCAGCACATCACCTGCTCTATCTACACCTGGTGCCTTCCCGTACCAGATGCCGTAGACGCCATCAAAGGCTGAGCCCTTGCCGTGCTGTCTGACTTTTTGAGATCCCCACACCGCTGTGGCGCCCAGTTCCTCATTCACTCCCGGTTGAAACTGAATATCCAGCGGATCGAGATATTGACGTGATCTTTGAAGCTCCGTGTCGTAACCAGCAATTGGAGAACCGCGGTATCCTGAAATAAAACCGCCTGTTTTCAATCCCTTAGCACGATCTAATCGACCGCGATCCAACGCCAGTCGTACCAGTGCCTGAATACCATTTAGGTAAACATTGCCTGTTTCAGCTGTGTATTTGTCATGTAAGCTGATCGGTGGCACACTTACGTTCATTCAATGAGCTCCTCTCCCATCATGGCTGTGGACGGTCCCCCCCGCCAAAACCAATTCTTTCGTCCTAACCCATAGTGATCCTTTTTTTGCGTGCTTTCTGTGCTATCCTACCGACAAATACGTACTCAGTCGAAAAATTATTCCTAAGAGGGCACATGAGCGAAAATTCCTTATTGGACCCATCCGACATCCGAGTTCTGCGGATTCTGCAAAAAGATGCATCCCAATCCATCGCAGATATCGCTAAAGAAGCCGGTATGAGCCAAACTCCTTGTTGGAGGCGAATTAAGAAACTCAAGGAGACTGGCGTTATCAAGCAGACGGCAGCGCTGGTTGATCGCGAAGCAGTCGGTCTTGGCTTTCTCGCATATGCTTTTGTTAAGCTCACTGTACCCAGCCGCGAGAACATGGAAACATTCGACAGGCTAATTGGGGTATGGCCCGAAGTTGTTACATGCGAACGCATCACCGGCGCAGTGGACTATCTCATCAAAGTGGTCGCCACAGATATAAAGTCCTATGACGACTTCCTCCGTTTGAAACTTCTGGACAACGCTCTGGTTTCAGATGTTCAGTCACGCATTGTAGTTTCGACAATTAAGGAAACAGTTGCGTTACCTCTTAAAGAGTTTGTCAGCTAAGGTTTCTTGTCCAACCTAATCGGAGTTAGTTTACGCGCAGTCGCCGAAACTCCGAAATGTTTGCTCAAACTCGACTGATATGGTTTAGTCGCGCGATCTCTTGCACTTAAGTTTTCGCGTGGACTAAACATTGCCTTCCCCCACATTCGTTATAAGCGGCCTCAAGCTGATCAACTCACTCCTGCGGTTTCTGGGGCGAAACGGCACCAATGCAGTCGCCATCTCTATCTTCCTTGGCCTTTTCCTGCCCGGAATTGCCGAAGCCCTGCGTATCCTTCTGACGCCCGCAATCTTTATTCTGCTAACCCTGAGCTTTATTCGTGTAGACAACGCGGCTATCGCGCAACAACTCACACACCCTCTTCCGGCAATTGCCGCAATGTTATGGCAAATGCTTATTCTTCCACTGTTGGCAACTCTCACCTGTCTGATGATCGGACTGGATCAGATCGACCTCGGAGTGCTCACAGCACTATTTATGGTGTCCGCAGCTCCACCCGTTATGTCTACGCCGATCTTTATCTGGATGTTTGGCCTCAACGGAGCCCTCGCCCTCACTATTTCAACCCTGTCATTGATCATCGCTCCACTCAGCACCGCTTTGTTTGCCTATCTATTGCTGCCGGATACACTTCAGGTCTCCCCATTATCACTGGCAACCAACCTGACGATGTTCCTGATCGGCTCTGCGGGGCTTGGGCGTCTCCTCTATTATCTTCTTGGTGCCAAGCGGATCACCGAGGCGACAGATCACATCAACGGACTAAACTGCATCGTTCTTTTTATCTTTGCGGTTGCAGCGATGGATGGTGTCACCAGCTTTGCACTCACTGCGCCTTTCAAAGCCGCTGCTCTGTTTGTCGGCGTATTTGCCATTGCCGCCCTGCAGTTGCTCGTGACCTTCCTGATCTTCTCACCAGCCGGACGGCAAACAGCATTCATCGCAGCTTATGGCACTGGAAGCCGTAATCTCGGTTTAATGGTTGCGGCACTCGGGGGGACAATTCCAGAATTGGCTTGGCTCTTCTTCGCCTTTGCTCAGTTCCCGATTTATCTGCTTCCATGGATCCTTAAACCCGTTGCGATACTCATTGGTAAGGCAGAGACGGCAACAACCTAGGCATAACGGGGGCAAGCTGCGCTGTTCGCACCACTTGCTTCTCATGTGTGTCCATGTTAGCCGCACAACAAATTGGGCACATCTAGGAGAATCCCTGCTATGGCACAGCCGCTCGTTATCGCCCCTTCCGTTCTCGCCTCAGACTTTTCTAAGCTGGGGCAAGAAGTTCGTGATGTTGTTGAAGCTGGAGCCGACTGGATCCATCTGGATGTCATGGATGGCCACTTCGTTCCAAACATCACGTTTGGTCCGGACGTCATTGCAAAGCTCCGCCCTCACACTGATAAGGTCTTCGACGCTCACCTTATGATTGAGCCATGTGATCCGTACCTTGAAGCCTTTGCAAAAGCAGGCTCGGACTACATCACAGTTCACGCCGAAGCCACCACCCACCTGCACCGCTCCCTGCAGGCAATCCGCAACCTGGGCAAAAAAGCAGGCGTTTCTCTAAACCCAGGTACACACGAAAGCTGCCTTGAGTACGTTCTGGACAGCGTTGACCTGATCCTCGTCATGACCGTGAACCCCGGCTTTGGCGGACAGAAGTTTATCCATTCTCAGATTGAGAAAGTCGAGCGCATCAAGAGCATGATCGGCGACCGCCCAATCCGTATCCAGATTGATGGTGGCATCACCCCTGAGACAGCTCCATTGGTCACAAAAGCTGGCGCTGACACACTGGTCGCAGGCTCCGCGGTCTTCAAAGGCGGCACTGTGGAGAGCTATCGCGAAAACATCGCAGCAATCCGCGCAGCTACCCAGGTCTGATTTTTTGATCCTGAAATGCAAAAGGCCGCCCCAGAGGCGGCCTTTTTTGTAGGTATAGTGACCTTCTTAATCCAATGAACTTGCAGCTTCTGCAGCCGCATTGATGAACAAGGTCGAATCCGTCCCAAAGGTCATAAACTGATAACCAGCCGCCTTTGAATGCTGAAGATGCCCTTTGGAAACACAATAGATCCCGGCAATCTTCCCAGCTGCACGAGTTTTCTCGGCTATATCTTTCTGCATTGCCAGAGAAGCATCAGAAACAGGTTCCACGCGCTTCCCGCCAGAAACAGTCAATGACAGGTCAGCAGGCCCAACAAAAATGCCATCCAAACCATCAACAGCCAGAATGTCTTCAAGCGCTTCATAGGCCTCTGGCGTCTCAATCATGGCAATTGCGAGCGTCTTTTCATCAGCCGCAGCGAAGTAATCATCCATGGAAACACCAGTTGCCATAGTTGCCCCAACAGCACCATAGCTACGCGCACCCAACGGCGGGTACTTGCAGAATTCCACCAGCTTCTTTGCGTCGTCCACTGAGTTGATCATCGGCGCGATAATCACTTCAGCACCCACATCCAACAACCAGCTGGCATTTTTAAAGTCGTCGACACAGATTCGTGCAACAGCATGCCCACCACCATTGATGACCTCTTTGATAGAATCACGTGCTTCAGCGGTGGTCAGCAAACCATGCTGCAAATCCAGCGTGATTGCTTTGTAGCCGCCTCTTAAAAACAGATCAGAAAAAATTGGAGAAGGCAGGCTTGCCCAAGCGCTTACAATGGTTTGCCCTGCTCTCAATTTCTCCGCCAGACACTTATTCTCAGTCATCCAATGCCTCATCTGATTAAGCACAGGCACCAACAAACCACGCAGCACCAGCTCTAAAACACAATTATCATTCAAACAAAAAAGCCGTCTCCCTGACAATATCAAGGGAAGACGGCAAATTCTCTAGTTAAGGGCTCTCTTAGTGAGCCTGCTTAAGAAGTGCAGCTTATGCTTCCTCAGCAACTTCCTTTTTCGCAACAGCCATCAGCTCTTCCATAGTGCGGCGAATCTGGTGTTCAGACTGCTCAACACTTGCATCTGCAAAATCTTTGGAAATACGAGCAAAAATGTCTTCGTCGCCTGGCTCTTTAAGATCCGTTTGGACGATCTTTTTGGCGTAATCTTCTGCGATGTCTCCGGCCAAACCAAGCTTCTCAGCAGCCCACTGGCCCAGCAGCTTATCGCGCCTTGCAGTAGCCTTGAAAGCAAGCTCAGAACCCATTGCGAAACTGCCTTCAAACGCATCAGCTCGTTTGTCAAACGTGCTCATCTATTCCCTCCTAGCTCAGACAATGTAAAAAGGTCCCTCCCCTCTTACAAGCCACGCTATAACTTACGTAAATCATTGTACGCAACTTCTATTTGCAGGTCAAAAGCCATTAGTTGTAGTCAGCAGCATTTCAGAGAGCGTTGACGCCATTCGAATTACCCATTTGTGCTTTATCAAAAAGTCGGTTAAGTTCCGCGCCGCATAGCGGGATCGCGATTTTCGCAATGACGAAAGATGCGAAAACCAGTGCTGGAGGGTCATTCGCAGCATTTTTGCTCGAATGTTTTGCAAGGCAAGTGGTTTTAGCCTCGACGTCACCCGTACGACTTGTTCTACAAACGCAATGGTAAGTGCCTATGAACCGCCGTCGGCGAATTTACGAAGGCAAGGCCAAGATTCTCTATGAGGGTCCTGAGCCGGGAACGCTGATTCAGCACTTCAAAGATGATGCTACAGCCTTCAACAACGAAAAGCATGAAGTCGTTGATGGAAAGGGTGTCCTGAACAACCGGATTTCTGAGTACATTTTCAACAATCTGAATAACATGGGCATTCCAACCCATTTTATTCGCCGGTTGAACATGCGCGAGCAGCTGATCCGTCAGGTCGAAATCATTCCGATCGAAGTCGTTATCCGCAACGTTGCTGCAGGTTCTCTGTGCAAACGCCTGGGATTGGAAGAAGGCACTCAGCTTCCACGCTCCATTATCGAGTTCTACTACAAGAACGACGAACTTGGAGATCCGCTGGTTTCTGAAGAACACATCACCGCTTTTGGTTGGGCCGCTCCTCAGGAGCTTGATGACATCATGGCACTCGCCATCCGCATCAACGACTTCCTGTCCGGTCTGTTCATGAGCGTCGGTATTCGCCTCGTTGATTTCAAGATCGAACTTGGACGTCAGATCGAAGGCGACATGATGCGTATCGTCCTCGCGGACGAGATCTCTCCAGACAGCTGTCGCTTGTGGGACACTTCCACAAACGACAAGATGGATAAGGACCGGTTCCGCCAGAACATGGGCGGCATGGTTGAAGCCTATCAGGAAGTAGCCCGCAGGCTTGGTATCCTGATCGACAACGACCGCCCGGGACATTCTGGACCAGTGCTAGTCAAATAATCAATGAACGGGCCCCTGCGGCCCGTTTTGCATTTTTGGGGCAAGCAAACTACCGCACGGGTATTGAACTATCTCACTACCTGCGCTCATTTTCACTTCCCCAGTATAGATTCCCGCGTTATGAACGCGCGCAAAGAACGGATTTTCGCGGCAGGCGCAATGCAAACCGCTTGAATCTCTCATTTTGGTAAGGAAGGACCAGTTAGAACCATGAAGGCACGTGTGACCGTCACTCTTAAGAACGGTGTTCTCGATCCCCAGGGCAAAGCAATCGAAGGCTCCCTTGGTTCTCTTGGTTTTGAAGGCGTTGAAGGCATCCGCCAGGGTAAAGTGTTTGACCTTGAACTGGCAGATCGCACCGATGCTCAGGCAAAAGCTGACATTGAAGCCATGTGCGAGCAGCTACTGGCAAACACCGTCATCGAAAATTACTCGATCGAGCTTCTCTAGAGCGCGTTCCATGTGATTGAACTCAATCACATGACAAGAATTCGCTCAAAAGTAAGTTGTAACCGATAGCAGAATCTGCGAGGGCATAAACGTGCAAGACGATACAGGCCGGATCATCCGGTTCATGGTTATCAAAGCGATCATCTTTATTGGCTTGCCCGCTGCCCTCTCTGTTCTTGCGGTGTTTTTACTTCTGTAAAATCTCGTCTGTAACAAGCGGCCCTCCATCCAAGAGGAAACATTCATGAAATCCGCAGTGATCCTATTCCCCGGTTCCAACCGGGATCGCGATATGATCAAAGCGCTGGAGCAGATCTCCGGCCAGTCTGTTGCCACGGTATGGCATACTGAAACTGAACTGCCAGAAGCAGACCTTTATGTCCTGCCAGGCGGCTTCTCTTACGGCGATTACCTGCGCTCAGGTGCGATTGCAGCACGCTCCCACATCATGCCAGCTCTCAAAACTGCAGCAGATCAGGGACGTCACGTTCTCGGCGTATGTAACGGTTTCCAGATGCTGACTGAGGCAGGCCTGTTGCCAGGTGCGCTGATGCGCAATGCATCCCTCCACTTCGTGTGTAAGGAAGTTATGCTGGAAACCACCAGCACCAACAGCGCCTTCACATCGCACATGGAAAAAGGCAAAGTTTGGCGCTGTCCGGTGGCACACCATGACGGTAACTACTTTACTGATGCTGAAACCCTGAAAGAACTTGAAGGCGAAGGCCGCGTCGCATTCCGCTATGCTGACGGTACCAACCCAAATGGTTCTCTCAACGACATTGCAGGCATCACCAGTGCCAAAGGCAACGTTCTCGGCATGATGCCTCACCCGGAAAATCTTATCGAAGATCTTCATGGTGGCCTCGAAGGCCGTGCTCTGTTTGAAAGCGTAATGCAAAGCCTCGCTGCTTAATCAGCAAAGCAAACAAGTTTTAGAACCCGGGATGCTCAGCACTCCGGGTTTTTTATTTTCTGAAGTCCTTAAATGAACGCAAAGCCAATCCCGGTCAGGCCGAGCAGCACCACAACCACCCATGGCGGCGACTTGAAGGAAACCAGCAGAACAAATCCGCAAAGCGCAGCTGCAAAGTCTTTCGCCTCAAGGATCGCACTGGTCCAGACAGGCGCATATAAGGCCGCTCCAAGAACACCAACAACAGCCGCATTTGCACCAGCCATGACGCCACGTGCAGAAGGTGTCTGACGCAGCACGGCCCAGTAAGGCAGACCGGCAATCAGAAGCAACGCCCCCGGCAGGAAGATGCCCAGCAACGCTATGCTTGCTCCAATCCACGCTGCATAGCCAGTCTGCATTTCAGCGCCCAGATATCCAGCAAATGTAAACAAAGGCCCCGGCACGGCTTGCGTCGCGCCGTACCCGGCAAGGAAAGAGCTCTCACTCACCAGCCCTTTACCAACCACCTCGGCTTCCAGCAGTGGCAACACCACATGCCCTCCACCAAACACGAGCGAACCAGAATGGTAAAAGCTGGCAAACACACCCAGCAACGGATCAACAATAACATCACTCAGAACGGGCAGACCAAAAAGCAACACAGCAAATAAAATGACAGAAAGCAGCCCAACCCGACGTCTAGGAGCAAATAGAACCTCATGCACCTCGGCTTTGGGTTCTGAGCGACAAAACAAGAAGCCTCCCAGCCCACCAGCCACAATCGCCGCGATCTGCCCGCCGGCACCACCGAAGGCAACAACAAGAACCACGGCCAAAACAGCCAGTCCGGCTCTGAGTTGATCCGCACAAAAATTGCGTGCCATCCCCCAGACAGCCTGAGCAACAACGGCAACTGCCACCAGTTTGAGGCCATGGATAAGCCCCATGCCGACAGGCCCTTCAAAAGCACTTGCCCAATAGGCGAATCCAAAGAGCAGCAACGCTGAAGGAGCCGTAAAAGCGAAGAAAGCAGCCAACGCGCCCAGAGGTCCGGCCCGCATAAGTCCAAGTCCAAACCCAACCTGACTGCTTGCCGGCCCCGGTAAGAATTGACACAAAGCAACCAGATCGCCATAGGCTTCTTCAGAAAGCCATTTCCTGCGCTTTACGATCTCTTCACGAAAATAACCCAGATGAGCAATCGGCCCACCAAATGAGGTTAAGCCCAGCTTGAGGAAGGCAAAAAAGACTTCCGATGCATGACCTTTGGCAGGTTCTTCCATCAGATTAGTTGGACGTTCTGTAAAACTCATGGACAGCTCAATCGTATTCTCAAAAGAAAGCGGAGCAGCATATAAAGCAGAGATGTGACATTAGGACAAACACGCAGAGTGCATCTGCACTAAGCAGCCACAACTGTTTTCAATGCAACATTGCGAGGAAGCTCATTGTAGCGCCGTTGATAGGCTCGCGACAACGCCGTCGGTGAGGCAAATCCAACCCTTGCAGCAACACTTTTCAAAGGGCGCCCAGCTTCCAGATCCAACTTAGCTAATGCCAGTCGCCAGTTACTCAAATACGACCCCGGCGTCTCACCCATGATCTCCTTGAAGTGCACAGCAAACTGTGTGCGCGACATGCCAGCAACCTCAGCAAGACTTTCCAGACGCCACTGCTTGGAAGGGTCTTCGTGGATCGCAACAAGCGCTTGCGCCAGATTGGGGTGAGCCAACCCGGCAATCAAACCACTGCAAGCAACACCGGATCGCACAGCATGCCGTAGCAACCGGATCACCACCACTTCACACAAGCGGTTGATCACGGCAGCACTTCCGCACCGCGGTGAAAGCACTTCTTCCACCACCAATGCAGCAAGGCTTTCCAATTCAGGTGCATCCTTGAGATAGATCTCCACGTAGTCAGGCAAAGCAGTGCTCAACTGAGATCCCGGCCCGCCGAACTCAACCCGAGCACCGGCAAGAACAACAGTATCCTCGCAGATGCGCTTAACTTCAGTGGGGTTGTGAGGGCTAGCAGGAAGAAACACAAGTTTCCGGAAACCTTGCATACACCGAAGAATAAAAAAGTTGCCCTGAAGCACTTCATCCTCAGTGTTTTTAAGAATATGAGCCTCCACCTTAAAGCGTTCAATAAGCGAAGAAAGGCGATCGTATCGCAGTTCTCTCGGTTTCACCTCAGCTAGCTCAGTGGCCATATCCGAACTCTCAGTCAGTTATTTCGAACAAAAAGCAATTAAACGTTCAATACCATATTAGGTACAAATCGACCACTGCTAATTGCCCTTTCAAAAAATCGAATTGAGCAAAGCTACAAAAAGAAAATTTAGCTCAGGAGAATAAAAATGCTTATCCCTCGCAAGCCAGTCCCAAGCTTATCTGCGAACCTCGTTGGTGGTGGTACATTCGATCTTTCAACCGACGCTTCTGACTTTGCCACTCTGGTTGTTTTTTACCGTGGCTTGCACTGTCCTATTTGTGCGACCTACCTGAAAGAACTGGAACGCCTCACACCAGAGTTTGAGGAACGTGGCGTAAAAACCATCGCCCTCTCAACCGATACAGAGGACCGCGCCCAGACATTTTCCAATGCGATTAAAGCAGACAAACTGCGCGTTGGTTATGGCGTTACTCTGACAAAAGCACGTGAATGGGGTCTGTTCATTTCAGCAGGTCGCGGAAAAACGTCTATCGGTATCGAAGAACCAGGTCTCTTTGCTGAACCAGGTCTGTTCTTTGTAAGGCCTGACGGCACACTCTACTTCGGGAATGTGCAGACTATGCCATTTGCACGTCCTGACTTTAAACCAATGCTCGGTGCTCTCGACTTCTGCATCAAGAATGATTATCCCGCTCGCGGTGAATACACCGGGGCTCTTTAATCAATTGTACCACAAACACTTTTCTTGATGCACAGAGAGGCTGCGATTTCGCAGTCTCTCTTTTTTATGGCCTTTTGGCTGCAGCCTTACGAGCCTTCTTGCGGTTTATATGCTCAATGTCAGGAAAATCTGCTCCCTGCCAGATACGAACAACAACCAGAACAATAATCGCAATAACAGCCCCCAAAATCACTCCAACAAGTCGGTCGATTACTTGATTGAAATTATCGACCGGTCCGGCAGAGGCCAGTGCCGCGATAACAAATGCATAACCACCCTGGGTACCTGCATAGGCCCAATAGCTCTTGCCATGATGCACCGATGCAAGAAAAAACAATCCAATTGCTAACAACAGGGCCCACCAGAAAAAAGATTGCAGCCCAAGACCGATGAGCCCAAATCCCATAAGCCCTCCAATGAAACAGCCTAGACATCGGTTCAGGGCAAATTTCTTCACTGACACCACCGGCCCGTAGAGCACGACAAGCGAAGTGATGATGATCTGCACCATGGCTGCTAAATCGTGTCCCACGTAAACAATTGGTGCAATCATCGCGACAGCCGCACCACTCAGGCACAGCGCAAACACCCAACTCTTGTCCATACTATCAATATTGGGTGTCAAAAAAGGACCAACGCCCACACCAATTGAGGTCTCTTCTAGGAAGAAATAGGAGACCACGGCCGCCGTAATAACGCCAATTGAAACTGTTATCGTCCGGTCAACCATCAAGTAGAACAGTCGATCAATTTCGATGAGCGAGATGTAGATAGCCAACATCGCAGTCACAATACCCATCAACCATGCATAGGCGTAGTTTGGACTCGCCATACGTTTATAAATCGCAAGTGCTGCCAAAGAACCTACCGCAATCATCTGAAAAATCTCGTAGTTTTTGACTGCAACTGCTATCCAGTATCCAGAAAACCCACCTGAAATCGTCCCAATGACACGCTGCATTCCTTTGCGCCATACATTGGTCCAGTCTGCATTCGCCACCGTCATGGCTGACATGGCAGCCCACCACGGATCATCTGCATCCACCAGCAGCGCGATGATAGAGGCCAGAGTAACCATCAGACTTGTGCGAATTCCAAAGGCATAATTGAAGAACATCGCGCCTCCCTAATGCAGAAGGAAGATGCGCGCATCTCCCCCATGCATTGGTTTGTGATCCTTCAAATACGCACCCATGTCGATCTCAACAGGAAATCTTTGTGAGAGTCTGATCCAATCAGTTGTCAGAGGAATATATGGCAGCACCCGCGGCCTCTCATCCATGCGCGAAACGCCTCGTCCAATGGACCTTACCGTACCTTTGTGGATGCGATAGGGATCACTGGAAACCTGGAAATAGACTGTCTGACCGGGTGTCAACCTTGCTGCATGTCGCTCAATCAGGTTAGCGATAATCCTCCAGTTGCTGTTTGTGATAAGTGCCAGTTGAGGCACACCTTCCAGCACATAGTTTCCAGGGTTAACCGAGTACTCGCTCACAACTCCATCAACCGGAGACAAAAGCGAAGATTTGCGAAGATTATATTGCGACAGAGCAGTGGCAGATTTTGTTGCGTCATAGGTGGACCGCATCACTTCAACCTGGTGTGTTGCTGCACGCAGCATATCTCTGGCAGAATCTGTTTCTGCATTCGCCTCTTCCAGAGAAAGTGTAATGTTGTCAAGACGTTGCTGGGTCACGAAGCCGTTGTCTGTCAGCTCTTCAAAACGCTGCTGTTGTGCAGATAGGTTAGCAACCTTTGCAACAGCTGCCGTCACAGATGCCTCAACAACCTGAACTTCCGCTTCAGAACGACGAAGGTTTGCAAGAGCAGTCGCTTCATCAGCACGGGCTTGTTGAACCGCCAGAGCGAATGGTTCCGGGTCAATCTGCATCAGCAGCTCACCCGCTCCCACTTTCTGGTTCCGGTCAACAGGAACTTCGGTAACAAACCCAGAGATTTCAGGAGATACCAAAACCACATCTGCGGAGACATAAGCATCAGCGGTGTAGGTGAAGAAGTAATCTATGATCATATAAGCGCCGATCAAGGCGCATGCGCCTATGATCACCTTGATCGGACCACTTATTTGATAAATGCCTCCAGGCACCCTTTATCTCCGCTCACCTGACACTACGCAAAACATAAATATCGGCGAATTCTTGTTAGACAAACCAGCGTTAAGCACCGGCAAAAGGCGCCCATTTGGAGGCACGAGAAAGCATCGCAAATGAGGGTTTTAAAAACGTGAAAACCATCCCTCTAAATTCAAAGTAGGTAGTAAATACAGCAATTTAACGAATATTTCTAAAGTGTAAATTTTAAACACACGCTCATTGCAAGCTACGAAACAGAAAGCTAACCAGCTCTCAAAGCTTCCATTGAAAACTGTTCAGTGGATGTGATTGCATCTGTCAAAGAGTATGCAGTTTACGGAAAACAACCCAACACCGAAGAAAGAAAACCAATGGCCCACTTTCGGAAGTCAGTCTCTGCATCATCAACGTTTGCAGCAGTGTTTTTCTTCTTGATAGCCTCATTGGTCTCCGCTCAAGCTGAGCAGATAGATGTTCGAGCAGCAAGTTTCGCACAGACAGGACAACTGGCGACTTTTGGACTCTATAACAACGCAATTATTACCGACCAACTCAACCTTAAACGCATCAACGCAGACTACGTTTTCATGGGGGCAAATCCTAAAGATCCGTTCGAGCTGGTTTCAGGTAGCTGCTTTGGTGGCGCACTCGTGCAGAATTCAAAAATTCAGGGCGGTGGCGTGTGCAGCCTTAAAGACAAAAATGGGGCCCCTTTTGCCATCAGCTTTGAAGTCTCCACGATTGAAGGTGGCAAATATTCCGGGACGTGGGCAATTCTGGGTGGCAGTGAAAAATGGGCCTCCGCTAAGGGCAGCGGTACCTGGAGCCGTTTCCAACTTCCCAACATGCACCTTTCCGTTACTGACTTAAAAGGCGAAGTCACTTTTTAAGGGTTACGCAACAGCACCTCTATGGTGAATAATTTTGCAGGTAGGTCAAAAGTTTGGCACTTGCATACTAAAGTACCTGAAGTGTACTTCCAGACATCATTTTATCGCGGTTCTGGCGCAAAAATCGCAAAAATTCGGTGTCCTGATGTTTCCTTTTCACTATGAATCCTGTTAAGCAGCCCGTGACATTTGGCCCCGGCGCACTGCGCCCAAATTTTCTGAGTGTGATGATCCAAAATAGCGTCAAGATCACCCCCGAACTCATTGAGGCCCACGGTCTTAAGGAAGATGAATATGCTCGCATCCTGGAGCTGATTGGCAGAGAGCCAACCTTCACCGAGCTTGGAATTTTCTCCGCAATGTGGAACGAGCATTGCTCCTACAAATCCTCCAAGAAATGGTTGAAGACACTCCCAACCACCGGACCTCGTGTTATTCAAGGACCGGGCGAAAACGCAGGCGTTGTTGACATCGATGATGGGCAGGCAGTCGTCTTTAAGATGGAAAGCCACAACCACCCATCCTACATCGAGCCATATCAGGGCGCGGCAACTGGCGTTGGTGGTATTCTGCGCGACGTGTTCACCATGGGTGCACGTCCGGTCGCAGCCATGAATGCCCTGCGCTTCGGTGAACCAGATCATCCACGTACCCGTCACCTCGTGTCAGGGGTTGTGTCTGGTGTAGGTGGATACGGCAACTCCTTCGGTGTCCCGACAGTGGGCGGTGAAGTTGAGTTCCACAAATCCTACAACGGAAACTGTCTCGTCAATGCATTCGCAGCTGGCCTTGCCGATTCCGACAAGATCTTCCTGTCTGAAGCAAAAGGTGTAGGCCTCCCGGTCGTGTACCTTGGTGCAAAGACAGGACGCGACGGCGTAGGCGGCGCCACAATGGCATCCGCTGAGTTCGACGATTCCATCGACGAGAAGCGTCCAACCGTTCAGGTCGGTGATCCATTCACTGAAAAGTGCCTGATGGAAGCCTGCCTTGAGCTGATGAAGACCGGCGCGGTCATCGCTATTCAGGATATGGGCGCTGCTGGCCTCACCTGCTCCGCTGTAGAGATGGGCGCGAAGGGCAACCTCGGCATTGATCTGGACCTCGACAAAGTCCCTGCCCGCGAAGAAAACATGACTGCCTACGAGATGATGCTCTCTGAAAGCCAGGAGCGGATGCTCATGGTTCTTGAGCCATCCAAGGAAAAGGAAGCCGAAGCCATCTTCACTAAGTGGGGACTGGACTTCGCAATCTGTGGCGTAACAACAGACACCCTACGCTTTGTAGTGAAGCAGCACGGTCAAGTCATGGCCGATCTGCCAATCAAAGAACTTGGTGACGAGGCTCCTGAATATGACCGTCCATGGACGCAGTGGGCTGAGCCAGAAGAACTTGCAGCTACCACCGTTGACGAACCAGCAGACTACAAAAAAGCCCTGCTGAAGCTTATCGGCGGAGCTAATGGCTCCTCCCGTCGCTGGGTCTATGAGCAATACGACACCCTCATTCAGGGCAACTCCGCAGCAACTCCGGGCGGCGATGCTGGTGTAATCCGCGTAGATGGCACTGATAAAGGCCTCGCATTCTCCGTAGATGTGAACCCGCGCTACTGCAACGCAAATCCTTATGAGGGCGGCAAGCAGGCGGTTGCAGAAACCTACCGCAACCTGTCAGCAGTTGGCTCCCTTCCGCTGGCAATCACTGATAACCTGAACTTCGGCAATCCTGAGAAGCCAGAGATCATGGGCCAGTTCGTTGGCTGCCTGAAGGGCATTGGTGAAGCGTGCGAAGTGCTGGAAACCCCAATCGTCTCCGGTAACGTGTCTTTGTACAACGAAACCTACGGCGAAGGTATTCTTCCAACACCTGCAATCGGTGGCGTTGGCCTGCTGAAAGACGTAACCAAACGCGTTGGCAGTGCATTCGTTAGCACTGGTGAAACAATCGTCGTGCTGGGTGGCAAAGGTAAACACCTCGGTTCATCTCAATATCTGCAGGAAATTCTGGGCAGCGATGAAGGCGCCCCTCCTCAGGTAGACCTTGAAGTTGAGAAGCTGACAGGTACGTTCGTACGCGAAGTTATCACCGAAGGCCGCATCACAGCAGCTCACGACATCTCATCTGGTGGTCTTGCTGTTGCACTTGCTGAAATGGCAATCAAAGGCAAGCTCGGCGCTGATGTAAAAATCACTGGCGAACATCCTCATGCCATTCTGTTTGGTGAAGATCAAAGTCGCTATGTTGTGACTGTGGCAGAGGAAAAGCTCGCTGCCTTCTTGGAAGATGCGATCGACGCTGGTATCAGCACAGAAGAAATCGGTAAGACAGGGGGTGATACTCTTGTTCTTGGTGATAAAATCAGTGCGTCAGTTGAAGAGCTGAACAATGCTTTCGAGGGATGGTTCCCGCATTTTATGCAGGCGAGCTGATACTCGTCCACCGAACTGCTAAACTGAGTTCTAAATAAGATTCGCTTCCCTCCTCATTTGGGTGAGGGAAGCAGCCAAACAGAAGTAACCCAGTCGGGCAAGGAGGCATACCCATGGCCATGGACGCAGGCGAACTACAAAACCTTATCAAAGAGGCTTTGCCAGACGCACACGTGGAAATCAGAGATCTGGCAGGTGACGGCGATCATTACGCCGCTGTCGTTATCTCGGAGAGTTTCCGCGGTAAATCCCGCGTACAGCAGCACCAGTTGGTGTATCAGGCTCTTAAGGGTAAAATGGGCGACGATTTGCACGCATTGGCGTTGCAGACCTCCGCTCCGGAATAACAAAACTAAGGCAGTGCGACCTTTTTCTTGCATTATCTCTGCAAGTTCCCATATGAGTGCCGCACTACGAACAATATACAATCACGGTCACCGGGCTTTGACCCCGGTCGAGCGAAAGGAACTCGACGACATGAGCGATATCCAAAGCTGGATCAAAAACGAAGTAGAAAACAACGATGTAGTGCTCTTTATGAAAGGCACTCCAAACTTCCCACAGTGTGGCTTTTCCGGCCAATCTGTGCAGATTTTGGATTACATCGGCGTAAAATACGTCGGTCATAACGTTCTGGAAGACGATAGCCTCCGTCAGGGCATCAAAGATTATAGCCAGTGGCCAACAATCCCACAGCTCTACGTCAAAGGCGAGTTCGTTGGTGGCTGTGATATTATCCGTGAGATGTTCCAGTCTCAGGAACTTCAGGCTCTGTTCTCAGAAAAAGGCATCGAGATCGCACCAGCTGCGTAAATCTCTGCTGAACATAAAATTCATAAAACGGGCCTTCCATTGAGGGCCCGTTTTTTGTTGTCAGACGATTGGAAATCGTTAGGCTATTCTACCAACTAGCTCAAATAAGCAGGCACCATATGTTTAAGACCATTGTTTTCGATCTGGACGGTACTATTTGCCACCACAAAGCGTCCTACCCTAAAATGTTCTTTGAGATTTTTGGCGAGCAGTTCAATAAGCACAGCGACACTTGGCTACGCCATATGTTGCACAATGGTGAGCACACGGGTTTTGAGGCTGTGCAATCCTGTTTCCCAGACATGCAAGCTGACAAACAGGTGCACGCGCTGGCAACGTTCACCCAGAGGTGGGCGGAAGCACAAGCTCCTTTCTCTGGCATTTTTGAAGCAATCGCACTTTTGAAGGCAAACTTTGATTGTCAGGTTGGTGTCATGACCAATGGCCCTTCAAGTTTCCAATGGGCTGTCATGAACAAGCTTGAAATTCTGGATCACGTCGACTTTGCTTACGCCAGTGGTGATACATTCCCAGCAGAGAGCAAACCAAGCGTGTCCCTTCTTCGCAAGCTTGAGAACAAACACGACTTTGTCGCAGAAACAGCTCTGTTCATTGGAGATAATCTGGAAAAAGACATCAAGCCCGCCCGCGAGGCAGGTTGGAGTGCACTCCATGTTGCTCCCCACGATCAAAAAACTGATTCACTGCCCCTGAAGAACTTCACAGAAGCAACAGCGCAGGCAGATTGCTTAGAGGTTAACTGGAGCAGCCTGACCACTTAACCTTCCTGAACGCTAAATGAACACACCTCTCAGAGCTCTCTCACATTCCCCTTGCTAAAACAGTCTCATCAACAGTTCATCGGGGGATGAGAGATGCAAGTTTATCTGAGAGTTTTGCTCCTAGGCGTAATCACAGGCACCACGATGGGTGCAGTCGCCGCTGGCATTACGCCAACCACGAGAGAAGGGCTCGCTCGCTACGAGTGCAACCACATAACCGTTTTTCAAAAACCGTCTCTACTGAACGGCCCTGATGCCTGTAAGTACTATGGGGGGATGAAGTGAGAACTCAGCTACACTCATACTGTTGCTTCACCACGGTAATAACACCGTCTCGTAAATTGAAGCGCTCAGTCAGCTTGCTGCAACGATCACATAATGGAACGATCTGAGCTCGACTTCCGCTCAGCCATCTTACGTGTGTTCCTTGGGTGGGTTTTTTGCCGCAATCTACGTTGCTGCATGTAGACGGCCAGTCCTGCTTGGAATGCCTGATCCAGTGCAGCTTCCAAGAGCCGCACCGACAGGACTGATCAGCAGTATCGCTCTGCTTTTTCCATCCAAGGCCGTTCAAGCCATCAATCACCATATTCATAGTTACCTCCAATGCCTTTGGTGGAAAATTCACATCGAGAAACTAAAAAATTATCGCCACGTTAAACCGAGGCCTGACCGTCGAAATGTCTGTCCTAATTCAACTTTAGTTATAGGGTCTGGATACAATCTTTATTGAATAGGTAAAATGACGTAGTTTTTGCAATTATTTCTCACAGTTTACGTATTTTTATTACCTAACAAGAATTTAAAATACCGCAGGGAATCCCCAGTAACATTGGAGATCAAACACCATTGAGACGGCGATACTGGTTGATTTGCTCTGCTATTTCTTCAGGAGACTGCTTGTAGGTGCCTGGCAGCACCCCATCAACACCCAACCCACGCACAGCTTGAGCATAAGGAAACTTCCGCTTTCCCTTCAAGTCCAGCACAACACGCTTGGCCAGCTTGATGCCCATAAAACTGAGTTGCTTTACATCCACACTTTCAATCTCACTCCAAGCCAGTCTACGCTTGATAAGAGCACGATGATAAACAATCCCGTCTTTTCCAATTTCGGCATAATTAAGTGAGGGAAGATAAAAGATGCAGGCAGTGCCAAGTGCGATCGTGATGCCAATCAGAAAGAACGTGGTGATGCTTATGCCAAGCACCTCCTCAAGCAGTGGGGAGAGATCTGCATATCCGCGGAACTGCGAGAACACTACAAACATCAGTGCGGTAAAAACGTTCTGCAGGACTATGGCTGTGTTGCGTGCCCGAAATCGAAGGGGTGTCATATCTCAATCCAATGCAGTCGATCAATCTATCGGGGAAAAGCAAAAAACCGCTCCATCACCGGATGCAACGGTAAAGCCAATTGCCTAAAACTCATTACCAAACAGCTTTTCAGTCATCGCATCAGCAGCGGCACAAGGTTCCTGATCACTCTCCCCCTGCTCACCCGTATTGGGGCGCAGGCCAACAAAGTCAAACGCCTGTGCATCATGTAAGTGAGATGGACGCACATGCGCCAGAGCACGAGCCATAATGCCCAGCCGACCCGGCGTCTCCTTCTCCCACTGTTGCAGCATCTTCTTCACTTGAACACGCTGCAAGCCATCCTGTGAGCCACACAGGTTGCAAGGAATAATTGGGAAGTCCATTGCCTTGGAGAACTTCTCGATATCCACTTCAGAGGAGTTCATCAGCGGACGCAGCACCATCAGGTCACCTTCATCATTCACCAGCTTTGGCGGCATGGAGGCCATACGTCCACCAAAGAACATATTCATCATAAAGGTTTCCAAAGCATCGTCCCGGTGATGCCCCAGCACAATTGCCTCACAGCCCAGCTCACGAGCAGTGCGATATAAAATACCGCGGCGTAGGCGAGAACACAGGGAACAATAAGTAGACGTTTCAGGCAGCTTGTCTGTCACAATGCCGTAGGTGTTTTCACGCACAATCTTGTTAGGGATTTGGTAGCGCTCAAAGAACTCAGGCAGAATGTGCTGCGGAAAATCTGGTTGGGACTGATCAAGGTTGCAGGCGATCAGGTCAACAGGAAGAAGACCGCGCCACTTCAGATCCATCAGAACAGCAAGCAGAGTATAGCTGTCTTTACCGCCAGAAAGGCAAATAAGCCATTTGGTTTTCTCCGGGCTCGCCCCATCCGGAATCATCTTATAGTCAGAAATTGCCTGACGAGTTTCACGCAGCAAACGTTTACGCAGTTTTTTGAACTCAACCGAACTTGGCACCTCACGGAAAAGTGGATGACACTCTGAATCGAAACTCTTGTCCTCAGCGGCTGTATCAGTGGCGTGTTCTGCGCTTAACTGGCTCATGGCGTTATCTTATCTTCACTCGTTCTCAATCAAAAATGGCGAATGCATTATGCTGCGGGAGGAATAGCACCACCAAAAGAAAAGGGCCACCCAAAGGGCAGCCCAAATCAAATCCGTCAGGATCAAACCTATTAGCGGGAATAGAATTCCACAACCAGGTTTGGTTCCATCTGAACTGGGTAAGGCACGTCGCCAAAAGCAGGAACACGAGCAAATGTCGCGGTCAGCTTGTTGGTGTCAACGTCAAGGTAGTCAGGAACGTCACGCTCAGCGGACTGTACTGCTTCCAGTACGATTGCCAGCTGCTTGGACTTTTCACGAACTTCAATAACGTCACCAGGCTTACACATGTAAGAACCGATGTTTACACGGCGACCGTTTACGTTCACATGACCGTGGTTGATGAACTGACGAGCAGCAAACACAGTGAGAACGAATTTTGCGCGGTAAACAACTGCGTCAAGACGGCACTCGAGAAGACCGATAAGGTTTTCAGAAGTATCACCGCGCTGACGGGAAGCTTCATCATAAGTCTTACGGAACTGTTTCTCAGAGATGTTGCCGTAGTAGCCTTTCAGCTTCTGCTTAGCGCGCAGCTGCACACCAAAGTCAGAAAGCTTACCCTTACGACGCTGACCGTGCTGGCCTGGGCCATATTCACGACGGTTAGCAGGGCTTTTAGGGCGACCCCAGATGTTTTCACCCATCCGACGGTCTAGTTTATACTTGGCGCTCTGGCGCTTAGACATCGCAGTTTCCTTAGCGTTTATCTGTAATTTTAAAGGAAACGCGCCCTCCTTTTCCTTCACAAACCCAAAGGCTCACAAAGATTGACAGCGATCCTGGCAAATAGCGCATGCCGAACCACACGGGTGCGTAAAATCAAAGCGGCCCCAAAGGAACCGCAATGAACAGCGCATTCCTATTGAAATTACACGTAAGAGTCAACGGAATATGACAGCAAGCACCTGAGAAATAAGAGCACTATCAATAGCGTTTTTGTGCTTCTTCACCACGCTCTTTGCTCCAGATCGTGGCATCAACCCCATCCGCAAGTTCAGGATGCTCGGCAATGTCAAACATTGGCTCCTTCCCTTCCTTCAGCTGCTTGATGTAGTCCTTGGTGATCAAAGTCACTTTTGGTGCCAGAAGCACAATCGCGACCAGATTGATAGTCGCCATCACAGCCATCGCAGCATCCGCTGCATTAAACACAGTGCCGACTGTCTGCAAGGTACCCCAAAACACCATTGCCAACGAGAGAAGGCGAAGGATTGTAAGCCCCGGTTTCCAGCCGTGCTCCAGATAAATCATGGCATTCTCCGCATAGGAGTAATTTGCCACGATCGAGGTAAATGCGAAGAAAAAGATCGCGATAGCGATGAAATAAACACCAAAATCACCCACATGCGCTTCTGCGGCTGATTGTGTCAGCGATATACCGGTCACACCTGTTGTTGGGTCGTAGATGCCGGAAAGCAGAATAATCAATGCAGTCGCAGTACAAATCACGATCGTATCGATGAAGACACCCAGCGCCTGTACAAAACCCTGAGAAGCAGGATGATGTGGGTCAGGAACGGCTGATGCGGCAATGTTTGGTGCAGATCCCATTCCAGCTTCATTTGAATAAAGACCACGGCGGACACCGTTCAACAGCGCTGCCATCACACCACCGGATATCCCGCCAACCGCTTCTTCAAGGCCAAAGGCGTGCGCAACAATACTCCACAAAACACCAGGCACTTCTTCGTAGTTCGCAGCCAGAATACCAAACGCAATCACCACATAAGCAATCGCCATAAACGGAACAACAACCTCTGCAAAATGAGCGATCTTCCTCAGACCACCAAAGATGACCAGCCCAGCCGCCAGAACAAGCACCACACCTGTGACGATCTCCGGCACATCAAAAGCGCTGCTCATAGCATCAGCGATGGAGTTGGACTGCACTGCGGAGAACACGATACCAAAAGCAAAAATCAAAGCAATTGCAAAGACATGACCAAGCAGCTTGCTCTTCAAGCCTGCTGCCATGTAGACCGCTGGACCACCGCGAAACTGGCCATCGTCATCTTCGACTTTATAAAGCTGGGCTAACGCGCTTTCGGCATAAGCCGTCGCCATACCAACCAGAGCAACCATCCACATCCAGAAGATTGCCCCCGGCCCGCCCAGCGTCAGCGCGACTGCAACGCCGGCGATGTTACCGGTACCAACTCGTGACGCCAGACTGGTACATAAGGCCTGAAACGGGCTGATCCCATTACGGTCCTCATGCCTCGATTTAAGAAGAACACTGAAACACTGTCCAAAATATCGAAACTGGATAAAGCCCAATCGGAACGTGAAAAACACGCCAACGGCAAGCAAGCCATAAAGCAACACGTAGTTCCAGAGGATGGTATTGGTGTAATCGACGACAGTATTGATAAGATCCAAGGCTTCGACTCCAGCAAATGCGCAGGTGCCGACTGGGTATCAAAACAAATTCAAGATCCGCCTAGAACAACCAATTAAATAAGAGAGGATTTGAGCTAAGGCGAGCAACACTCCAGCAACCTATACCTTACGAGGGAGAACCTCAGCTGGTCAGGAAAAACAGATCCTCAAACCCGGTCGCTACAGATTCCGGCTCCACCACCTGAACCAACCGTTTGGCAATCGCAGGCGCAGGATCAATCCACGTCACCGGCCAGGGAGCTACCCGCTCCATTTCTTCCTGCAAAAAAGGATAGTGCGTGCATCCAAGTACGATGCAGTCGGTACGCTGACCGTCTTTCTCGACAAAGCAAGGAGCAATTTCCTGCTGCAAACGATCAAGATCCACGACGCGACCTGCGAGCTTATCTTCTGCAAGCGCTGCAAGACCGGTTGCCCCAACAAGAGCGATATGGTGCTCAGGCGCAAACTCTATGATCAGGTCCTGCGTGTAGTCACGCTTCACAGTCCCTGGCGTGGCAAGCACTGCAAAAACGCCGCTTTGTGTTTGTTCAGCAGCAGGTTTAATTGCAGGAACCGTCCCAACCACAGGAACGCTCATAATCTCTCGCAAGCTCTTGAGCACAAGCGTCGAGGCCGTGTTGCAAGCGACCACAACCGCACTCGGTTGCCACACTTCACTAACGGACGCAACCAAGGCGCAGATGTGCTCACGCAGTGCCGCTGCATCCCAGTCGCCATAAGGGAAAGCAGCACGGTCCGCTAGATACAGCAGTGCAGCATCAGGGAGCATTCGTTTGATCTCACGCTGCACAGACAGCCCCCCGACACCACTATCCAAAACCAACACACGACCTGACGTATCCGCCTGCATGTGCATTTGTTGAAATGAAGTGACTAGGGAGCCGGCCAGCATCAATCTTTGTCCTTCACGCCATACTTCTCAAAGCAGGAAATCACACCACGCATGATACGCACTTCATTTTCGGTGAGATCTGCTTTCTGAAAGATGTTGCGCAGCCTACGAATTGTTACTGGCTTCTTTTCAATAGGACGGAAGAACCCGCGAGAATCCAGCCCTGCTTCCAGATGCTCAAACATCCGTTGAATGGACTCTTGTGTTGCCAGCTCACCATCATAATCATCCAAGGAGAAAGGCAGTGCACCTGCTGTCGCCACGCGGCGCCATTCATAGGCACATACCAAAACAGCCTGGGCAATATTCAAGGATGCATAAGTCGGATCAACCGGAAGGGTCACAATCTTATTTGCAAGCGCCACTTCATCATTATTCAGGCCCCAGCGTTCGCGGCCAAACATGTAACCGGACGGGATCCCTCGCACGCCCTGAGCAACACTCTCAGTCGCAGCCTCATCAGGTCCCACAACAGGTTTTGGAATGTCACGGCTACGTGCGGTCGTTGCAAAAACGAGTTTCAGATCGGCAACAGCTTCTTCAACACTGTCGAAAACCCGCGCGGCATCAATAACATGATGCGCCCGGCTGGAAGCTGAGCGTGCTTTTTCACTCGGCCAACCATCGCGTGGGTTGATCAGGCGCAGGTCGTGCAGACCAAAATTGGCCATAGCACGAGCAACCATACCGATGTTTTCGCCAAGTTGAGGTTCACAGAGAACGACAACGGGAGGGATGGCATTGTTTGTTTCAGGAGTGCTTTCAGACATGCGGATCCTCTAGCCGATCACACTGGAAATTACCAGAGCCGTTTTGCCTCCCAACAGTCTCAGCAAACGCAAATTCCTATCAAAATAAGCCTGTCGTTTTCCCTCGGCGACAAGTCACCACCTGCACCTCAGTCAGATGATATGGCGTAGGAACTCTGACCAATCACCTAAAGAGGGTAAAATTCGGCGAATTCAATCAAGAGTAAAGCTGTGTTTTGCTGTTACCTAGAGTGTTAGCCATTTCAATGCAGCCTCTGAATGGCATGACCCTCTATGAAGGAGACCCCGACGACAATGTCTGGACAAGAACCCAACGCAGGTGGCACCCCGCCTACAAATGTCCCGGACCTCACGCAGTTAGTGCGTGACAACTGGTTGAAGTTTCTGGTGCTCGGAGTACTGATGGTGATTGGTGGTACGATTGTGTTGGTCATACCATACGCGTCCTCCATCGCAGTAGCACTGGTAATTGGATTGGTTCTGATAGTCGTCGGGGTTCTTCAACTCTGGCACGCCATGCGGGTAAAAGAATGGGGAGGCTTCCTCGGACAGTCGCTGATTGGCATCATCGCGCTGGTTGGCGGGGTAGCAATCTATTATAATCCTGTCGCCGGAACAGAGGCACTAACACTCGTGCTCTCTGCTGTCTTCATAGCACAAGGCATTGCGCAGGCATTGTTCTCATTCCGTTTGCGACCTCACACCAGTTGGGGCTGGATTCTAGCCTCTGGTGTCATAGCAATCGCAGCCGGCTTGATGATCCTGCTCGACTTCCCTGCTTCCACCGCTTGGGCGCTCGGCCTTGTGGCCGGCATTTCCATCATGTTCAATGGTTGGAGTTATGTGGCCATCGCACTGGCTGCGCACAAGAAAGCTTAGCGCGCTTCAGATGAGAATTTGATCGACAGAACGCATCCAGAAAGACAGTGTGCCGCGCAATCAAAAAATGAGCGCGGCACAATCTTGTTGTAATCAGTAAGCCTGCATCTGCCATTCTTTGATGGCATCTAACGGGTAAACCAGCATGATCACATTGAGTGTGAGGTTATCCCTGATGATCGCCCCAACAATCAATTCCATGGCAAGGATAAGCACAACAGTCAGCCAAACCGGCAATCGTGAAGCAAGCCAGAAACCGAAAATCATCCAGATAATATCAAAGACGGAGTTCAGAACACTGTCGCCAAAGTAATCAAGGGCGATGGTCGCTTCACGGTAACGATTGATGATGTAGCTGGAGTTCTCGACAAGCTCCCAGGTCGCCTCAACAATAACCGACAGAACCAACCGAAAGCCCATAGGCCAACCTGCACCGCCAGTAAAGAGACGCCCCATCCACCAGAACAACGCATAAAACAACATGCCGTGGATGATGTGCGACGGCGTGTACCAATCAGAGATGTGCTGGCTGCTATCAGCACTGTTGGCATTACCCGCCCAGAGCTTGACCACCCCACATTTACAGATTGGTTCCCGCCCCATTGCAAGAAGGATAGCGGCAGTCGCGATCAGCAACAGAATGGTGATTAAAGCATAGTGCTTGTTGTTCAAACGGTTGAGCATCAATCAAACTTTCAAAATGAGCAGGAATTAAAATCATATCTGCGAAGGATGAACAGGACCTTCAAACAAGCCTGCATATATAAGCAACACCTAAATCAATCAACGCAAACTGCTAGAAACACGAGTTAAATTAGGTCAGTAAAGTGCAGCTAAAAGAACAATGTGGCAAAAAGAAAAGGCCCAGAGATCCCCTGAGCCTTTTCCAAAACTATGTTGTTGCCAACTGTCAGCTCGGCTTTCCGAAGATCAAGGAAGCATTCACCCCGCCAAAACCAAAGCCATTGGACATGACATATTTCAGGTCTTTCTCTTTGGAGGCATTCGCCACCAGATCAAACTGGGAAGCCTCATCATCAGGCTCTTCCAAGTTCAATGTCGGAGGAAGCACGCCTTCCCGCAGTGCCATAATAGAAGCAATTGCCTCAATAGCACCGGCAGCCCCCAAAAGGTGGCCCGTCGCAGACTTGGTTGAAGAAACAGCCAGATCCTTCCCGCGGTCACCAAACACAGCCTGAATACCTGCAATTTCTGCAGCGTCGCCAACTGGCGTCGATGTACTGTGGGCATTGATGTAATCAATATCGTCAGGATTAATCCCTGCCTGCTTCAAGGCCTTGCGCATCGCAGCTTGCCCACCTGCTCCATCTGGAGGGGATGCCGTCACATGGTGAGCATCAGCTGATGTGCCATAACCCAGAATCTCAGCAAGCGGTGTCGCACCGCGAGCAAGGGCATGGTCAAGCGTCTCAATCACCAACATCGCAGCTCCCTCACCCATGACAAATCCATCACGGTTTTTGTCAAAGGGACGAGAGGCTTTGCTAGGCTCATCATTATACCCGCTCGACAGCGCACGGGCTGCAGAAAAGCCCGCAAACGAGACAGCATCAATACAAGCCTCAGCACCACCAGCAAGGGCAACACTCGCCTCACCGCTCTTGATCATGCGCACCGCATCACCAATGGCCTGCACACTGGCAGCACATGCGGTCACAGGCGTTCCCAACGGGCCTTTAAACCCATTGGCAATCGAAACTTGACCCGCTGCAAGGTTTGCAAGAAAGCTCGGTACAATAAACGGCGACAAACGCCGCGGACCTTTGGTCTCAACGGTGCGTGTAGCTCCGGTCATCGCTGGAAAGCCACCAACCCCGGATGCAATGATCGTCGCGGTGCTCTCCTTCTCTTCGTCCGTTTCAGGACGCCAGCCAGCCTGTTCAACGGCTTCTTTGGCTGCAACCAGAGCATAATGGATAAACAAATCCATCTTCTTCTGGTCTTTAAAAGGAATAGCAACACTGGCATCAAAGCCAAATTCATCTTCGTCGATGGTTGGAACCTGTCCTGCCACCTGACAAGCATGCTCGCTTCCATCAAATCTGGTAAGAGCGCGAATACCACTTTCAGAAGCTACCAGTCTCTTCCAAAACGGGTTGATCCCAACACCTAGGGGCGAAACAACCCCCATACCGGTTACAACAATCCGCATCTTCCCTTACTCCTAAGTCAAAGAACGCAGCAACCGACTCCTGCGCGCTCTACAAAATGCTCGCGTCTCAATTATGACGCCATCAGGTCGCCAGAGTAATTGGATATGTTTTGAGAGTTAAGAACAAACTGCACAATTGCAACTCATAGTGGATAACATCTTGGGATTGCGGAGTAATCGGTTTTTGCGCCCTAAGCAGAATGTCCGACAATCCACTCGAAAAGGAGAAAGGCACAGCAAGATTATGGACAGCATCCCACACCATGTATGAGAGCAAATACAGTTGAAATTGCAGTTTGTTAGCAAACACAACTTCTGTGCGGCATACGAATTTGGTATTACAAGCCAACCGAGCTAGCATTTCCACTGGCATTAAATTGCGCACATGTGTATACACATGGTAATTCGAGCCGCTTCAGGCTCCATTTTCATGTACCTAAAAACACGAGGTCTACTAATATGGCGAAGATCAAGGTAGCAAATCCAGTCGTCGAGCTCGACGGCGATGAGATGACTCGCATCATTTGGCAGTTCATCAAGGACAAGCTGATCCATCCTTACCTGGACATCGATCTGAAGTACTACGACCTCGGCATTGAGTCTCGCGACGCAACAGACGATCAGATCACCGTTGATGCTGCAAACGCAATCAAAGAACACGGCGTTGGCGTTAAGTGTGCAACCATCACTCCAGATGAAGCACGCGTTGAAGAATTTGACCTGAAGCGCATGTACCGCTCTCCAAACGGCACCATCCGTAACATCCTGGGTGGCGTTATCTTCCGTGAGCCAATCATCATGTCCAACGTTCCGCGTCTGGTTCCAGGTTGGACTCAGCCAATCATCGTTGGCCGTCACGCATATGGTGATCAGTACCGCGCGACCGACTTTAAATTCCCTGGCAAAGGTAAACTGTCCATCAAATTCGTTGGTGACGACGGCGCTGAGATTGAGCACGAAGTATTCGATGCTCCTTCAGCAGGTATCGCAATGGCGATGTACAACCTGGATGATTCCATCCGCGACTTCGCCCGTGCATCCCTAAACTACGCACTGGGCCGCAAGGTTCCTTGTTACCTCTCCACCAAGAACACCATCCTCAAAGTATACGATGGCCGCTTCAAAGATATCTTCCAGGAAATCTATGAGGCTGAGTTCAAAGAGAAGTACGAAGCAGAAAAAATCTGGTACGAGCACCGCCTCATCGATGACATGGTTGCTGCATCCATGAAGTGGTCCGGTGGCTACGTTTGGGCTTGTAAGAACTACGACGGCGACGTTCAGTCCGACACCGTTGCACAAGGCTTCGGCTCTCTTGGCCTGATGACTTCCGTTCTCATGTCACCAGACGGCAAAACCGTTGAAGCAGAAGCTGCACACGGCACAGTGACCCGTCACTACCGTCAGCATGAAAAAGGTGAAGACACTTCCACAAACTCCATCGCATCTATCTTTGCATGGACCCGTGGCCTGGCTCACCGCGCGAAACTCGACGACAACGCTGAGCTGAAGAAGTTTGCTGAAACTCTTGAGCAGGTATGTATCGACACAGTTGAAAGCGGTCACATGACCAAAGATCTGGCCCTGCTCGTAGGTCCAGACCAGAAGTGGCTCACCACAACTGGCTTCCTCGACAAAGTCGACGAAAACCTCCAGAAAGCTATGGCTACTGCGTAAGCGCTGCCAAAGCTCTGATTTACGAAAAGGGTGCCTCTGGGCACCCTTTTTTGTGTGCGAAGCAATTACACAAGCCAGCCAAACCGATTGAAATTCCAGTACTCCCTTTAAATCAAGGGAGTACTGAACAATGCATCCTTCACGAATACGGCCTTACCGTAATCAAAAAGGATCCAGAGAATGAAACCACAACCCTTATTGTTACTGCTCGGTGCGGGCTTGGCAAACTTTGCTCAAGCTCAGGATAATGAAGCCATAACCGCCAAGAAAATTGGCCCGTACTTCCAGCTGGAAATACAAACGACAGCCCCTTCAGGTGAAAAAAAGAACTCGATCTTTGTGATGGACACAGGGTCAACCGGCATCGTTGGCTCTGCTGGATTTTTTATCCCCACGGCTCAAGAGCAGGCAAGTTCCACCTGCACCACCCTGTCCTACTCCAGCTCAGGGAACACCTATGCTGGATACATTATCAATCGTGATCTCTCGTATGGAACGCCCGGCAAGGCTCCTACAAAACACCTCAAAAACTTTCCGGTCTTTGCCGCTGTACAGCATTGTCCAAACAGTAAGAACAAGCCCACCTGTTCAAAGACACCCGCACCCACCTGCAATCACAATCCTAAGGTTTTCATGATGGGTGTTGGCTTTGACAGTCCCCACGGCATTTCCCAGGTGGATGCGGAGCAAGCCAATCCTACAAACCCATTCCTAAATCTTGTCGACAACAATGGCATCCCTTTCGAGGTCCAGAATTATGCCCTCACAAGCACACACTCAAACAGCAGCAGCATCGATGTCTATCTGGCATCTACTCAAAACCCACTCCCCAATCTGGGCAAAACGCTCACGCTTCCACTATCTACGTCACCAGCAAATCCAACGGTTTTGGTTGCACCTGTCCTCCCCTTTGCAATCACGAGCAAGTCCAACGATAAGGTCGTTTATCCGCCAACTGGTCCTCAACCAGCCCGCATTCTCCCGGATACAGGTATTTCATATGGCATAGTCTCAGTAGCTGAAAACACGCCCCCATGTTGTACTGCCAGCCCGAACAGTGGACAGATTGAAACGTCAGACTATGAGATGCAGCTTTACGTAAATGAGCAAAGCAAAGAGCCTCTGGTGGTACTAAGCTATGGGAGCAATCAGGCTCTCGGCCACTCAGCCAGATGGTCCTTAGGGCACAAGGATGTTAGTCCGATGCTATTTAACAGCGGCCAGCTGTTTTTTGAGCACTGCAATTACTTCTACTCCCCCGCAGAGAAGCAAGTGACCCTAAGCTGCGCTTCAGGAAAATAAGGCTAACAGGGAGCGGAACAGCAGCTCTGACGCTCCCTGACGAACCGACCGACCAGATCTCAACATGCATGTGCCTGATTACCGCAAAGTTCCCAAGGACTTCACCGGCACCTCGATGCCGAAATCTTGAGTACGCCAAAACAACGCCTAAGTGAGAACACATTAGGCTTTCAACCTAGGCGGACGGTCTCTGTTTCCAACCCGGCGCCTCTTATGTTTAAAAAGATTGTCCTGCTGCTCCTCCTCGTCTTTGCCGGGGTCTACCTCTACAACGCCTCATGGCTTTCAAGCCAACCCTTATCCGGCAAACCCAGGTTCATTGCTCATCGCGGTGTCCACCAAACCTATCATCGCAACGAGCTGACCAATCAGACTTGTACGGCAGAACGCATTGACACGCCTTCTCATTCCTATCTGGAAAACACAATTGCCTCTATGAAAGCCGCGTTTGAAGCTGGCGCAGATATTGTGGAGCTGGATGTACACCCAACAGCAGACAACAAACTCGCCGTCTTTCATGATTGGACACTGGACTGCCGGACCAATGGCCTAGGCATCACCAGATCTCATTCACTTGCAAAGCTCAAAGCACTGGACATCGGCTATGGCTACACTGCAGACGGCGGAAAAACCTATCCATTGAGGGGAACCGGCATAGGTGCCTTACCAGAACTTGAGGAGGTGTTCCGCGCCCTCCCCGGCAAGAAGTTCCTGATCAATTTCAAGGAGAAAGAACTACGCTCGGCAGAACTCCTTCAAGAGAAACTCAGCAGACATCCAGAATGGAAGAAGCAAATCTGGGGTGTCTATGGAGCTGCTGCCCCCACCTGGAGCATTGCAGATAGCAACGAGGAAATCGTAGGCTTCGACAAACGCCAAACCAAAGCCTGCCTAAAAACATACGTCGCTCTCGGCTGGAGTGGATACGTTCCACATGATTGCAGAGGCACCGTCATTGGTGTTCCCTCAAATTACACATGGGCTGTGTGGGGCTGGCCACATAAATTCCAACAAAGGCTCAAGGAATATGGCAGCGAAGTCATCGCATCGGGCCCATTCAAATCACAGGGTGCAGGTGGCGGCATAGATACAACCGAACAGCTTGCTGCAGTGCCTGATAATTTTGATGGCTACATCTGGACCAATAAGATCGAAATGCTAACACCGTACATCCAGCGCCAGACTACGAAGTAAACTCCACATCCGTATGATGGCTCTTGCGCTCGTCAATAGCTTCATCAATGATCTTCCTGGCAACAGCCGGCTTGCGATCCATGAAGCGGCGCAGGTCTTCCATCTTGAGCACCATAAGCTGTACCGATGTGCGCGCTACAGCGCTGGCCGTTCGCTTGCGATGAGCAAACAACGATGCCTCACCAAAGTGCTCCCCCTCACCATGCAAAACACGGTGATCATCAAACACTTCTTCCACTTCACCAGATGCAATCAGGTGAAGGCTGTCTCCATCCTCCCCTTTCTCGCAAATGGTCTGCCCAGCAGGCACACTGTGCGAATGTAAAAGCTCAGTCACAGCGGCGATCTCAACTGCAGACAAGCGCTCAAACAACGGAATAGTGGCCACCATTCCCCAGGTGATAACAAAGTCCCTGCTATGGATTTCACGCGCAAACGCGGTGCCAACAATGCCAACCGGCAGCGCAAACAGGCAGTACCCCATCAACATCACAACACTTGCAATGGTTTTGCCCACGGCAGTGACAGGCACAACATCGCCATAACCCACCGTAGTGAGTGTAGAAAACGCCCACCACAACGCACTTGGAATGGTGCCGAAATGCTCTGGCTGGACAGCGTGTTCAACACTGTAAAGCAGCGTAGCGGCTACAAGAGCAACACCCAGAATCAGCACTAGACTGCCCACAATCGCCCTCTGCTCAGCAACCACAGCAGAAATCAAAGAACGAACAGCAGGCGAATACCGCGCAATCTTCAAGAACCGCAACAAACGCAGAATAACAAGCGACTTCCAACTGATGCTGGCAAAAAACAACGAAAGCCAGAAGGGCAGAACAGCTATAAAATCAACTAATGAGAGCGGCTGTACCGCATAAACTGCACGCGCTTTGAGTGGTCCGTATTTCCTCAAAGGTGGATGCAGGTCCGAAACCCAGAGCCGCAGCAGATACTCTATGGCAAAGATTGAACCGGCAACAAAATCCAGCAAAAAAATCTGCCAGACATACACCTCTCCAATGCTGGGCTCGGTTTCGAGAACAGCAAGTCCCACATTCAAAACGATGAAGACGATAAGAATAGCGTCGATCTGCTTGGCAAGCCGATTACCGGCACTGCTGCGCTCCAGCAGATTATAAACTTTCAACTTAATGGAGTGTGCCACCAAAGCCCCCAATACAATTCCCGCGCGCTTGAAGAAACAGATAAAGCAAACCCAAGAGTAACAAACCTCCCCTCACCATTTTGCAGGCCCACGCAAACCGCAAAAAGAGGCACTCAGCGAAAGTAACTGGCAAAAAATAAAGGGGAGATTAAATCCCCCCTTTGCAAATCTTAGATCTTTGGTTCGGTATTAAAGCGTTTCAAGGTGAGCCTTGATCGCAGCAATCGCCTCATCAGCCTTGCTTGCATCTGGGCCACCAGCCTGCGCCATGTCCGGACGGCCACCGCCACCACGACCACCAAGAGCAGCAGAACCAATGCGAACAAGCTCAATCGCACTGGCCGTCTCACTCACATCCTTGGTCGAGCCAACAACGATCGCAGCCTTACCGTCTTCCGCTTTGCTGATCAGCACAACAACACCGGAACCAATCGCAGTTTTGCCTTCATCTGCAACAGACTTAAGGTCTTTCGGGTTAATGCCTTCAAGAACGCGAGCCATAAGCTTGAATTTACCTGCTTCAGTAACACCAGCATCCCCATCGGAACTGCCACCGCCCATCGCGAGTTTCTTCTTCGCGTCCGTCAGTTCACGCTCAAGCTTCTTACGCTCATCCAGCAAGCTTGCAATGCGAGCAGGAACGTCAGCCGCAGCAACCTTAAGCAGACCAGCAGTCTCACGCATCAGCGCATCCTGCTCTGCCAGATACTTACGTGCTTCATCACCCGTAAGTGCTTCAATACGGCGAACACCAGCAGCAACAGCACCTTCAGAAACAACAGTCACAAGACCAATGTCACCAGTGCGTTTCACATGCGTGCCGCCGCAAAGTTCCACGGAGTAAGACTTACCGGCTTTTTCGCCAGTGGTTGCCGTACCCATAGAAACCACACGGACTTCATCGCCATACTTCTCACCGAACAGAGCCATCGCGCCAGCTTCAATCGCCTCATCAACTTCCATCAAAGAAGTCTCAACAGCTCCATTCTGCAGCACAATCTCATTGGCCAGAGCCTCAACCCGTACAGTTTCTTCAGCACTGACAGGCTTTGGATGCGAAAAGTCAAAACGCAGACGCTCAGGCGTAACCAAAGAGCCCTTCTGAGCAACGTGAGTACCCAGCACTTCACGCAAAGCTTCGTGAACAAGGTGTGTCGCAGAGTGGTTGGACCGAATTGCACTGCGGCGAGAATGGTCAACAACCAACTCAAGCGCGTCATCCACATTAACTTCACCGCTCTCAACACGAACAGCATGGACGAACAGCCCATCCGCTTTCTTCTGCGTGTTCGTCACAGCAAGAGAAACACCATCAGCAACCATGGTACCGCAGTCGCCAACCTGACCACCGGATTCGCCATAAAACGGTGTCTGGTTAAGGATCAAGGATCCCTCTTCACCTTGCTTCAGAGAAGTGACTTCTTCACCATCCTTCACAAGGTTCAGAACAACCGCTTCTGCCTTCTCAGTCTCATAACCAAGGAACTCAGTCGCGCCTGCTTTTTCCTTAATAGAGAACCAGATCGCATCGGTTGCAGCATCGCCAGAACCGGACCACGCCGCACGAGCTTCAGCACGCTGGCGCTCCATGGCAGTGTTGAACCCATCGGTATCAACCGCAATCTCACGGCTGCGCAATGCATCCTGTGTCAGATCGAGCGGGAAGCCGAAGGTGTCATAAAGCTTAAACGCTGTTTCACCATCAAGTTGATCACCGGAGCCCAGAGAACTGGTTGCATCTTCCAGTAGGCCAAGACCGCGCTCAAGAGTTTTGATGAAACGCTTTTCTTCCAGCTGAACAGTCTCTTCAATGAGCTTTTCTGCACGTGGCAGCTCAGGGAACGCCTGGCCCATTTCACGAACCAGAGTAGGCAGCATCTTGAAGATAACTGGCTCTTGCGCACCCAGAAGGTTTGCATGGCGCATCGCGCGGCGCATGATGCGGCGCAGAACGTAACCACGGCCTTCATTGGACGGCAGAACACCATCAGCAATCAGGAAGGCCATAGACCGCAAGTGATCTGCAATCACTCGGTGGCTCGCCTGTGCTTTGCCAACAGCTTCTACGCCAGTGAGATGTACAGAGCTCGCAATCAGAGCCTTGAAGAGATCGATCTCGTAGTTGTTATGTACGCCCTGCATAATCGCAGCAAAACGCTCAAGCCCCATGCCTGTATCGATGGATGGACGTGGCAGATCGATACGCTTTTCTGGCAGCTGCTCGTACTGCATGAACACGAGGTTCCAGATCTCGATAAAGCGATCACCATCTTCTTCAGGGGAGCCTGGAGGGCCACCCCAGATATGCTCACCGTGATCGTAGAAGATCTCAGAACATGGGCCACAAGGGCCGGTATCACCCATGGCCCAGAAGTTATCTGAGGTTGGAATGCGGATGATCTTCTCATCAGCAAAACCGGTCAGCTTCTTCCAGATTTTGAAGGCTTCTTCATCCTCGGAATAAACCGTGATCAACAGCTTGTCAGCCGGCAACCCGTATTCTTTGGTGATCAGATTCCACGCCAGCTCAATAGCGTTTTCCTTGAAGTAATCACCAAAGGAAAAGTTGCCCAGCATTTCAAAAAAGGTGTGGTGACGCGCAGTGTAGCCAACATTATCCAGATCGTTGTGCTTACCGCCAGCGCGAACACACTTTTGCGAGGATGTTGCACGCACGTAATCCCGTTTTTCCAAACCGGTGAATACGTTCTTGAATGGCACCATACCCGCATTTGTAAACATCAATGTCGGATCATTGCGTGGCACCAGTGGACTGGAAGGAACAACTTCGTGTCCGTTCTTTGCAAAGTAGTCGAGAAAAGCCGACCGAATTTCATTGACGCCACTCATAGATCTTGATGTCCGTCTCATTTTCTAGTGGTCAGCTACTTCAACAATCACAGCCGCCAAATTGCAGGGTATGCGCATCAAAAACGATGCAGCAAAAAATTAGTATCTGCCGCGTTTTAGCCATATGCAGCAAATCTGTCCATAAAACCCTACAAAAAAAGAGGCTGGATAAATCCAGCCCCTCTAAACTCTATTGGTTTTCCGCAGCTTTTTCTGGATCATCAATCGCTTCAGCGATCAAACCTGCATTCTGTCGGATGGCAAGTTCAATCTCGTCTGCCAGTTCAGGATTCTCTTTCAGGAAGGTTTTCGAGTTCTCTCGCCCCTGCCCCAGCCGCTGGCTGTTGTAGGAGAACCACGCACCTGACTTCTCAACAATGCCGCCTTTCACACCAAGGTCCAGCAATTCCCCCATTTTGGAGATGCCTTCACCGTAGATGATGTCAAACTCAACCTGCTTGAATGGAGGCGCCAGCTTATTCTTCACCACTTTCACGCGGGTCTGGTTACCAACAATCTCGTCACGATCTTTAATCGCACCGATACGGCGGATATCCAAACGCACAGAAGCATAGAACTTGAGCGCGTTACCACCAGTTGTCGTCTCAGGCGAACCAAACATCACACCGATCTTCATACGGATCTGGTTGATGAAGATCACCATAGTGTTGGATTTGGAAATGGAAGCGGTCAGCTTGCGCAGTGCCTGACTCATCAAACGAGCTTGCAGGCCTGGGAGCGAATCGCCCATCTCCCCTTCAAGTTCAGCTTTTGGTGTCAGCGCAGCAACGGAATCGATCACCAGCACATCAATCGCACCAGAACGAACCAGTGTATCGGCGATCTCAAGCGCCTGTTCACCAGCATCCGGCTGAGAGATGAGCAGGTCATCAATATTCACACCAAGCTTGCGTGCATAAATCGGATCCAGCGCATGTTCAGCATCAATAAAGGCGCAAATTCCACCTCCTTGCTGCGCACAGGCAACTGTGTGCAAAGCCAGTGTGGTTTTACCGGAGCTTTCAGGTCCATAGATCTCAACGATACGCCCTTTTGGAAGTCCGCCGATTCCAAGACCGATATCAAGACTGAGAGAACCAGTCGAGACGCTCTGGATTTCTACGGCCTGCCCCTGGCCCATGCGCATAATGGAGCCTTTACCAAAGGCTCGTTCAATTTGGGAAAGCGCTGCATCCAGTGCTTTATTCTTGTCCATCTGATTGCCCTCAACAAGGCGAAGTGAAGTTTGTGCCATACGTTCTCATCCCTTATTTCACGATGGACGCGCAGTTTCAAAGCCAGTTATTTGTACTCACTTTGTTCCAACTTCGCAATACCTGATAACTAACTAATAAAAATGAATTAATTTCAATGTGTTCTCTTATTGTTCAACATGTAGATAACTTTTCCCGACACACGCTTGGAGGAATGCATCTGGAATCAGACAGTAAAAGTGCACTTTTGATACATCACCCACAGTCTGTATTTGCTCGTAGCTTGCTTTGGCCAACCACATTGCATATCAACTGTCTTTCGATGTCGGGAGGAAGAATTGGTTATGTCCACTAAACAGGTCGGAGTAATCGGAGCAGTCCATCTGGACAGGATTGCCCACGCAGATCGACCATTCAAGCCGGACACTTCAACACCCGGGAAAATAATGTCCCGTGCTGGAGGTGTTGGAGCAAACATTGCACGCGCAATGGCCCGGCTGGGCATGCAACCAACAATGCATGGATGTCTGGGGGACGATGCAGACGGAGCATTCCTCGCAAAAAGTCTGACAGAGTGCGGGATTGATACTTCCAGTATCACCACTGTCGCAGACGGGAGAACCGGATCCTATCTGGCACTTCACAATCCGGATGGCACGTTATTCTCAGCTATTTCGGATAGTGAAATCACAGCAATGGTGAGTTTCTCACAGGCCCATCCGATCCCGCAGGCTCTGCTGGACTGCGATATCTGGCTCTGCGAAACCAATCTGGAAGAAGCAACACTTCTCTCACTCGCCGATGCCAAGGAGCATCGCCTTCTCGCAGCAGACACTGTCTCAATTGCGAAGGCGCCCAAACTGCGTTCCCTCCTCTCAAAAATCGACATTCTTTTTACCAACACAGATGAAGCCACAGCTCTTTTGGAGTGCAAACCAGGAGAATTCTCAGCAGAAGAACTAGCTCAAAAGCTGGCATCTGCGGGCATTCCAATTGTTCTGGTCAGCAATTCCAACAAACCACTGGCTCTTCACTGTGCAGGCAGCACAAGCTCGCACACTCCATTTTCTGTTGTTCCCGTGGATGTCACCGGCGCAGGTGATGCCTTCATTGCAGGCTTTCTTTATGCAAGTTGCCTCAATGAAGCCCCGGTTTCAGCAGTAAAAAGCGGCCTTGCTTCTGCATCAATTACAGTGGAAGCGACTGGCGCCGCGCCAGAAACGCTTTCACCCCAATCGCTTAAAGCTCGTTTATTAGAACATGCCTAAGCACCAACAACATACGAAAGACTGGGAAAACCATGGGAAGTTCAATTAAAATCCATCATTCAAAAGAAGTTGCAGATGCTCTGAGCAATGGCGCCCCTATTGTTGCGCTGGAGTCCACCATCATTACCCATGGCATGCCGTATCCGCAAAACGTTGAGACTGCCCGCGAAGTAGAACAGATCATCCGCGACGGTGGCGCGGTCCCTGCAACAATCGCAGTGTTGAATGGTGAACTTCACGTAGGTCTGGAAGACAGCACTCTGGAAGAACTGGCAAACGCCAAAGACGTCATGAAGTGCTCCCGCGCAGATCTGTCCTTCGCTATGGCACTGGGTAAAAACGGTTCCACAACCGTAGCCGCAACCATGATGGCAGCACACGCAGCTGGCATCCGCGTATTCGCAACCGGCGGCATCGGCGGTGTCCACAAGGGCGCAGAAACCAGCTTCGATATCTCAGCTGATCTGGATGAGCTGTCCCGCACTCCAGTTTGCGTTGTTTCCGCAGGCGCAAAAGCCCTGCTCGACATTCCAAAGACACTTGAAGTTCTGGAAACACGCGGCGTTCCAGTCATTGGGTTCAATTGTGAAAACGTACCAGCCTTCTGGTCTCGCGATTCAAAGATCAAAGCGCCTTACAGCCTGGACGATGCTTCCGACATCTCCAAACTGATCAAGTTCCGCGAAACATTTGGCGATCACGGCGGCATGCTGGTCACCAACCCGGTACCTGCAGAAGATGAAATTCCATCTGACGAAATGCAGGTGTTCATTGATGCATCCATTCAGGCAGCTGAAGAACAGAACGTCACCGGCAAGGAAGTAACACCGTTCGTGCTGCAAGACATTTTCGAGCGCACCAAGGGCCGCAGCCTTGCAACAAACATTGCGTTGGTTAAAAACAACGCAAAGCTTGCAACAAAAATTGCCTGTGGTTTGACTGCATAAGCAGCTTTTAAACCAAACAGAAATGCAAATCCGGGCTGGTCAATCCAACCCGGATTTTTTTTATGCGCAATCTGCGTTGTTTCTCGGGATCCCCCCCTGGCACTTTCAATCAACTCAAATCATGCAGAGACGTTCACACCTCTTTGATCGAAAGATTCCGTTGTTTTTCGGTCCCGATTATTTTAGGTGTTCTAAAGCTATAGAACTTTACATCTCTGTGTTTCTATTGGCGCATCTGCATCTTGTGGTCATAGAGTGCTCATCAAAACGCCATCAGGCGGGCATATGCGAGAAAGGCCAATCCCATTTAGTGGGTGGCTCCATTGAAATCACGCCAAACAGAATTTCGCGGTTGGCGGCAGCTGCTTCTGTTTTTGTCACCCGCAGGATTTACGCTATGAAGAAACTTATTTTTATCGGATTAACAGCAGCTCTCGCAGCTTGCCAAAGCGGCCCATCCAATCGCAGCGGCCAGCCTGCCATTCGTGCAGACGCAGATTCTCAAACCATCCAGATCAACGCATCACCTGAAACTGTTCGCAATACACTGGTAGACAGCGCAAGCGCACGAGGCACCATCGTGCAGCAGAATGAACCAAACATGGTGGTGATGGAAAGTTATCTGCGCGGCGAAAACGCTGTGTTCGATAACGAATTCGGCCCTTCTGATGCTGGCGAGCGCGCCTATCGCATTCGCGTACGCTTCTCCGGCTCTCAGTGCTCTACAAATGTTGTTCAAGATATTGCATTGGTCAACAACATCTACACGCCCGAGGAACGCGCGTTCCAAGTTCCAGCAAACTCTGCCTCCATGCAAAATCTGCAACGTTTGAAGGCCAATGCGGAATCATCTTCGGGCTGCTAAGCATCCAAGATTCAAAAAAGGCCGGAAAGCTTCCCAGCTCTCCAGCCTTTTGCATTAAAGAGCAAGAAACTAAGCACGCTCTTGCGTTTTGGCTTCCAGCGTTTCTTTCACAGTTGTTGCAAGCTGTTTAAGCGTGAACGGCTTCGGCAAGAAGGTGAAACTCTCCTCAGCTGGCAAGTTCTTCTCAAACGCATCCTCAGCATAGCCAGAGATAAAGATGATCTTCAGGTCTGGACGCGTCTTGCGCAGCTCAATAAGCAGGCTTGGCCCATCCATTTCCGGCATCACCACGTCAGAAACCACAAGGTCAATCGCCCCGCCTGTTTCTTCCATCACTTCCAATGCTTCAGTGCCGGAACCTGCTTCATAAACCTCATAGCCGCGGCCACCTAATGCACGCGCAGCAAAGGCTCGCACAGCCTCCTCATCCTCAACAAGAAGAATGGTTGCAGAACCAGTCAGGTCAGCCTCTGTCACTTCCTGTTCCGTCTTAACCTCAACCACCTCTTCCTTCTCAGTGGAGATGTGACGCGGCAGGAAGATGCGGAACGTGGTACCCACACCAACTTCACTGGTGCAGAACACATAGCCACCAGTCTGCTTCACAATGCCATAAACAGTGGAAAGCCCAAGACCCGTTCCTTTGCCAACATCTTTGGTCGAGAAGAACGGCTCAAAGATCTTGTCCATCACGTCCTGAGACATACCATGGCCATTATCAGCCACCTCGATCAGAACATACTCACCCGGTGGCATACCGCGCGTGTTTTCATAGGTTTTGGAAACAGCCTCTTCCACATTAAGCGTACGGATGGAGACTTCGCCTCCACCTTCCATCGCATCACGGGCGTTCACGGCAAGGTTGACGATCACCTGCTCAAGCTGGTTCACATCCGCCATCACAGGCCACAGCTCCCGGCCATGTACCAACTTCAGCTCAATCTTCTCACCAAGCAGACGGTCCAGCAAAATGGAAACATCAGCCAGCACATCCGCAAGTGCCAGCTCTTGCGGACGCAAGGTCTGACGGCGGGAGAACGCGAGCAGCTGACGCACAAGACCAGCGGCCCTGTTCGCATTCTGCTTGATGTTCATGATATCCTGGAACGCCGGATCTGTAGGCCGGTGGCTTGCCAGCAGCAGATCAGAGAACCCGATAATCGCGGTCAGAACGTTGTTGAAATCATGCGCAACACCGCCAGCCAGCTGACCGATCGCCTGCATCTTCTGGCTCTGGGCAAACTGAGCTTCAAGCGCACGCTGCTGGGTGGTTTCCAGAACATAAATCACCGCAGCATCTTCACCGGCCTGACTGTCCTGCACAGCTGAAACGTAGAAGGTCGCGGAGCGCGGATCGCCATTCCCTTTAAGCGAGACATCAAGCGGCGCAATCTCGCTCTTGCCCAGCGCAGCTTCCTCCAGCGCGCTTTGCAGAGCAACGCGGTCAGTTTCAACGACGAACTCGGTGAGCTTCACATCCTTGCCAAGGCCTTCACCCTGCTCGAACAAACGCATGAACGGACCATTGGTGCGCTCCACAAGGCCATTCTTGTCGATAGAGGCAATCGCGACAGGTGTGTTGTTGAAGAAGCGTGAGAAGCGAACCTCGGCAGCCCGCAGCGCTTCTTCATCATCATTGCCCGCAGAGCGATTGATCACAAGCGTACGACTGTCACCAGCAAGCCCATCAGCTCCAAACGGCACACGGTGTACAAGGCGCACAGGCAGACCGGTGCCATTGCGGGTCACTAGATCAATATCAAAGCTCTCGGTCTTAACTTCACCCTCAGAGCCCAGCAGCGCCTCAACAAGAGCTGCCCCTTCTCCGCGCACGATGTCTTTCAAAGACAGTTCGCCGGAGATGAATTGGGTCAGATCATAGCCAAGCCAGTCAGCAAGTGTCGCATTCAGGTAGACCAGCTTGCCGGTGCTGTCAGAGGAAAAGAAACCGCAGGGCGCATGGTCAAGGAAATTGATAACCCTCTGCAGCTCCTGGAAGGAGTTTTCCTGTTCGGTACGGTCACGCGTAATATCGGAGACCTGCCAGATGGTAATGCCGCTTTCAACGCCAACCGCTGCATCCTGATCCAGCGGTCGCACACTGATGCGATACCAACGCGCTCCGCTGGCAACCTCACCAACCGCATTCGGCAGGCGCACTTCTTCTGTTGCATATCGTCCGCTCCGCACCGCTTGCGACAGCCGAAATATGGCATCAGCAGCGTCCGGGTCTGACGAAAACACCCGCTCCACCGTGCGCACATCCGCAGGTCCACGGGCCCCAGTCAACTCAGCATAGGACTGGTTGGCGTAAATGATGCGGCCATTGTGATCAGCGAGAAGCACGCCATCATCCAGCGAGTTCATGAAGGATTCAGCAAGCGGATTGCGATGGGTTTTGGAGATAAACCGCAAAAGCCCGATAGCCATAGCAAAGAGAGAAAACACCCCGACAACGGCCAGAACACCCAGGAGCCCCAAAATATAGGGCTCCGCCTGTTCCTTGCGCATCAACGCGAAGGCGGCTGTCGCTGCAACAAGGCCTAATGCAAGCAGCATCAAGGCCCCAAGGCTGCCTCCCTTGTCTGTCCTGTCTATCACCGGCTCAGGTCGCCGCGCTTCGGTCTTCGTCATCTTACCCTCTCTACGGCTGCCCCGCAGACGATTTGACTCCATCGCGCCATGAGAATAGTCCGCTCCAAAGCCGACACTCCGACACGTAAATGCCGTTAAGACCGCCAGCTCTTCTTTTTACGCAGCTGCATGACATAACCAATCACCTTAGCAACCGCGGCGTAGTGCTCCTCAGGCACATAATCATTCAATTCTATCGTTGCATACAACGCACGTGCCAGTGGTGGGTTCTCCACGATCGGCACATCAGATTCTTTCGCAACCTCTCGTATGCGGAGCGCCAGTTCATCCACCCCAAGCGCAACACATTGCGGTGCTCCCATGCCCTCTTCATAACTCAGGGCAACCGCGTAGTGGGTCGGGTTTGTAATAACAACCGTCGCATCCGGCACACTTGCCATCATTCTGTTGCGTGAACGCTGAAGGCGCAACTCTCGAATTTTGGCTTTAATCTTGGGATCACCCTCAGATTGCTTGTATTCCTCTTTCACTTCCTGCTGGGTCATCTTTTGCTTTTCGAACCATTTTTTCCGTTGCCACACCAAATCGGCTCCGGCAACAACAGTCATAAGCGCAAGAATTGCTCCAATCACCATAATAGCAAGTTCGCGGACCTCCTCCAGCACAAGGCCCGTTTCTCTGAACACCACTGTATCCAGACGGTCTCTTTCCGGCCACAGCACCAGAAAGACAACCACAGCAACCGCAATGATCTTCACGAGCCCTTTCAGAAAGTTCGCAAGGCTGTCTTTAGAGAACAACCTCTTCATTCCTGAAAGCGGCGAGATCTTGTTCAACTTCGGCTTCAACCGTTCAGCTGTCCAAAGTGGTTTGTGTTGAACCACATTGCCAACAACGGCAAGCACCAGAAGTGTGAGCAACGGCAATGCCACCACACCAAGTATTTCGGGCCCAGTTATTTCTAAAAGGAAAACAAGAGCGCCCGGATCAACAGCAATCGTGTCTGCATGGGCAAAAAAGCCCTTTAAAACTGTAGAAATGCCCCCAACCATCGCAGGAGCAAGGAAAGAAATCACCAAAGCAGTTCCCAACAACGAGAACCAGGCACTCACTTCCTGCGATTTCGGTATGTCCCCTTTCTCGAATGCATCATCGAGCCGTTTTTGGGTGGGGTCCTCGGTTTTCTCCGAATCGTCGGTATCGTCAGCCATTACATCCCTCGTTAATTCAGCAGGAACGGCTGAAGCGCATTTCGGAACTCTGTCAGGTAGAAACCCATCAGCGTTGAAAGCAGCAACAGGAAGATACCAAACCCGATCAGAATATTAACCGGCATGGCGATGAAGAAGATCTGCATCTGTGGCATCAGCTTGTTCAACAGGCCCAGACTGAAGTAAAACACGATCCCGACTACGATGAACGGGGCACCCATGCGAAGGGCGACAGAAAACATGTGCGACACCGTCGCAATCGCCTGTGCTGAGAGGTCGCCAACCGGCAGCGGATTACCCGGAGGGAACAGTGTGAAACTGTCTTGCATGGCAGCAATCATCACGTAATGCAGGTTGGTCACAAACACCATGCAGATGCCAAGCACATTCAGGAAGTTGCCCATCAACGCGCCCTGCTGACCAGAGTTCGTTGCATCACCCCCCATCGCAAAAGCAAGGCCGGATTGGTTGGCCATGATCGTACCAGCAGTAGAAAGGGCGTAGGAAATCAGCTTCATCGACAGACCGATGAAGAATCCAACCAAAAGCTCCCCACCCAGCAAACCCAGCAGGCGCGGCAGACTGCTCATGGCATCTGGCGGATAAAGATCAGCATTGATGGGGGCCAGCACGTAAGTCATCAAAAGCGCGATGGTCAAACGGACACGAACTGGAATGAAGGATTCGCCAAAGGCAGGCACGAGCATAAACATTGTGCCGATACGCGCAAACATCAGCAGGAAACCCATAACGATCACCGGTAGAAAATCCAGATTGACCGTCACAAATTTGCCCCCAGAATGCGCGCTACCCTGCGCTGTATCTCGCTCAATATCCGGAGATAATCAACCCGGCAATGCGGTTTGTAAAAGAATTCATCAACTCCCCCATGAAAGGAAGTGTCACGAGCAAAGCAATAAAAATACTCAGGATCTTAGGAACAAACACCAGCGTCTGCTCCTGAATTTGTGTCAGCGCCTGAAACAGCGCCACAATCACACCAACCAGAAGCCCGATAAGCATCACAGGAGACGACACCAGAATAAGCGTCCATATGCCCTCGCTGGCAATATCCAGCACTTCTGCTCCGCTCATCCTGCTCTAACCACCCTCTCGCTCACCATCTTAGCACTGACACATATAGCCAAGCTGTTAGATTGGCATCCGCATAATTTCTTCATACGCAGAAATAACACGGTCACGAACTGAAACAACGGTCTCCAGCGCAAGCTCAGTCTCAGCAACCGCTGTCACCACATCCACCACGTTGGCCTTGCCCTGCAACAGGTTAAGAGACTGCACGTCAGCAACCTGACCACCTTCATTGATCTCGCTGATTGCAGACTGAACCATATTGCCAAAAGCACCGCTTTTGTCACCGCTCTCACTGGCAGCTTCAAGTGGATTGCTCAGTTTTGCTGTGTTTGCATAAGCACTTGCAGCAATAGAAGCATTAGACATGATTGTATCTCCTTCCGGTGTCAGCCAACCGGTCATCAACCTCTAAGAATATCGAGCGTTTTTTGCATCATGGAGCGCGAAGACTTCACCACATTCAGGTTCGCTTCATAAGAGCGGGTCGCTTCCTGCATATCCGCCATCTCAACCAGCGTACTTACATTCGGCATCTTCACGTAGCCTTTGTCATTGGCCGCCGGGTGGTCCGGCTCATACCGAAGCTTGAACTCACTCTGGTCTTCACGCACCTTGCCAAGCTTCACCAGCTCAGCTTCCACCTTGCTGTCAAAGCTGTTTGTGAATGTGGGAACCTTGCGACGATACGGATCCTCACCCGGTGTCTGGCCGGTGGAATCTGCGTTGGCAATGTTTTCTGCGATCACCCGCATGCGACCTGTCTGAGCCTTCAGCCCGGACGCCGCAATAAACATCGACTTAATAAAATCCATGGGTTCCTCCCACATTAACCTCTGTGCTCATCACATCAAGGCAACTGCTCTCACTCATCGTCTAAGCGCGGTCTTGAACATGCCAAGGCTGCGCGTATAGAGGCTTGTTGCTGTCTGATAGTCGATCTGGTTCTCGGCAATCTTCATCATCTGCTCTTCAAGAACCACACTGTTGCCGTCTGGGGTTCTTTCAAAGCTGGAAGCCTTGCTTACTTTCGTCTCGACACCAGCGCTGATCCCACCACTTGTGATGTGCCCGGCATTGGTTGCCACAGGGCGCAAGGCTCCAGCTCCAGCCTCGGCCTGGACCATGTCACCAAAGCTCAGATCCTTCAGGTCCTTGCTGCGGTAACCCGGCGTATCTGCATTGGCAACATTTTCCGCCAGTACACCCTGACGTTGTTGGTGCCACTGCATCTTTTGGCGCAATGCCTGAAACATCGGAAGATCAGTTAAGGCCATCTGACAGCACAACCTATGAGAACAGATTTGGTAAATTAAACTAGGTAGAAAGTGCCTAGGAAATGGTTAACAAAAAGTTAATATTAAGGTTCTATTAATATTTACACACCGAAGAATCCTTAAAAAGCAGAGCACTACCAAAATTCCGAGCACATCAGAGCACTGAAAAGAATCATAGGCTTTAGCACCTATTAAGAATTGTGACCTGAGAAGTGGAAAAATTTGCCGAGCCAGCAAAATTCACCCGTCCAAAAGCGGAATTTCGTGATTTTCGCGTAAAAACTCGGGTAACGCCACCAACTTCATCCCTGTGAACTGTTCATTCTACATAAACTATAGGTTACAAATGCGCGCATGAGTTAATGCGGGGATTCGTACCCCAATTCCGGGCTGTTTAGTCTAAAGAGCAGTCCGCTGAATGTTGAATACGAGTTGAGGAACATTCATGCCTGACTGGCTGGCCCAAACCACTGGTATGTCGCAGGGAAGCGCCCAGCTTCTTGCTGTCGTACTGGCGATGTTGATTATCGCGGTTCTCATTGCGGTCTGCATCCCGCTTTTGAAGCGCTTAGCAAGAACCAGTTACAAGGGGTCGCGAAGTCGCCAACCTCGTCTTGCAATCATGGATGCGACCGATATTGATGCGCGGCGCAGATTACTGCTTGTCCGCCGAGACAATGTTGAGCACCTCATTATGATTGGGGGCGCTAACGACGTTGTTGTTGAACAAGGCATCATCCGCGGCATGCCGGTCTCGGCCCCGCCTCGCGGGCAGATGTTTACTGGCAACGGGCAAGTCGGAAACACACCGGCAACATCAGAACAAACACCCTCTTCAGAAGAACCAACAGCGCGCTTGAACTGGGGTGAAGAAGCAACACCTGCAACGGCAGAGGTGAAACCTGTGCTTGCAAGCCGCCCTGCCCCAAAGCAGCAGCCTGAAGTAAAGGCACCTGCACAACCTGTCGCGACAGCACCTGCCCCGGCACCAGCAGCAATCAAAGAAAAAGTTGCTACTGTGCCTCAGGCAGCGCCAATCCCTCAAGCTGCAACAACAGGGCACATGGCATCTGCGCGTCCGGCAAGACCAGCTGCCCCAGCACCGGCAACCGCGCCAGCAGGCAGGCCTGCCGCGTTGCAGACGCCAACCATCGGCGGCGCACGTGGTGTTCAAAAAGTAGCGGCACGGCCAATCACAGCACGCCCGTCTCCAGCGCGTCCGGCCTCACCACGCTCACTCAGCCCGTCACAGCCAAGCCCCGCCGTGAAGCAGGCGGAGCCGATCGCGCCAGTACCAGAGAAAACTGCAGAAAAACCTGCGCCTAAACCGGAAGCGCCACAGCCAGAAGCACCGGCAGCATCCAAGCCTATTCCAAAAGCAGCAATGAAACCGCCTTTGAATGGTCCGGCAGCAAACGCAGCAAGTGCCTTCATGCGCCCACGGGTAACTGAGACGCCAGCCAAAGTGCAGGAAGAAAAGAAAGACGCGCCAAAGCCTGAGGCTGCTGCCGAAAAGCCTGTCGCAAAAGCTGAAGCTGCCGCTGAAAAGCCTGTGCTGAAGCCAGAAGAGACAAAAGCTGACGCAGCACCAGCAGCTATTCCAGCTGAAAAAGCAGAGGCCGCGCCAACTCCTGCTGCAGAGCAGAAGCCTGAGCCAGCCAAGGCAAAGGAAAAAGCCGCCAGCAAAGCAAAAGCCAAGAAGCCAGCTAAGCCGGAAAAGGCACCTGAAGCTGAGAAACCAGCAAAGCAGGAAGAGAAGGCAGAAAAGCCGGTAGCTTCCGAAACTGCTCCTAAAAAAGCAGAGAAAACATCACCTAAAGATGATCCCAGCGAAGCCGCCGATGGCATCGCAAAGGAAATGGCAGACCTGCTAGATGACATTGAGGCCAACACAAAATAATTTAGCAGGAATGGTGAAAGCAAAGCTGAGCGAAAACAAAGGCCGATTGGGGCTTTTGGGTTTCGCTCTCTTGCTTTTCTGGTTCGGTCCTGCTGCTGCTCAAAGCATTTCAATTGATTTTGGAGGCGGAGAAGGCAACTCGGTAACAGAGCGTGCTGTTCAGCTGGTCATGCTGCTCACAGTGCTCTCACTGGCGCCGAGCATCCTAATCATGGTGACAAGCTTCACACGTATCGTTGTGGTTCTTTCACTGCTCCGCTCTGCAATCGGGCTTCAGACTGCACCGCCAAACGCGGTCATGCTATCCCTTGCCATGTTCCTGACAGCCTTCGTCATGGCCCCAGCCTTTGAAACTGCATGGGATCTGGGCGCAAAGCCCATGATTGAAGGCACCATCGACCCGCAAGAAGCATTCAACCGGGCATCCGAACCCTTTCACCAGTTCATGCGCCAACAAGTACGCGAAACTGATCTCCTGCTCTTTCAGGAACTTGCAAAGGCCCCTGCCCCGGAAACTCCTGAAGAGCTGAGCCTGCGTGTTCTCGTGCCAGCCTTCATGATCAGTGAGTTGCGCCGCGCCTTTGAAATCGGCTTCCTGCTCTACCTGCCGTTCCTCATCATCGATCTCGTGATTGCATCAGTCCTGATGTCCATGGGCATGATGATGCTGCCACCAATCGTGATCTCGCTGCCATTCAAGCTCATCTTCTTTGTGCTCGTAGACGGTTGGCAATTGATCACAGGCAGCTTGGTCCGAAGTTTCGGCGGTTAGCCTCTTCACCAACCTACCTTTTCAGGTGAACTCCAAACAAAAAAACACCGCATGAGCGATCATGCGGTGCAAAAACTGTTCCTACAACGAAGCTGCTTAAGCAGCTCCCCCATCGCCATCCTCAGGATAAAGCCATGCTTCCTCAGTCGGAATAATCGGCGTTGCTGAGAGGTATTGGCGTCTGTACTCCTCAAGGAAGGAGACCAGACTATCCCCTCCGCCAACCGACTTGGCAACATTCAGGAACTCGACGCCGCGATCATCGATAGGCCGCGTCACAATCTCAAATGTTTCAGCCTGCGGAGATTCGCTCATTTTCTGCGAGTACTTCTGGCGCAGTCGCTCAAGACCCAAGCTGTCTTCAGCCAGCGTATAGGCAATCGCCGCGCGGATAACATCAACACGCTCATGGTCCGCAAGCGGTACCTCATCAGACCAGCGACTTCCGTTCATCTGCTCCAGCTGCTCGCCAGCCTTACGCCAGGACCGCGCCGACCAAAGCGTATCAGCCCGCAAACGATCCACGTCAGAGCCAGACATGTTACGCACCAGCTCCAGAGCAAGATCAGGACGTCCGCTCTCACTCAAAGCACGCGCCTCTACAATATTTCGCTGGCGCTGCAAAGCAGCCGGCAATTGCCCCTGACGCGTTTGCGAAAGCACCCGCAGCGCTTCTTCCGGCTTCCGGTTCAGCAGATAAACAACAGCCAGATCAGCAGCGATCTGCGCCCGCGCAGCACCTTTCAGGCGCTTGTCGATCTGATGCCGCAAAACAGAGGCAGCCTGATCCAGCAGATCCATATCAATCAGACGACTGGCCAGCATCCGCGCCATCTCATCACCTTGACGGCCAGCTGGCACCAATTCACGGAAATCATAAAACAGCGCAAGCGCCTTCACAGGCTCCAGAGCTTGTGCCCTGCCTTCAAGGAACAGCGTCGCAAAGACAGATCCCATTTCCTGCTGAATGTTCGAAGTGATTTCCGCGCCTGCATCAGATTGCACAGCCTGAGACATCGCCTCAAAGGCCCGGCGGTAATTACCTTCCTGCGCATGCAGCTGAGCCATCAGCCGCAGTGTTTTCAGCTCAGTTTCATCACCACGCCACGACGCAGCAAGTCCCTCCAGTTCGGAGAGAGCTTCATCCGCGTCAATCAAACCATCCCGGTACCGCAGCTTCACACTCAGGAACTTGGCTTCAGCAGCCTCCGGCCCATCACTGGAGCGCACCACCAGATCATACACATCCAGCGCTTCCTGCGAGCGGCCAGAAGCATCCGCAATCCGTCCGCGTAGCAAGTCATACTGAATGGCCTGCTCTTCATTCACATCAGAAGGCTCAATCTGCGACAAAGCCCCCAACGCCCGACCATAGTTGCCAAGAGCCAGATGCGTCTTGGCAGCCGCAAGGTTGAAGTACACCTGCAACATCACCGGATAATTGGCCATAACAGCCAACCCGCGCCCAAGATTTGCATGAGCACCCTGCCAGTCCCCCAGTGAGGAATGCGCAAAGGTCCGCCACACCGCTGCATCAGGACTGCTGGCAAGTTCAGGAGCCGCAAGATACTCGAGTGCCTCACCCGGTCGCGACGCCAACATCTGCGCGGCACCCATCATCACGTTGAAGGTGGCGTCTTTCTCAATGAGAGGATCATCCTCTTCCATGATGCGCAAGGTGCCAATGGCCTCCTGCGCAAACCCGCTGGAGAGGAAAAACCGTGCCATGTCCAGCCGCGGACCACTCAACTGCTCCGGATCAGCCTTCGCAATCGCATCTTCATGCGCCCGAAGGCCCTGCATGTAATCCTCAGGCTTTTGCTGGTCTAGCTGTGCAAATTCAATCAGGCCCGGCTGTGTCGGGTCCTTAACATGAGCGCCAATCGTGGTGCCTTTGGAAAGACCACGGTTCGAAATCTTCAATCCGTCAGGTCTGGAGATCACGAGATCTTCGCCCGACAACTCAACATCAATGCCATCAGCACTTGGAACAACGGCAAGCCCTTGAGAGCTGCGCAGAATCTGAACCTGAGGGAACCGGTGCGATTTCAAAATGCCACGAACAGGCGCTGGACCACTGACCACATAAATCCGGTCGCCGACACTCTTGTCAGTCAGCACATGCAATCGTCCACTCGCACCAAATGGCAGGCGCAGAACATTCGAGCCATCACCCTGCACGTTCCGCTCAACATCAACTTGTTCAGTCTTTGTCGAGATCGACGGCCCCAAAGTGATCGCCCAGGCATCATCCTGATACTCGATGGAAATCAACGTGGTCCGCTTCAGGTCAAACCGCAGCACCTGCGCGCCATCAACTTCATCAAGTTCCACCTTGCGTGCAAGATCGCTCAAAACAGCAGGAATACCGCGACCGTCCAGATTTTCTTCGCTATCAAACACCGCCCAGACTTTTTCATCGCGGCGGAAGACAGCAGCGCCAACTTCATTCTCAAACGGAAACACCAGACGAACGGTATCACCAATGCGGTACGTTTCAACGCCAACAACACGCGCTGCTACATCATTTTCTTCCTGAATGATTGATTCAGCAGAAGCACGACGCGCAATCGGCAACTCATCGTCAGCGTCAGCAACAACAGTTGCCGTAGCCGGAACAGCAGCCGCGCTTCCTTCCTGCTCAGAAGCTAGTGTCACTGGTATTGAGGTCTGCCCGCCTGCATTCACAACCTCGGCAATGAGGTCGCCTTCCGGAATGATTTCAGCAGCAGGTGCCACACTGGCTTTAGGCGCAGGTTCCGGTTTCACACGGCGAACAGGTTGCGCATTAACGACAACAGCTTCAACAGGATCTGGCTCTTTGTTAACCTCAGCCCGCAGATCCTCTTTTGAAGGCTTTGATTGAGGAATGTCTGCTGGAGCCAACCGGTCAACCGGCTCACCTATGCGTTCCAGTTCCGGCTTTTCAACTGGCAACGGCATCGGCGGAAAATCAAGACCATCATTCACGCTGGTTTGAGCAGTCTGTACAGGTTGAGGCGTTGGAAACAGACTGCCCGGAGCAGCAACCGGAGCCTGATCAACAGCAGCAGACACGGCAGGCGCAGTTGCAGCGGGTGCTGCATCTTTATTACCAAGCGTGTTTATGACATTCGAAGCACCTCGTGGCACATCCCCATTGCCAAAAAGCTCATCGCGAACTTCAGAAACCCGTGGATCCAACTGGCCGATGTCTTCAGGTGTGACATCAACAATCAGCTGCTTCCCCTCCTGAAAAGATCGCACATCAACACTCGGATCAACAATCATGTTGAAGATCAGATCATTATCACGGGTTTGGGAGCCAACATCCAACACAGTACCCGGTAGACTTGCTTTGAACTGAGACAAATCCAGATCAGCTGTCTGATCAAACTTGACGCGAATATTGTTTCCGTTGCGCTCAAACGCACTGCCAACCTTCACATTCCAATCGAAGATCAGGCGCGTAAATGTTGGATGCGTACCAACCCGCAGCTTGACCTTGATCTCCTGATCTTCAAGCGCGTTCGCTTCTTCCAGCACACGAATACGTTCAAGAGCTTCCGCAGCCCGTCGGGCAAGCTCATCGACCACATCCTGTGGTAAAGACGGGGGACGGCCTTCGTAATTGGCGGGAAGCAGATCAATAAAGAGCTTCTCACCAGCTTCCATACTGTTGATGTTAACCGGCTGCCGTAATGCAAAACGCAGCGCAGCACCATCAGGATCAGCACGAGCAATGGAGATGTAGTCCATCAAAGCTTCCGGCACATCATCAACATCCGCTGCAATGCCTTCCGGAAAGGAAATGCGCAGGACACTGGTGGAAATGGAAGCCTCATAGGGCGGCAACAATGAGCGATCCGGGAACGTGATCACCATGCGAGCAAAGTTGCCGGTGTCTTCAACTTCAAGAACAGCAGAGGCTGGCTCAGCCCAAGCACTTAAAACACTGCCCCCTAAAGCAGTCGTGGCGAGCATGAAGGAGACAAGCCAAGCCTTACCCTTTACCCTCACAATGCGTGCTCCATGCAATGCACGGCGCGGCACAAAAGGTAAAGTGGCGCGCAGAAAGGAACGCTTCTGCTTATCTTTAAGGTCGCCCCCAAAATCGCCCATGCCTGAGTCTTACTCCTAAAATTAATTAGGTATCTGTAACAATTGGCTATTAACGCAAGCTTACAGACTCCTGAGCCAAGAGCGAAAAATCGCCAATTTACTCAGCTAATTCCCCTGAATCTTCGGAAGAATTGTAGAAGTCGTCTTCACATTGCGGCTCTCGCCTGCTGCCAGTGCAATTGTCAGCTGCTCTGCCATTTCCGGATCCATCTCAGAAAGCACATCCGCCATCTTCCGCGGCTGCATCTCCTTCACAACCTTCAGCATGATGTCCAGATCCAGACGGTTGAAGATCCGAGCGGCGTTTTTAGCCTTCATGCTTTCATAGATCTTCACCAGATCCAGGATCTCTTCCGCAGCCTGCATTTCCTTGCGCTCAACTTCTGAATCGATCTTCGCTTCAAGTGCCTTAAGCTCCTGAAAGCGCTTATTAAAACGCGCCTCAGCAGCTGCAAGAACCTGCTCGCGAAGCTCCAGATCACTTTCACGCTGGTTCAGCACATCGCGGCGATTGCCAAGACTATTGAGAACGGCAAGTTCAGAAACGGAGTTCGTTGGAACACCACTTTCCTTCACACCACTTGTATTCTGAGCGACCTGGATCTTCCGTACGCCGGATGGATTGGGAAGAACGTTTGGAGTAGCAGGTGCCTCTTCCTCAGCCTTCGCCACTTCCGACTGCTGAGCATCAGCAACACGAACAGCACCAATCGGATAAGTATCACCTAGAAAGAAACCAAGAAGTTTCAAAACCAAAAGGGCACTACCAGCAAAAACGACAATCGGAAGGAGCCTTAGTTTCATGCTACGCGGTCCTGCGCTTGTCTGCGGAAGCGCTCAAGACGCGCGGCTGATTCATTTGCAGCTTCACGAATGTCGCGGGTCACAGAACGGGTCGCAGCTTTAGGAGCTGGTGCACTGCGCGTTTCAGCCGGATGCATCGTTTCCTGTTCCGCAATGATCCCGGCAGCAAGTCCCTCCGCTGCGGTTTCATAAGTGCGGGACATTGGAGCTGCTGGTGCGGCCACACGGGTATCACGATCAGCAAGCGCACGATCTGCAACACCGCCAATGCGGTCCAGCACATCTTCGCCGGCTCCCAACTGATTAGTCAGCTTGCGGGAAACCGCCTCAGCTTCACCCAGACGCACACCAAGAGTACGGTCTGCATTTCCGCAAGTGGACTTGAGACCCATGATCGCACGCTCTGCAATTTCCGTTGCTGTAATCAGCTCAGAAATGGTTGCGCGCAAGGACTCTTCATCGGAGCGGAGACGGCTTAGGCGACGGTTAAGCGTCCAGCAATACCCAATGGTAATCACAAGAAGAACCGCAACGATGCATTCAATAATAAGACCTAGGGACATCTAGTTTGTCTCCAGTTCGCTTTGCAGGGACTTTTCAAAAGCGGCAAGCGTCATTTTCGGTTGCTTCAGCTTCTTTGAAATTTCGATGGAAATTCGGTCATCAACATGGCCCATAAGGCCTTCTGTCAAAGCCACGCCCCCGCACTTCACCTGAACAGGATCACGAGGGCCGGTATCAAACAGCAAGGTTTGACCAACTTCCAGATTCAACACCCGCTGGAGCGGGATGGTGTTTTCATAAAGGACAGCATCAACCTGTACTTCTGAGGAATAAACCTCAGTGGCAAGGTGCTCTTCCCAAATAGGATCACGCCCGAACTTCTCACCCATGAACATCTGCAGAAGCAGGTCACGGATTGGTTCAAGGGTCGCGTAAGGCAGCACAATCTCAACTTTACCGCCGCGATCTTCCATGTCGATACGCAGCTCAACCATGATGGCGGCATTCGCAGGACGGGAAATCGCGGCAAAGCGCGGGTTCGTCTCAAGGCGCTCAAGCGGGAAGCTCACCGGAGACAGCGGGCCAAAAGCCTGCTCCGCATCCAGCAGAATAATCTCGATCATCCGGCGCACCAGATTGCTCTCAATCGTGGTGTATGGCCGCCCTTCAACGCGTGTAGGTGAAGACCCACGGCCACCACCAAGCAACACATCAATGATGGAATAGATCAGAGAGCTTTCAACGGTGACAAGCCCAAAGCCATCCCATTCCTTGGCCTTGAACACACCAAGGATCGCCGGAAGTGGAATTGAGTTCAGGTAGTCACCAAAACGCACATTGGTCATGGAGTCCAAAGAGACTTCTACATTGTCCGATGTGAAATTACGCAGAGATGTCGTTGTGAGACGTACGAGACGGTCAAACACGATCTCCAGCATCGGCAAGCGCTCGTAAGACACCATTGCCGAATTGATCAGCGCACGAATACCGCCTTCATCACCAGCCAGAGACCCATCCAGCGTAAAGCCCAGAAGGTTGTCGATCTCTTCCTGATTCAGAATACGGTCCGCACCACGAGACGCGCTCTCTACATCCGGCTCGCTGTCGTCGATCATCGCAGCCCATTGAGCTGCGGCCTCTTCACCGCCTTCTACGCCTTGCTCCTGAAGCGCAGCGCCCCACGCCGCGGCAAGATCCTCATCGCTGTCACCGCCCTCAGCTTCAGAAAGAGCGGTGTCCCAGGCATCATCCATATTTTCAGGGAGAGTATCGGTATCTGACATATGCCGCTCCCCTACTGGATCAGGATCTCTTTAAAGAGAACCCCTTCAACCTTGGCTGGATAGATTGCAGAGTTGATGCGGCGCAGAAGTTGCTCCTTCAAGCGGAACAGTCCGGCAGATCCTTCCAGATCAGCAGGGCGCAACTCACGCAGATAAATCTGGAAAGCATCAAGAATGCGCGGAAGATAAGGCTCCACCTGAGAAACCATGCTGTCGCTCTCAACTTCAAGAGCGATGCGGACTTTCAGGTAGGTCGTACGGCCTTGGGTAGAAAGGTTCACCGTCATTTCTGGCAGATCGTAAAAAACGACAGGCTTGGTTTGGATCTGCTCAACAGTGCCATCCGCCCGTTTGACGGTGGCTGTGTCGCCCAGATTGATCCAGTCCATGACATATGCACCGCCCACACCAAGGGTTAACAGCAAGACGCCAGCAATCGCTCCGATAACGATCTTGCGTTTGCCGGACTTACCGTCATCCTCAGTATTTTGCAGTTCCGCATCTGCCATTTTTGCGTCCCGGTGAATCGCAATTAAAAGTTTAGTAACTATTAATGCAACCTAATTGGTTAACACTGATTACCGAATGGTTAATACCGTCATTACTAAGCAATTTTTGCCCACTAGGAAATTAAAGTAGGCATATTTTATCAAATACTTAACAGATAATTTGCGCTTCCCTCCGTCAAAACAGCAGAATTCAGCCAAAGTTTCAAACTGGCACAACTCCTGCAAGAACCTTGGCGCTGCGGGTCTGGGGAGACCTGTTGCAATGCTGGGGAGCATAAAATGGAAAACGCACAGCTGATCGGCTTATCACGCCAAAGTGCCCTTCGTCGGAACTTGGATGTGGTGGCCAACAATCTGGCTAACATCAATACGACTGGCTACAAGGCTCAAAGGCTTATCTTTGAAGAGTTCTTGATGCCAACCGCGCAGGCGACTGAATTTCAGCGCCCGGACCGCCCTTTGTCCTTTACGCAGGATGTAGGGACAGCAACAGTTCTGACACAGGGCTCGATCCAACTGACAGGCAATCCGCTCGACGTCGCAATCGAAGGTGACGGCTATCTGGCTGTGACTGGCGCAGGCGGTGAGCAGCTTTACACCCGCGCAGGCAGCCTTGCCATTGATCCTGAGGGCACGCTCGTAACAGACGCAGGCCTGCCAGTTCTCGCTGACGGCGCTCCAATCCAAATCAATCCAGAAGATGGTGAAATCACCATCACCAAAGAAGGCGTGATCTCCACCCCACAGACTCAACTTGGCCGATTGGATGTTTACACCTTCGACAACCGCCAAGAGCTTTTGCACGTTGGCACAAACCTGTTTTCCGGCTTGAACCCAATCCCAGCAAATAACCCGACTGTCGTCCAGGGCGCACTTGAAGGCTCCAACGTGGAAGGCATTCAGGAAATCTCCCGCATGATTGAAATCACCCGTCAATACAAAAGCGTGTCCAAGATGATGTCGCAGCGCAACGAACTTCGTCAGCGCTCCATCCGCGAACTTGGATCGGTTGAAGCTTAAGGAACAGCCCAATGAAAGCCCTTCACATCGCCGCAACCGGCATGAAAGCTCAGGAACTGAACGTCGAAGTTATTTCGAACAACGTGGCCAACATGCGCACCACTGGCTACAAGCGCCAGCGCGCAGACTTTCAGGACCTACTCTACGAAAACCAGCGCCGCATGGGCACCGAAACATCAGATGCAGGCACAATCGTTCCAAACGGCGTACAAATCGGCTCCGGTGTACGCACAGCAGCAACCACACGCATCATGTCACCGGGCTCAGTGACCCAAACGGGCAACGAGTACGACATAACAATTCGCGGCGAAGGCTTCTTCCAGATCCAGCGTCCGGACGGTACAACCGGCTTCACCCGTGACGGTTCTTTCGCACGCTCCCAGACAGGCCAGCTCGTCACCAAAGACGGCTATACAGTTCAGCCTGGAATCACAATTCCGGACAACGCCCGCGACCTGACAATCAACGTACAAGGCCTCGTGCAGGCCATGGACGATAACGATCAGGTCCTGAACCTTGGACAGCTCGAAATCGCCCGCTTCACAAACAAAGCTGGCCTTGAAGCAATTGGCGACAACCTCTTCCTGGAAACTCCGGCAAGCGGCCCGCCACAGACCGACAACCCAGGCAACGCAGGCTTTGGCAACATCCTTCAGCGCCATCTTGAATCATCCAACGTCGATGCTGTGACCGAGCTTTCCAATCTGATTTCTGCTCAGCGTGCTTACGAGATGAACTCCAAGATCATCAAAGCAGCCGATGAGATGTATTCCACCACAACGAATCTTCGCTAAGGAGTTGAGTTGATGAGAAAGTTGGCAACCACACTCATTGCAGCACTACTGGCCCTGACAGCCAGCAGCGCATTTGCTGCCTCAACCCTGCGCCCAACGGTCAACGTAACCGGACCAGTCGTCACCATTGGTGACTTCTACACCGAAGCAGGAGAGCTGGCTCAAACACCAATCTTTCGCAGCCCGGACCTTGGCACCACAGGCAACGTGTCTGCATTGATCATCGCACAGCAGGCACAAGCTGCCGGCTTTATTCAGGCCGACACCAACGGCCTGACCACTGTGAGTGTGCACCGCCTTTCCATTCCAGTAGATGAAACGCTCATCTCTGACATCCTGCGCAATGCATTTGCAGAACGTGCAAGCGTGCAGCCGGACGAGATTGAAATCTCCTACCACTCACCACTTCCGGTGAACATGCAGGCAGACGCAAACTCCATTTCACCGCTAACCATCGGGCACATCAACTGGTCACCGCACACCGCACGCTTCAAAGCCATCCTCAATGTGGTGCAGGAAGGCCAGAGAAAGCCAATCTCCGTCATTGGCAATGCCTCTCAGATGGTGTCCATCACCACTCTGGCACGCAATCTGGAACGCGGCAGGGTCATCACAGCCAAGGACATTCGCGAGGAGCGCAAGCCAGCCTCCCGCTATGCCGGACGTGAGTTTCTTGCAGCTGCTGATCTTGTTGGAATGGAAGTGCGCCGTAACATGCGCTCTGGCTCAACCATCACCCCAAGGGATGTAAGTGCACCGATCCTCGTCAAGCGCGGCGCTAAAGTGACTGTGATCTACAAGATCCCCGGCATGAACATCACAACTCAGGGCAAAGCCAAGTCTGAAGGCGGCAAAAATGACCTGATTGAGATTGTGAACCCAATTTCAAAGAAAACGATCCTTGCTGAAGTCATCGGCAGAGACATCGCCATCGTGACCACCGCAAAAACGCAGGTCGCAGCCGTATTGGAGAACCGCTGATGCCGAGAATATCTTCAGCAACCAAAATCAAGCAATATGCTGCGCTCACGATTGGCCTGTTTGCACTCGTCGGCTGCGAGACAGCCGACAAACTTTCCAAAGTTGGCCAAGAACCTGTTCTGACCGCGATTCAGGACCCACGCACGCAGCCAGGCTATCGCCCGGTACAAATGCCGATGCCAATTAAGGAAGTAGAGCGCTACAACGCGAACTCTCTTTGGCGCACCGGCAACAGAGCATTCTTTCAGGACCAGCGCGCAAAACGTGTTGGCGACATCGTAACGGTAAACGTCACCATTTCCGACAAAGCAGCGTTTGAGAACACCTCGAAGAGCTCACGCAGTGATGCGAAGAATTCCGGAGCTGGTGGCGCTCTCGGCGGCGCGATCAACACACTGGCACTTCCTGCCAGCGCTTCAGCTGACGCTCTGGCATCAATCAACAGCTCCGACAACTTTCAGGGCACCGGCTCTATCGACCGCACAGAAAGCCTGAAGACCACCGTCGCAGCTGTCGTGACACAGGTACTGCCCAACTCCAACCTCGTCATCGAGGGCCGTCAGGAAGTGCGTGTAAACCACGAAGTTCGCGAGCTGATCGTGGCAGGCGTTGTTCGTCCGCAGGACATTGCATCCGACAACACAGTTGAGAGCACCAAGATCGCAGAGGCACGCATCGGCTATGGCGGACGCGGCCAGATCTCCGTTGCCCAACAACCTAAATACGGCAGTCAGGTGCTGGACATCGTGCTTCCGTTTTAGAGCATGTTCCGTTTGATTGGTTTCAATCAAACGACAAGAGTTCGCCCTAACAAAGATGCTAGAGCGCGATGCGTGACTGTAAATGAACGCTGCGTGCTCAAAAAGAAATCAAAGAACCCCAAACCGCTTAATAAGCTCCCCAGCTTGAGCGGTACATAAAGCGAGCTCGGCAACATGCTCCCCAGCATGCCGGGCTCGTTTTCTTTCGTGCACCAGAACACCGCACACCGACGTCCGGCCAAAACAAAACAAGGGAAGCACAGCTAAGCCGTGCTTCCCTCGTAAAGTCATACTTCAAGTACTAGAGCCTAAAAACTTAGGACCACAGCTTGAAAGGCGATATCCTGTCTCCCTGAGGATCAGTCATCCCGATAGATTTTCTCGCGCCGCTCATGAGCCTCTTGGGCTTCAATAGAAAGCGTTGCGATAGGTCGTGCATCCAAACGACGAACAGAGATTGGCTCGCCAGTCTCTTCGCAGTAGCCGTAGGATTTGTCTTCAATGCGAGCAAGAGCAGCGTCGATTTTGGAAATCAACTTTCTCTGCCGGTCACGCGCACGTAATTCAATCGACCGATCGGTTTCAGAAGAAGCACGATCAGCCAGATCTGGGTGATTAGTGCTTTCTTCTTGAAGCGCAGCAAGGGTCTCCTTGCTCTCTTTCAGAATATCTTCCTTCCACGCAAGAAGCTTTCTACGAAAGTACTCGCGCTGTTGGTCGTTCATGAATGGTTCATCCTGTGTTGGACGATAATCAATTGCGACATCAACTGCCATCTGAAACTCCGCCTATTTATATGGGCGGCTGGAATATAGCGAGAGGAACCTGAAACAACAATCTACTAAAAAGATGAAATTGTCTAAGAACACAATTATTCAGTGTATTCAGCAACTTATGCGGTTGGAAACCTTTGATACTATCGTAAATGGATAGGCTATTCTACGTAATGACCCAGCTTTGCGAGCTCGATTCTTGCACGCAATTCAATATCTTCGACCACTCTGTCGAGACCGGGGTTACCACTTTTGACCTGCATGGACAGGTTACCAACAAGCCGCTCAAGGCGCTCTGGCTGCACTTTGCCTTGCAGCAAATCGATCCGCAGCGCATCTAGTTGATCCAGAAGTTTATTTCCATGCTGCACAGCGCGCTGCTTGTCATCGACCTGAACTTCCATCTGCTGAAGAGCCAGCAAAGAATCCACACCCTGCAGCGACGGTGTTGGAACACCAGCCTGCGACTGCGCAACGCTGGTGGTCTCCTCCTCAACGGCAAACGCACCCGCCTGCTCGCCTTCAGAACCTTTGCGACGTTTCGTACCCACTTTACTCGTGGAGTTCAAACCAGAAACTGGAGTGCTGCGTACAAGCAAGACCTTACCCTCAGAGCTATGGAACTGGACAAAAGCTTAAACCCGAACGCATTTGCCGAGCTGATCACGTAAAACTTTACCAAGCAGGCAACAATTGCCGCATTAAAATTTGCAGTGCTTTAACTTTTATCCACCCTCTACTAAAAATACCCAGTAAATTCAGCAGGTTAAAAATTAGCAAACGCAGCACCGAAACTGGCACAAAATTCGCATATTTCCGGCATGTGTGAACTGAACAGCCGGGTACCAATGCGCTCTTTCGCAAACTTACGTAGAATCGCCGCAGCGGCACTGATCGTCCTTATGGGCGCGACCCTTCAGGGAAACGCAGCCTCAAGGATCAAAGACATCACTGACTTTGAAGGCATCCGGGACAACCAGCTCATTGGTTACGGTCTCGTCGTCGGCCTTCAGGGCACTGGTGACTCTCTCAATGCCTCACCATTCACCCGGCAATCTTTGCAGGCAATGCTGGAACGCCTTGGCGTCAACACCAACGAAGCAGACCTGAACACAAAAAACACCGCCGCCGTAATGGTAACCGCCAACCTGCCAGCGTTCTCGACCCAAGGCACCCGCATCGACGTGACCGTGAGCGCACTGGGTGACGCAAAAAACCTTCAGGGCGGAACACTGCTGGTGACCCCACTGATGGGCGCAGACGGAGAAGCCTACGCCATTGCACAAGGTCCGGTGGCAATCGCAGGCTTTGCAGCACAGGGCGACGCAGCTTCCGTTGTGCGCGGCGTCCCAACATCTGGCCGCATTCCTAATGGTGCTCTTGTGGAGCGGGAGGTTGAGTTCAAACTCTCTTCTCTCAGCACCATTCGTCTGGCCCTGCGCAATCCGGACCTGACCACATCCCGTCGTATTGCTGTGGCAATTAACGAGCTGATTGGCCTACCGACTGCAGAACCACTCGACCCATCCACCGTTCGCCTCACACTTCCAAAACAGTTCGATGGCAACATTGTCGATTTGATCACCGATATCGAACAGCTGATCGTAGAGCCTGATTTACCGGCCAAGATCGTGATTGACGAAAGCTCCGGCATCATCGTCATGGGTCAGCAGGTAAAAGTCTCCACCGTCGCAGTCGCCCAGGGCAATCTCACAGTCACCATCGCTGAATCACCAGAGGTGGTTCAGCCGCTGCCATTCGCACAGGGCCAAACGGCTGCAGTGCCTCGCACAGACGTGCAGGTGACTGAAGACAATAGCCAGCTGGCACTCGTCAACGAAACAATCACACTGCAGCAGCTTGTTGATGGATTGAACGCTCTGGGCATCGGCCCAAGAGACCTGATCTCCATCTTACAGGCCATCAAAGCCGCTGGCGCCCTTCAGGCAGAAATTGAGGTCCTCTAATGCTCCAACAAGCACAACTGCCCTCACCTGCGCTGACAAGCTCTGCAGACCTGATCGCGGGCGCCAATCAGGCAGGCAAACCACCAGCTGCCAAAGATCCGCTGATGGAAAAGGCCAAGGAATTTGAAACCGTATTCCTCAATGAGATGTTGCAAAACATGTTCACCGGCCTTGATGAAGGCGGGACCTATGGCAACGGCGAAGGCTCAGAAGCGTGGAAATCCATGCTGATCAACGAGTACGCCAACACAATGTCTCAATCTGGCGGCATTGGTATTGCAGCTTCAGTTCACTCGCAATTATTACAACTTCAAGAGAACGCAGTATGACCAACCAGTACGACGCTGAAACTGTTCCAAGTACAGTATCGTTTGAAGAAGAACCTATCCAGACACGGATGCAAGCCGAGGTCTTCTGCGAAAATTTTGAGACGGCAATGGACAACCTCGTAGATATCATCGAGACCGAAACAGAGCTGCTACGCGAAGGGCAAATTTCTGAGCTGCCAACCGTTGCCCCCAAAAAACATGCAGCGATCGAGTCATATCTCTCCGGCATCCGTGTGGCGAGTGCAAACGCCATCGCGCTTGGCAACCTCGCTCCGCTGTCCATTCAACGTATGCGCGAACGTCACGGTAATCTACGGCCAATTCTTCAAACCAACCTGCAAGTGGTCTCTACGGCACGTTCAGTAACAGACAACGTCATCGAGACCGTTGCCAAAGCCGTTGGTTCTCAAATGAAGACAAGAGGTTACGGCGCAAACGGCATGATGAGCTCGCCACAGAGATCCGCTCAGGGCATCGCCGTTAACCAAACCCTCTGAACAGCGCGATATTAAGCGTGCATATTAACGAAATAGCCTGAAGACCGCCCGGAGCCTCCCTAAGAAATAGGGGTATTTGGCGGTTTTCAGTCGCATTTCTCTAAATATTTAGTAAATTCCGAGCGTTAAGATTAATCTTATTTAAGAACATTCCCCATAAAGTTGTCCGAGATTGAACACGTGGGGGACATTATGGAAATAGTCACACAAAGACCAACGCTTTTACATCAGGCACTGACAACACAGGCAGCACCGGTAAAATCGGAGACCGAACAGGTCAAAACCGAACTCTCCGGCGCTCGGGCCGTCACTGCATCCTCTGAGTCAGAGGATAACTCAACCGCCACCGAAAAGTCATACCTCTCAGACTCCCGTCTCGGCGTCATCCCTAGCAAACCTAAGGACGACCAGAGCCGCATTGAACGCGGTTACAATTATGATGAAGAGTCAGATGAGCTCATCTATTCGATGACGCAAGAGCCAGAAGGCGACGTCATTTACGAACTGCCATCCAAAACAGCTCGCCGCATTCGCGCATTCCTGGATGAAGTCCTTCAGGCACAAGAAAAGCGCAGCTTAGGCGGTGAAGATAAAGATATTGATCCTGCAATCTACGAAGCCAAGCAAGTCGAACCAACACAAGCAAAGCAGGCCTAAGCCTCACAGGCTTTATCCTCCCTGCAAACCAGACTTATCCCCCTTGAGCTATGCCGCCCCCGCAGCATGGCTCTTTTTTTGTCTGTCCAGTGACCACCACATAACAACGCGCCCACCACCAAAAAAACGCAAAGCAACGCACATACCAACGCAAAAAGAAAAACGCGCCCCAAAGAGCGCGTTCTCCAAATTCTAAATCTGAAACAAAGCTTATCGGATAAGCTGCAGCACAGACTGACCAGCCTGAGTTGCCAGAGACAGAGTAGAAGTAGCAATGGAGTTCTGAGTGTTCAGAGCCGCAAGGTTCGCACCTTCCAGGTTGGAATCAGCCAGCGTCAACTTACCAGCACCAACTTCCAGAGTGTTGATGAGATCGGCAGTAAAGTCCTGACGGTTGGTTACAACAGACAGGTTTGTACCGAAAGTAGAAGCCTGCGCACGCAGATCCAACTGAGCCTGACGGATTTGATCAAGAGATTCTTCAATCAACTCATCGGAACCCCAACCGCGACCAGCAACTGAATCAAGGTCTTTGCCGACTACGTTTTTCGCAGCATCAGCAAACTCACCGCCACTTCCAGCTCCATCAAAGCCAAAAGTGAGATCTTGTTTACCAACATCAAGAATCAGCTGTCCGTCTTTGAAAGATGCATTAACTTCTGTCGCAACACCATCAGCAGTTTCAATTGCCGCTCGCAAATCTTCGACAGTGTTAGAATCTGTAACATCAAAATACTGACGAGCATTGTCACCGTATTTGAATGAGATTCTGTCACCGTCCTCAAACGCACCAAGATCAGACAGCTTGGTATCTTTGATATCGTAAGTACCTCTGATCTCTAGCGTATCAAGAGCTTGACCAGCGGTACCACTAGACGTTTTGTGCTCGAGTTCAACAGAGTTTTTCAGACCGGACAACGTCAGCTGACCATCTACAGAAATACTTGCAGAAGCATTTTCTTCTCCAGCATCTCTCAAGGCCTGCGCAATACCATCCCCAACTTCCTGTAAGGTATTAGTACCCAATGTAGTAAAGGAAACATCGTTACCATCAGCATCCTTCAGATAGTTGCCGTCAGCATCTTTGACCTTAATGACATCACCAGTCGTAATATCGGTAAAACCAGTTGCGCCAGTACCACCAACGGTTTCATCGCCATCAATTGGGGCCGGCGTACCAGCCGCATCTGTCAAGCCAGTAGTTGTCGCTGAACCGCTCTGTCCCGGAATCTGCCCTACTTCGCCGAGCGTAAATGCTTGCTTTAAGTCCCGAGCTTCGACTTCCCCAACGGTTGTCGAGATACCTTCCAACTTAAATGCAGCATCTTCTGAATCAAGATCAGTGTAATCAACCGCCCCAATGTTCAATTTAGACGAACCATCTTCATTGAACTTCACAAGCAAATCATTGCCGTCGCCGCCCAGAAGGTTCTTACCTTTATAGCCGGAATCTTTGGCAATATCCTCAATCTGAGTACGTAATTCGTTGAACTCAGACGCATACTTAGCGCGCGTATCAGCATCTTTAGATTGCAGCGCCTGGTTAGCCTTACCTTTCGCCGCATCCAAGAGCTTATCAATACCCTGAATACCTTTGTCGGCAGCTTCAAGAGTAGAAACCGACTGCCCGATGTCGTCCTGAAGGTTGCCCAGGTCAGATGCGCGCGAGTTCAGAGAAGATGCTGTGAAAAAGGAATTCGGATTGTCGAGGGCAGAGTTAACTTTCTTACCAGTTGCGAGGCGCTCTTGAGTATCGCTAATCAGGTTAGCCGTGCTCTGGAGCGTGCTCAGGTTTGAGCGAACCGCAGCGGTGAGTGTAATATCAGCCATTTTAGTTGTCCCTTCTAGGATAATGAATGACCCTTCCTGGGTCACAAACGCAGTAAATAATTACTGAGTTTTAATTGGGTACAATTACCCGTCCTGCGAGTAAAGGGGGAACGTGTTAACAAGCACTTAATAAATCAGGGATTGCAGCAACCACACTCACCAGTTCGCAAATAAATTTAATTTTATATAATTAAGTCAAAAACTTACTCAACACCGGTATCCAGACAGCTACGTAATATTGTCTGTGCATATTTCCGCCTATTTGTTCTTCTGCAGCCCACCCAATAGCTTAAGTTGCGCTGCATGAATTGACGACTCTACATATTCAATTCAGAAGAGCTCTAAACTTAAGCAAAATTAGAAATAAATCGCTGAATAACTCGTAAGATTTAACTAGATTAACCTTTTGGTTGCCATCATAGTTAAGAGTGCTTTGAAGGAGGCCGCATGGCACTGAAGGTCGAATTAAAACCTGGAGAAAAGTTGATTGTTGGTGAGACACTTATCACTAACGATAAGCAACGTGCACGATTTTTCATTCAGGGAGATGCACCTATTCTCCGAGAGAAGGATATCCTTCTGCCGGAAGACGCCAGCACCATGGCACAGCAGGTCTACCTTGCAGTGCAGGTCATGTATTTAAAGCAGGATATCACGGTCACTCAGAAAGAGTATTTCGATGTGATCGGAAAGATCTTGCAGGCCGCACCAAGCACACGCGACCTTATCAGCGAGATTAGCACCGCAATTTTGCGAGAAGAGCTCTATCGCGCCCTGAAGCTCGCCAAGAAATTGATTGAATATGAAAGGACTTTGATAAGTCATGTATCAACAAGCAACTCAGGCATATCAGCAGTCCGCAAACACCTCGGCCTCAGCGGATCCGAGGACTCTGGAAGCTGAAGCTCTGATGAAAGCTGCAGCACGCCTTTCTGTGCTGCAACGTGAGTGGGATACAGTTTCACGCGAAGAACGCAATGAGACACTCATATTCAATCGGACACTTTGGACAATTTTTGTAACCGAAGCCACCGCAGAGTACAGCGAACTGCCTCTGGATCTTCAGAATAACATCGCAAATCTGGCTCTGTTTATGTTCAACAGAACCATGGAAATGATGGGTGGCGCGGAACCAGAAGCATTAGAGACAATGATCAGCATCAACAAGTCTCTTGCATCTGGATTAAGAGGCCAAAAGGCAAACGTATAATAACAAAAAGCCTCCGTTTTACGGAGGCTTTTTGTTATCTCAAGAAGTCAGTGATCGTAAGATTCAACAATATCGAAGTTGCCTGAAACGAGGCATCTAAATCTGTTTTTAGCACGGCTATCTCAGTACCAACTTCTGTTTTGTCAACATTTTCAAGCGAAGTCAGCGTGTTATGATACGTCAGAGACGCTTGCTTTTGCCTCTCGGCAGTGCGTTTCACAGTTGTGTTCACCACCGACATCTCAGAGGCAACACTTTGAATGCCTGAATTTCGGTCACCAGCAAAAGAAAGCGCATCATCACTCTTCTGCGCTAACGAAGCATAATACGATTTCGCAACAGCCTCACTCCCAGCATCATCTGGTGTCTCTGCTGTAAAGTCTGCTGCCACAAACACGGCAAGGTTCTGCAACTGTTCAGAAAACGCAGACTCGTTGGCACGCGCACCATACTCCACGCGCACATTGTCATCAATCTGAACAACCTTGTCTGAGCGCGGATCATCAGAGTTCTCGGTACCGGTATACCAGTCAACCAGAAGGTCAGGTGCGGTCTCATAACCAGAGCCATCCGCTTTTGGTACCTTCGGCGCCGGATCAGTCCGCCCGTGATTACCAAAAAATTCCTCACCAGCCTGCACATCAGCGACCGCACGAAGCTCAGTCTTGGCGATATCACTAATTGCCTCATCAAAGGCCGCTTGAGCGTTCTGAGCACTTTCCAGAGTAGGATTAGCGCCCGTCCCTATCAAGAACGTTCCGTTACCGGCATCAGGATCATCCGTTGCAGTCAGCTTTACAACAGACTTGGTACCGTCAGGAAGCTCCAGCTCAACCTCAATGGTATCCCCAACCACCGGGGTGTCATTGAACGCGAAGGCTCCTTTTTTCCCTTGAGGATTAAACGGATCCGTCAAATCTTCTGGAGTAACCGTTGCTGCGACATCAGCAGAGGATGCAGAGACGGAAGTGATCTCAAAACCAAATCCCTCAACATTATCCTGCTGAAGAGTGAGAGTAGGAACACCGAGTGGGCTCGTTACGCTCGACTCGATGCGACCATTTTCAGACGCACCAACATGAGCATTCTCATAACGCTTCATGAGCTCCTTAAGCCCAAGCTTACCGCCCTGCCCGTCCATTATGGCATCAAGTGAGGCAACGGGTGGTTCAGTCGCATCCTTACCGCCAAACAGATAGTATCCGTTCACTTCAGAATTCAGCTGCGAGATCGTCTCATGCAACATAATCTCGGTCGCTTGCTGACTGGTCGTCTGACCGTCGGTGGTCAGCGTGTAGTTATTCTCATCAATTGCACTCACACTTTCAGAGCGCATTTTCTCCATATGCTCAAGGGACTTACCCATTAAGTCGAGCTGGATACTCGCAATCGCATTAGAGTCTTCATAAACCTCAATATTCGAGATCTCACGGCGCAGTTCCAAAGCCATGCGAGAATCTGAGCTAATGCCACCATAGGTTTGCGACTTCAGTCCAGAAGTCAGCTGAATAGACTTATTCTCCAGCTGCGTCTTTTGCTGCATAAGGAGATCAAGCATATAACTATGAGATTTAGAATAACCGATTGTATTCATTTGAATAACTCAATCCCTAAAGCAGCATTATGCGATTCTAAAAAGTGTATCATACATTTCGTCAATGGCGGATAGTACGCGAGCGTTCGCAGCATAAGCATTCTGCAATTCAGTTAGCTTAACGAGCTCTTCATCTACGTCGACCTTATAACTGTTTTCATAGGCATTCTTAGCGATGCTCGTGACAGCTTTTGAGTTACTCGCAGCTGACGTTGCCGCACTCGCAATCTGACTTTGTTTAACCACAGTCTCAATGCCAAAGTCGGAGATCGTCCCAACATATGGAGCATTCTTTGCTCCGATCCCCGAGCTAGGCGCATACGTATATTCGGTCTCAGTCAGGCGACTTTTCAGGAGGTTTGCACGCTCGGAGCTCTGCTTGTCTGGCTCACCCGCTAAAAGGCTTGGATCATCAACAATAGCTTTGTTGACAGTCATCCGTTGCGCAAAGCCGGTCTTCTGACCACCATCTTCCAGCGCCCCAGTATAAGGTCCGCCGTCCCCCTTAGTGTCTACAAAAAGCGGGATCTCGGCACCATCAGCAGCGGTAACAGTCCGCGTATTTTTCGCTGTAAGACCAGTAATCTCAATAGTACCCGGGCTGATCGGAGACAGAACTTTCAACTCACCACCTGCATCAACGGAAACATCAAACCCAGAGCCCAGTGCACTGGAAATCTGACTTTCTAGCGAGGTCGAAGTCGCTGGAATTACAATACCATGCACGATATCATTGGAGTCAGCAGTTACATCCGAAGAAAGCGGAAGCAAACTTGGGTCGGTCACAGCAACAAATGTAACCTTGCGGCTTTCTCCATTAACATCAAACTCAAGCTCGATCGTATCACCGGAAGATTGCAGTTTGGACGTATCAACACTCAAACCCGTTGCTGCGGGTGGTGCCCCACCATCATCAGCGGCAACACCTTCAAACGTCTGCTGTGACAAAGACAACGCCATCTGGCTTGCAAGCTCATCCAAACGCGCCTGCGTCTCTGGAAGGGTATTATCCCGCAACTCCACGAGCGCACCCATACTACCGCTCTTCAGGTCAAATGATGAAAGCTCCATAACAGCGCCAGACTGCGACTTCACTTCAATCGGATTACCTTCAACACCGACGCCAAGCGTAGGGCGCGGAGTAAACTGTAACTCTGATGCGCGGTCGTTGTATAACGTGGTTCCAGATTTAGTTGATATCCGTAGCAAGCCATCGTTGTCCTGCTTGATTTCAACATCCATCTTTTCAGTCAAAGCTTCCAGTTGCCGGTCCATCTGATCATGCAAATGAGCCGTTTCCCGGCCTGCAGAACGCTCAACAACAATGGTGTCTTCCAAGTTCTCAATTTCTTTGAGGATGGAATTGACCTGCGTTACTTCATCAGCAATTCCAGCATCGGCATCGCGGCGCATTTCCTGCACTTGCTTGGCTGAATTATTGATGCTTCTGGAAAGCTCTTCAGCAGCATTTACGGCAACTTCCTGCGCACTTTGAGAACTGGGGTCTGTCGCCAACGACGTCAGCGCATTTGTGAAGTTGTTCATCAAACTCGGAATTGAGCTTGGGTCTCCAACCTTCCCAAACATCTGATCAAGCTGCGTGATGTATTCGTTGTATTGAGTAGCATAAGCCGTATCACTCAGGCTTTCCCAATAGGCCGATTGAAGTTGGGTATTGACTTGTCGTTGAACTTGATTGGTCAGAACGGAGGAAGAAGACGTCGACGTATTGTGAACTTCTGTGCCTACAATCGTCTTAAGCGTATAACCATCAACGTTCGCATTGGCGACATTCCTCGATGTAACCGCAAGTTGCGCCTTCGTAAGCGACAATCCCGACATAGCCGCATTCAAAGCTGCTCCGAGACCCATACCCTATACTCCTTAAGGCAACGAGGTAGGCAATAGCCTACCCCAACACCAGTTTATCGAACGATATTAAGAACTGAATCCAACATCTGGTTTGCTGTCGACAAGACTTTCGAGTTCGCCGAGTAGGCCTGTTGAGTGATGATCAACTTCGAGAACTCCTTGGCGATGTCAGCATTCGAGCTCTCTAGCGCTTTCGCACGGATCGTACCGCCGTTCCTAAAGTCAGGCTCGCCAGAAGTAGAGGTCTCGGAAAAAGCCGCACCGTCAACACGCTGAAGCTCTTGCTCCGCAGCAAAAGTCGCAACTGGAATCTTAAAGAGCTTCTGGGACTTATCGTTGGAGTACTTCCCAATCACATTACCTTCAGCATCAATGGAAACATCCTGAAGTTTTCCGGAAGGGAAACCGTCCTGTGAAGTGCCAATATTGGATGCACCACCAATTACATCTTCATATTGGGTTAAGTCATCAAGACCAAACTTGAAGGTAATGTCGCCCATACCGACACCATTGACTTCAAGATCAGGAATATCAACTAAGCCTGAAGCAGGTGACGTCAAACGACCAGCTGCGTCGAATGACATGTCACTGACTTTTTTCCACGCAACTTCATCACCAGACGCATTAGTGTTCGTATTGTAGAAAAGTGACCACTTATTCTCTGCATTCAACGCCCAGCGTAGTTCAACGTTAACTGGTGTCCCATTCTCGTCGTAAACAGTTTCCTGCCCACCAGCGACAGAGGACTTAATGAAATCGTCAGCTTTATCACCCGTGACAACGTCAGGATTATAAGTACCAGTTGAGGGTAAAGGCTGAGGAGCAAAGTCCATATCGAGTACGCTACCTGAAGAAGGTACACTTCCCGCCTGATCGATTGTTAATGTCTCGAAGGATGAGATCTCAATCTCGCCAAGTGCATTGATCTGAGCTGTTACTCCATGCATCCCATTCAGCTTATCAAGCAGATCCTGAACAGTCGTATTGGCATCAATATCCAACACTTCAGGGTCATGCTGCCCCACCTTCAATGTCAACACACTATCAGCTTCAAACTGGTTTGACGGCAACAACTTGCTCTCTGCTGTAAGCAATGTTGCAGGTGCACCGTCATCATTCAAAGCGAGTGTTGATTGTTCGTCTGGATTGGAAAACACGCTCAAATCAACATACTGCGAGTTAGCCGCACCATCTGCTTTTTGATAGTTCGCAGTCGTCGGCTTGGATGGCAAATTCGCCTGATAATTGATTTGCGTCGATGGTTGCGCTGGCATCGGAGCATCAGACACCTGAATTGGCACTGCACGATCACTCACAGCACCCGTTGCAGGGTTAATCGGGTACCCCTGCAGAAAATAGCCCGCGGAGTTAACCAGATTTCTCTCAGTATCCAGTTCAAAGTCACCAGCACGCGTATAGTAACTCTCAGGAGTTTCCTGACCTAAGCCATCTCTGTTGGTAACCAGAAAATACCCTGGCCCGTTAATCGCCATGTAGGTGTTGCGGTCAGCGGATGTGACATCGCCAGACAAGTAGTTAGTGGCACGAGAAGTCGCAATTACAGTACCGGAAACCTGTTCAGCCTGCCGACTACCTGTACTGGAAACAAGATCGGAGAAGCTTGTATCAAGGCGTTTATAGCCAGTGGTCGAAGAGTTCGCCACGTTACCGGAAATGTTCTCCAACGCCTTGGACTGTGCGTCCAAACCGGTCGTTGCAGCGTTGATAGCACCATAAATACTCATCGAGCCCACCTAGAATTCAAATTCGCTCATGCTTGCGCAGATCTTTGATCACTAAAAGCAACTTACGTGCCAAACTAAAAAAACGCAATTTACTCAACCATTTCAATAATTTACAATTTTAACTTATTGTAAAACATAGGATTTCCTGCCCGAACCCGGCAAATAACTCGCCTTACCCGGCACATAATTCCCAGAGAAGTAAAAGAAACCGAGCAAAGATCGAAACCACTAGATAAGCCCAATAGCGCAACGCTGCAGGGATTGCCCATTGCCTATCGAGAGATTAGTGTTTTCGCCAAATCACGATACTCAAGCAGGATTTAGCGATGAAATTTCAAGGGACCTCCCAATACGTTGCCACAGAAGATCTTCGGATCGCAGTCAACGCGGCTATTACCCTTGAGCGCCCCCTGCTTGTAAAAGGCGAACCTGGAACCGGCAAAACTGTCCTAGCGCAGGAAATCGCTCAGAGTTTAGGCGTCCCATTCCTTGAGTGGAACGTCAAATCGACCACAAAAGCGCAGCAAGGCCTTTACGAATATGACGCCGTATCTCGCCTCCGCGACAGTCAGCTTGGCGATGAGCGCGTAAAAGACATTCGCAATTACATTCGCAAAGGCAAACTCTGGACTGCTTTTGAAATGAATGAACGCCCGGTTCTTCTGATTGATGAGATTGATAAGGCTGACATTGAGTTCCCAAACGATCTACTTCAAGAGCTGGATCGTATGGAGTTCTTTGTTTACGAGACTGGCGACACGATCAAAGCAAAACAGCGTCCGATCGTGATCATCACCTCAAACAATGAGAAAGATCTTCCAGACGCATTTTTGCGCCGTTGCTTCTTCCACTTCATCAAGTTCCCAGACGCAGAAACAATGACTGAGATCGTCAATGTGCATTTCGGTGAAATCAAAGATCGCCTGCTAAAAGAAGCACTCAACGCGTTCTATAACCTCAGAGATTTGCCGGGCCTGAAGAAGAAACCATCAACTTCAGAGCTTCTGGATTGGATTAAGCTGCTTCTGAACGAAGACATTGATCCGGAAACACTCCGCGAAACCGAAAACCGGAAAATCATCCCGCCATTGCACGGTGCACTTCTCAAGAACGAGCAGGACGTTCATTTGTTCGAGCGCCTCGCCTTTATGAACCGCCGTTGATGCCTGTATTGCCTGGCTTGAAAATGAAACAAAACAATAAAACCAGTTTTTTGAGTCAGCGCATGCTTATCTATGCATCAAGAGTACTTTTCGCAAGCTGCCTCCTTTTATCTGGCAGCTTATTTGCCCAGGCAAACAGTACCATCTCAGAAAGTCTTCTTTACCAGCCGCATACCCTGCACAACGGCTGGCGCAAAGATGTGGACGCCCTCACGCATTTCACCGGCATGTTCTGCCCGGACTATATCAGTAAGCTCTCTAGATCAGCTCTCGTTCCCGATCTGAAAGAACTCGGTATCGGCTGCATTTACGAAACCGAAAACGGCGAGATCAAAGTCATTTTCCGCCGGCACAAAAAAGACACGGCGACAGCTCTCATAAACAACTTCAAAAGCGGATATAGTCAAAGCCATTTCAAACCGCTGGATCTGAAGACACCGCAAAACGAAGTTGCATTCCGAACCGAAACAACAATGCGGATGGGACGCGTCGAGAGCTTCACTGCCTATACAGCACCAAGTGCCGACTACACGGTCTGGGCATCCATTTCAGATGATCTCCCTGTCAGTGAACTTGAGAAGATCCGAGCGCAATTCAAAAAGCTCACTCTTCGCGTCGAACAGGAACAGCGCCGCAACTAACGCAGCGCAGCCATATTGGCAGATCGCCCAACGCACCTACATCAGTGCAATGCACACATTAAGACACATCGCAGCGCAAGCGACCAGCACAGTTGGCTAAACCATTATGCCAACTAAATATCCTGTCAGTGCCACTGAAATGAACTCAGTTACGAATGCATGCATCACTTATAAATATTTCAGTAATTGTAAGCTAAAAACCCCATACTATTAGGGGAATACTATTACCTTCCAAATTCAATCAAAAACATGTAGGTTTCAAACAGAGACAAAGCAAGCAACAAGCAAACAAGTCCATACAGTTATGCTGCATTGCGATATAGCACAGCATCACAAATACAACTTAGAATGTTTCTACCTCTTAGGAACATAAAGTAATAAAGTATATCTGGAGGATAACATATGCTTCGCCTGATGCTGTTACGCCATGCAAAATCCGACTGGAGTGACGAGGGTGCTCACGATCATGATCGTTCCCTTAACACCAGTGGTTGGAAAGCCGCAGCAAGGGTTGGAGCCCACATCCACCAACATCATATGCATCCAAAACTGATCTTATGCTCTACGGCTCTGCGGACACGGCAAACACTCATGGAAGTGATGCCATACCTACGAAATGATACGCGCATTCAACTACTCAGGGATCTCTATAATTCCAGCGAAGGCGACTACATTGATGCGATCCGCGCCTATGGCGGTGGCTTCGACACAATTCTTATCGTCGGGCACAACACAGCCATTCAGGACACGGCCCTTGAACTCACAGGAAAAGGCAACCCTGAGTACATACACCAGATGCAATCCAAGTACCCAACCGGAGCACTCGCCGTAATCGACTTTGAGGAACACCGCTGGTCAGAAATTGAATGTAAGAAAGGAAGGATCGTCTCATTCTTCCAACCTCGGCACCTACAGGCTGTTTCAGGCTCCTGACTAGAAAAATTTTGCGCAATACGGCATTTATTGACGTATTTACGATTGCATTCCTCCAAAGAACGCACCACATCGTTCCTTGGAGGATGATCTGTGAGCCCACTGAATTCATTATTTAAAAACGCTAAGCTGGCCCTGACTGATGCACAAACAGCATTGGACAATTTGACTGGGTCTGCAATTAATCTGACAGTCCCCACGGTCCGCCTGGGTGTAACCGGATTGGCACGTTCCGGGAAGACTGTCTTTATCTCAGCCCTCGTTCACAATCTCATTGCCGGAGGCCGTCTGCCCTTGCTGGATGCTGCCGGCACAGGACGGCTTGCACGCGCATATCTTCAGCCCCAGCCCGATGACAACGTCCCGCGCTTCAACTATGAGCAGCATGTCGAGACACTGACAAAAGATCGCCTTTGGCCTGAGTCCACACACCAAATCTCCGAACTTCGCCTGACCATTGAATACGAGTCAGCCACATTCCTGAACCGTCAATTAGGCGGCGGCAAACTACACCTCGACATCGTGGACTACCCTGGTGAATGGCTCCTCGACCTTGTTTTGCTACAACAAGATTTCCGGCAGTTCTCTGAGGAAGCCCTGAAACGCGCTAAAGCAAGGTCAGATTTGTCTGAAGAGTTCCTGTCAACACTCGCGCGCTATCAAGATAAGCTGCACGATGAGTTTTCAGAGGACATTGCAAAGGATCTAGCAAGCACCTTCACCACGTATTTGAGCCGCTGCCGAGATGATGAAAACGCGCTTTCCATGCTGCCACCCGGTCGCTTCCTTATGCCCGGCGATATGAAGGGCACACCAGCCCTCACCTTCGCCCCGCTCAATCTGGGTGACACGAAGATCAAGCCCAAAGCAGGCACGCTCCTCGCCATCATGGAGCGCCGCTATGAGGCCTATCGCAAGCACGTGGTGAGACCGTTCTTTAAAAACCACTTTGCCAAACTGGATAGACAGATTGTGCTCGTGGACGCACTCACAGCAATCAACGCTGGCCCCGAGGCCCTGGATGATTTGAGCGGTGCCCTCACTGAGATTTTGGGTGCATTCAGACCGGGCAAAGCAAGCTGGCTATTCTCAATAGTCTCTCGCAAGATCGACCGCATTTTGTTTGCAGCCACAAAGGCAGATCATCTGCGACGCGAGGATCATGATCATTTGGAGTTGCTCCTCAAACAGCTGGTTGAACGCGCAATCAATCGCGCAGAATTCTCTGGAGCTTCAGTTGAAACACTCGCCCTTGCATCCGTAAGAGCCACTCGTCAGGCAACCGTCCACCACGATGGTGCAGAAACCCCTGCGCTCCTCGGTACGCCAATGCCAGAAGAAACCATCGGTGAGATGAGGTTTGACGGTGAAGAAGAAGCCGCCATTTTCCCCGGAGACCTTCCTGACGATCTGGGTGATCTGTTCTCCACCGAGCAAAACCATGACACACCGGAAGACCAGACTGCATTGAAGTATGTGCGCTTCCGCCCTCCAAAGATGGAACGGACAGCAGAGGGGCTAACCTTATCCCTCCCTCACATCCGCCTGGACAGTGCAATGGAGTTCTTGCTGGGAGACAAACTCGCATGACCAACAAGAAAACACAGCAACATAAGCCTCAGGCACGCCGTGCACCGAAAGCATTCAAACTGGATGACAGCTCCGTCCGGCTGGAGGGAGAGTTTGCGCAGGAACCACTTTCTTCTGAAGCCGTTGTATCAGAAGAAGACGAAAATGCATTGACCCTGCCACAAAACAATGTAGCGCCAGAGCCGAAGCCTGCAAAGAGTCGTTGGAGCAAGATCATCGCCATTGGCGGTGGTGGCCTCGTCTCGCTTGCCGTTGGCCTGGCAGTCGATAGCCTGATCAGAGATCTCTTTGCCCGCTATGACTGGCTGGGCTGGACAGCTGTTGGCCTCACCGCTCTCGGCTTTCTCGGACTGATCGGTTTGTTCTTCAAAGAATGGCGAGCACTCTCTCGTTTGGAGCAAATCGACCATATACGCGATGACCTCCAAACCGCAGCAGACAATGATAGCGATAAAGAAGCCCGTGCAGCTCTACAAAAGCTAATGGCACTCTACGCAGACCGTCCGGAAACAGCTCATGGCCGTGCTCAACTCAAAGGTCATATGCAGGAAATCATTGATGGGAGAGATCTCGTCAAGCTGGCAGAACGGGAGCTGATGGCCCCGATGGATGCCCGCGCGCGCTTAATCGTCATGGAAAGCGCAAAGCGTGTTTCTGTAGTTACCGCACTTTCACCCCGTGCACTCGTTGATATCCTGATCGTTCTTTACGAGAACCTGCGCATTGTCCGCCGCATCTCTCGCCTCTATGGAGCTCGTCCCGGCGCGCTCGGTTTCTGGCGCTTGTCACGAGATGTAGCCGCTCACCTGGCCGTCACAGGTGGCATGGCAGCAGGAGATAGCCTGCTGGAACAGTTCATTGGTCAGGGATTAGCGGCAAAACTTTCCGCCCGCCTTGGCGAAGGATTGGTCAACGGTTTCCTCACTGCACGTATTGGCGTTGCTGCAATTCAAACCTGCCGCCCTGCACCATTCGTCGCCACAAAAGGCCCATCGCTAACAGAGCTCATGAGCGAGATCACGAAATCTGCCCCAGATGAGATTGTCGACCAAGATTAACGAATATCTCACGCCAGCCCTGTGCTTCCCCCAATCTCTTGGTATGTTCAAAGGACTGGCGAAACAAAGGCGGCAGACACAGCTATGATCACACGCAAAGTCAAAGTGGTAGATGCACAAGACAACTGGGCCGAAGAGTTCCGGCTGGAGCAAGAAATTTTGCGTGAGCTGCTCGGAGATATTGTCGAAGACATTCACCACATTGGCAGCACTTCTGTACCAGCCCTTGCTGCCAAACCAATTATCGACATCCTGCTGGAAGTCTCCAGCATCACAGCACTCGATGCTCAATCTGCAAAGCTGATCAATCTCGGCTATGTTGCCAAAGGCGAGAACGGTATTGAAGGCCGCCGCTACTTCGAAAAAGGCGGAGACAACCGCACCCACCACCTCCATGCGTTCAAATCAGGAGATCCACACGTCTACCAGCATCTGGCCTTTCGTGATTACCTGAAAGCACACCCTGACGTTCGCGAGAAATACGCCCACCTGAAGAAGAAGACGGCACAGGAGGTCAACGGAGACGTCGAAGCCTATCGTGAAGGCAAGAATGATTTCGTTGAACTACATCTAGCCAAAGCAATTGACTGGGCAAGAGGCTCCTATTGATCCCTATGCTTTTGCCTAAGGTGTCAATTGCACTCTCGACACTGCACCGCTCAATCGCATAATGTGACCCCATGTTTATTCAGTTTTTCGAAGAGCTAAAATCCGCAGGCCTGCCCGTATCCGTACGCGAGTATCTTACGCTTATGGAAGCGCTGGACGTTGATCTGGCCGGCAAGCGCGTAGAGGATTTTTACTTCCTCGCCCGCGCAACATTGGTCAAAGATGAATCCAACCTAGATAAGTTTGATCGCGTCTTTGGCCACACGTTCAACGGATTGGACCTGATGAGCGAAGTGGCAACCACAGACATTCCAGAGGAGTGGCTGCGCAAGCTCACAGAAAAACATCTTTCTGAGGAAGAGAAGAAGCTTATCGAATCCATGGGCGGCTTTGAGAAGCTCATGGAAACACTTCAAAAACGGTTGGAAGAACAGAAAGAGCGCCATCAGGGCGGCAACAAATGGATCGGGACAGGCGGTACATCCCCATTCGGCGCGTATGGCTACAACCCTGAAGGCATTCGGATTGGACAGGACGGCAGCCGCCATCGCCGCGCCGTCAAGGTTTGGGACAAGCGTGAGTTCAAGGATCTGGATGACACGGTTGAACTAGGCACCCGCAACATCAAGGTGGCCCTGAAGCGCCTGCGTAAATTCGCCAGAACCGGAGCAGCTGATGAGTTGGATCTGGACAACACGATCAAATCCACCGCCCACAAAGGCCTGCTCGACATCCAAATGCGCCCGGAACGGCGCAACTCAGTCAAAGTACTTCTATTCTTTGACATCGGCGGCTCAATGGATGACCACATTCGCGTCTGCGAAGAACTGTTCTCTGCTGCCAAAACCGAATTCAAGGTGATGGAATACTTCTACTTCCACAACTGCCTCTATGAGTTCGTCTGGAAAAACAATCACCGCCGCCACACAGAGCGCATCAACACGATGGACGTACTCCATAAATATCCAAGCGATTACAAAGTGATCTTTATTGGCGACGCTTCAATGAGCCCCTATGAGATCACTTATCCCGGCGGTTCAGTCGAACATTGGAACGAAGAAGCAGGCAACGTCTGGTTAAAACGCGTGACAGACCTTTATCAAAAAGCAGTCTGGCTCAATCCGGTACGGGAAAAGCATTGGGATTACACCCATTCCATCGGCATGATGAAAGAGTTGTTTGATCAGCGCATGTACCCTCTCACCCTGGAAGGTATGGATTCCGCCATGAAGGAACTTGTGCGCTAGAGCGTGTTCCGCTTGATTGGATTCAATCAAACGACACAGCGCATTTAACCTCCCTTTTTTGTAATTTTACAACTAGACTGCAAGTAGCATTGAGATCTAGACAGCAACCGCGCTTGGCAAAAAGCATGCTTCACACCTGTTTTGGAGTAGAAGCTGCAACACGCTTTCAGCTGGGCGCAAGCTGATTGCGTTAGGCAACAAGTGCACCAGAAGGGCTAAGAGAGGCTATGCTGTGAGCAAATCTATTTTGTGGCAACTGTTTACAAGGACATCGGCAGGCACCATCGCCTTCATTGCACCGTTCCTTGCTGCCAATGCCAACGCGACAACAATTCCGCCCATTAACTCGCTTATTCCAGCGCTCATAATTGAAAGCTGCCTCGACAAATCCGATGCAGCTTTGGACAGCCCGGAATTCATCGATTGCCTGACCAACACCCTCACCAGAAAACCTGAGGGCGATAACATACATAGCAGCGACCCGACGCACAGGCCTTCAACAGCAAACCATATCGCCAACACGCCAGATCGTCTTGATGGCACCAACGTGGTTGTTTGTGCTTCTGAGAATGCTGGCTACACCAAATGCAAGATCTCGAACGCCAACCGCAATTACGTCCAGTTGCTGCGCCAGACCTCTTCAGCGCTCTGCAAACTCAATGAAAGCTGGGGCGTCGTCCCGTCACATCTTTGGACGGATAAAGGCTGTTCTGGCATCTTCTATGTTGGCAACAAACCGTACGCTCGCAAAACCGTAAATACGGTAAGTGCCAGTTCGTCTTCGCTAAAGAAACAGATCAAGTCCGCCAGCTCAGGTGGTGTGATCACCCCCATTCCGCAACTTCCTGAATTTACGAAGGACGGATGGCGCAAATGTGCCCTTGAATTTCAAGTCTGTGAGTTGCCTTACGCGACAACGGTTCGCTTCGGCAGACCCGGCGCGTTTTATGAAAAGACAGCGAAAGGTGATGTTCATTGCCGGACTGACTTCTTCGGAGACCCAGATCCTGCCGCAAGAAAAGCATGTTATTACAAGCTGAAGCGGGATAGCACATCTCCACAGGCAGCACCTCCAACGCAGGTTGTGACACAAGACTTACCACCATTGAAAAACAGCCAGATCGCGCCGGAAGATGACCTGGTAATCAATGTAGCCGAACCACTCTGGAAGGCCCGCCGCGCTTGCTCCACACTGGGCAGTAAGATCATTGCGACCAAGAACTCCCTGTCAGAGATGCCGCCTGTCTACCTGGGTCTCGGCACCTTCACCAATCAGCAGATGAACCAGAAACCGGTACTGGTACGAACAGGAGACAAGCTCGCGGGCCGCGGTGTCTACCAAAGTCAGGGCATGTACGTGCCCTTCAACTTCTCCTGCGCCCTCAACAGCAACGGAAGAGCGGCTCAACACTTTGTTTTCCATGAGCAAAACACAGACCTCATAACACAAGACCTTCTGCCAAACCCCGATAAGTTCCTTCAGGAAAAAGCTCCATTGAATGGATTTGACGGTCCTTATGTCTGGGTGTCAGGCCTTCCAACAGGTGCAGGCGACAAGAGCGCTGTTCTGGTCCATGGCGTGCCAGAAACAGACGACACAGACTTTTTTGCCCGCTGCCTAGCTGGAAGCGGTGACATCGAGATTATGTTTCAGTCAACCGTCCCTGCACTCCAGGAAGGCGATAGTATCCTGATTTCGCTAAGCACGAGACGCTTCAAGGAAAGCTATGTTGGCGTCGGCAGTTCATTGAATCAGGAGGCCGGTGTTTCCCTGCCACTCCTCACTTTGAGTAATGGCTCCTCGCTCTGGAACCGAATGGTGCGAGACAACGAACTGAAGATCAATCTGGGCGGCTATGCTATCTACAACGTAAGCCTCAAAGGCAGCGCTAAGCACGTTCGCAACTTCATCAGCGCATGCAGCGCCAGCAAATAACCTAGGCTACGCAGTCTTGAAGTATTTGCCCGGCGTCGTGCCAAAGGCTTTGCGGAACTGAGAAATAAACGGACTTGGCCCTTCATAGCCAAGTTTGAAAGCCACATCACCCACACTTCGGCCTGCTGAGAGCAGCTCCAAAGCACGAAACAGCTTGGCCTGCCCACACCATTTGCGATAACTCCAGCCCGTCTCATCAAAGAACCGCCGCTCAAACGTGCGCTGGGACATAAGCGTCCGCTCCGCAGCATCCGCAAGGCTCGGCAGGTGCGCAGGGCATGACAGGATAGACTGGCAAAGCTCTTTCAAAAGCGCGTGGTTGACTGGCATCGGCAATTGCAGCGGCGCATCTGGTAAACTCTTCAATTGATCAACAATCACCTGCGCAATCCGCGCTGTCGCCCCATCAAGCGCATAGTCCCGGGGCGCTGCCATAATCTCCTGTATCAGCTCGCGTAAGAGCGGCGTCACCTGCACCACAACAGGCTTATCGGAAAGCCGCTCAGACCAGTCCTCTCGCAGATACAGGCTTCGAAACTGTGTTTTGATCGGATAGACAGTCCGATGCACCATACCTCCGGGAACCCAGACTGCACGCTCTGGCGGTACAACAAATGTCCCCTCCTCGGTAAACACCGTCGTGGACCCTTGCATGATATGAACCAGCTGCCCGCGTGAATGCGCATGCGGCTCCCCCTGCCCACCGATGGGCATATCTACCGCATAAGCAACAATGGGTTGCGGACGATCCACCTCATGTGGGTCTGCAAAAACATCAGCATGAATGGGCATCAAACACCTCTTGGCGACTTCAAGATATTTTTTGGCAAACTAGTGCTATCACGTAAACAAACTTTTCGCTTACTTAATTGCAAAACTCATTTCTAAGAACGAAGCACCATGTTGAATATCATTAAAGACATCAGAGCCGACTGGCGCTCACCCTTTGTATTTTTGTTGGTCCTCACCGTCGCCTCACAGCTCTCATTTTCTGTGTGGTGGAACCTCATCAATAACTTTGCAGTCAACACGCTCGATTTCACCGGCCAAGAAATCGGCATTCAGCAGTCCATCCGCGAAATCCCCGGCCTGCTGGCATTCACTGTCATTTTCATGCTGTTGATCTTCAAAGAACAAACGTTCACGCTGATCTCTTTGGGTCTGATGGGCTTCGGCATTGCAATCACCGGATACTTCCCATCCGCGATTGGCTTTTATGCCACCACCCTCATCATGTCTTTCGGCTTCCACTACTACGAGACGCTCATGCAGTCTCTATCCCTGCAGTGGTTACCCAAGAAAGACGCCCCGGCACTGCTCGGACAAATTATTGCGGTCTCATCACTGGTCTCACTGTGCATCTACGGCTCGATCATGATCGGTTGGAAGACGTTTGACCTATCCTATGAGCAAGTGTTCCTGTGGGCAGGCATTGCAGGCATGGCTCTAACTATCTTTGCAGCCTTTGCCTTCCCAAAGTACAAAGCACACGTGGAACAGCACAAAAAGCTGATCCTGCGCAAACGCTATTGGCTGTACTATGCGCTCACCTTCATGAGTGGTGCCCGCCGTCAAATCTTTACAGTCTTCGCAGGCTTCCTGATGGTCGAACGCTTTGGCTACGAAGTGCATGAAGTTGCAGCGCTGTTTCTGCTGAATGGCGCAATCAACATGTTCCTCGCTCCAAAGATCGGTGCGTTCATCGGTCGGGTTGGTGAGCGGACTGCGTTGACCTGCGAATATGTCGGACTAATCATCGTTTTCCTGTCCTACGCCTTCGTCACCAACGTGTACGTGGCTGGCACTCTTTACGTGATTGATCATGCTTTCTTCGCCATGGCCATCGCGATGAAGACCTACTTCCAGAAGATCGCAAACCCAGCAGACATCGCACCAACATCAGCGGTAGACTTCACGATCAACCACATCGCAGCTGTGGTGATTCCGGTGGTCTTCGGCACGATCTGGCTTTTCTCCCCTGCACTGGTGTTCATCGCAGGCGCATCCATGGCTGCCGTCAGCCTGATCTTGAGCCGCATGATCCCGCGCAATCCAGAACCTGGCATGGAAACCGTTTGGGTCCCTGCCCGTCAGCCACAAGCCGTCGGCGCTGAGTAAGCATTCCATTACCCAACAAAAAAGGCTGGCCCAATCGGACCAGCCTTTTTTCATTCAAGCTCTGCACTGCTTAGCTCTGGCTCTCTGGAATGTGAACCACGAGACCATCCATTTCGTCAGTCACACGGATCTGACAGGAAAGGCGAGACGTATCACGAACGTCCTGAGCAAAGTCGAGCATATCTTCTTCCATAGGCTCTGGTTCACCAGTCTTGTCATTCCACGCTGGGTCCACGTACACGTGACAGGTCGCGCAAGCGCAGGCACCACCACATTCCGCTTCAATTCCAGGAACCATGTTCTTAATCGCGTTCTCCATAACGGTAGAACCGGCAGCAGCATCCACCTCATGGCTTTCACCTGATGAGGTGATGAAAGTAATCTTTGGCATATTTAAAGTCGTCCCGACCCTGATTGGCTTATTCTGTTGTCTTCAGATACATGCAGGCGCCCAGCTATTCAAGAACTTCTGGGCCAGACCTTATGGTCAAACCCGCGCAGCCAATCTCGCATTACAAATTCCGCAGCTTTGAAAGATCCGCAGACACCTCCGTAAGGCAAGTCTCAACAGTCACCAGCAATGGCACAGCTCCGTTCGCAGCTTCCTGCTCAGCTTGCTCCAGCGCCTCCCCAAGCGCAAACGCACCAACACCGCGCGCAGAGCCTTTAAAGCGATGTAGCAAAGCACGAAGGGCTTCTGTTCCCATTGTCTCGCACAATCCCCGACGAAACTCTTCTATCTGGTGAGCAAACATCTCCAGGATCTGACCTTGCAAATCCGGGTCATCAAACGTCACAGAAGAGAAGTGATCCCTACATATAGCACTTGTAGTTTTATGTAGTTCCATAGCCAAGTTTACGTTAGGCCTCCAAACACAGCCAAGTGACTCAAAGTTATCGCGATATTCGGAAAGTTGATTCGCTTGAGTGACTCAAACCCTGCCACCACCAAGACTCTGCAGTGACTCTACCCCTCATTTCCCATAGGCAACGGAATCTAGTCCCCAAAAGAAAACACAGGTTTTTATTTCATGGTTAACAAGATCCTACCGCCCAGATTCAAATCTAGACTCGTGACCTCGTCACCGGCTCTCACTGCCATTACACGTTAAAATTGACAAGACGCTCTGTTAAAGATGGTTAACAAGATTTTTCGAATTACCATCACGCTCCAGCATCGCACGTCCCGTATCGGTCAGCTTACAAACGAGCCAATCCGGCTTCAACGGGTTGGAAAACCAAGGCTCCGCCCACCCTGCTGCAATACACGCCCGCACAGTTGCAGCTGGCACTTGTCGACCGCTCTCATCGAACAGCGGTTACTTTCCACCTGCTTCGTTAAGACCTCGCCTTAACCATTTGAGTTGCGTGGGACTCGGACGATTGGAACCTTTAGAACTGACTGGAGAATTTTCGCGATTAGCCATAGTGAGTTCCCCCCAAAATTGCTGCCTGTGACTTATCGTAGGGCACCTAAAAATCCCGGCAACTTCTGTTGTACAGTCCACCGGATTGTGCCATTAGGTTAAGGGTAGCTGCAAGGTGGGGAAATCTAAATCTTAAGGTATCGTTAACATTAACGGTCCGCTTTGATTCTGAAAACTCCCTGTTTTTGGCCCTAGAAGTTCGACGGTGCTCTCAATTCAGAGCTGTCGGATTGCATGGGGCGAAACCTATTGTTGTCTGAAATGCTTTCTTGTTTGGGAGGAATGTATTTCGCGTAGGACGGACACCTTGTGGTGACGGCGCCGGCACAAAAGGCGAAAAATGTGCTGACGACCGGCAAGTAGAGAGTACGGACGCGAGGCGAGATATGGCGAACACCCCGAAGGCGAAAGCTCCATCGGAAGTGGCTCTGTCAGCGGTAGAAGAAGCCCTTCAGGCTGATTTTGGCGCTCCACAAGAGTCTATTTTATCCAGTGAACAGGAGAGCACCACTGCGGAACCCCCGCAAATGTCTGCTAGCCCTGCAACGGAGTCTGTAACAACAGCTCCTTCCTCTGATAAAAAACTGGCTCAGCTTGTAGAAGAAAATCAAGCTCCGAGACAGGTTCGCAAACGTGGCCGTGGTGGCCGCCCGCCCACAGCAAGCAATGATGACCGCCAGTCCATTGGCTCACTGATGTTTGCTCTGCAGCGCAAGCCTTCTGCAGCTCCGTTCTGGTTCGCATTTGCAGTTTCCGTTGTCTGGGCCAGCCTTGGCTTGGCAATGTCCTGGGGCTCATTCGCTGCTCAGCTTGAAAAATCATCCTCCTTCTCAGGCGTATTTGAAAACCCGACGCTGGTTCTCATTTCCGTCTTTATTGTTGTTCCAATTGCATTTGTCTGGGTTATGGCTCTCCTGTTCTGGCGAGCACAGGAAATGCGCAACGTCGCACGCGGCATGACGGAAGTTGCTCTTCGTCTTGCTGAGCCTGAAGATGTTGCAAAAGAAAGCATCCTGAACGTTGGTCAGGCAATCCGCCGCGAAGCTGCCGCCATGGGCGACGGCATTGAACGCGCGATTGCACGTGCCAGCGAGCTGGAAGTTCTCATTCATAAGGAAGTCTCTTCCCTTGAGAACTCTTATAATGACAACGAACTGAAAATTCGCCGTCTGGTGGAAGAACTTGTCAGCCAGCGTGAAGCCATTCAGGCAAACGCAGAGCTGGTTCGTGAAACCATCTCCGGCTCCCACGAAAATCTTGCATCACAACTCGCGAACACATCAGAGGAATTCGCCTCCTCTGTTGATCGTGCCCGGGAACGCCTAACCGGTTCGATCGACGCTACGCTTGAGCAGATGACAAGCAAGATCGAAAATCGCGTCACAGAAGCAACCGACAGCTTCACTGAAGCTGGTAGCGAAATGGTCTCCTCGCTGACCGTTCGCTCCGATGATTATGTCGAGCGCCTCACCTCTACCGGCTCAGAGCTGGTTGAAACACTCTCCGACACCGGCTCCAAGCTCTCTGAAACACTTCACGAGCGCGGTTCTTCCATCAATGAAGAGTTCTCCTCTACCGCAAACTCCTTCATTGATAACCTGACCGAGCGCGGCACAGACCTCAACACCCGTCTTTCTGAAACCTCAGAAGCACTCGTTGACAATCTGGCGAGCCGCAGCGATGAAATCACCGCTTCCCTGTCCTCCACCGGAACTGAAATTGTTGAGGGTCTTTCCACTCGCGGCAATGAAATCAGCGACCTGTTGGCAGAACGCGGCGATGCTCTGAACGCAACACTCGGTGCTGCTGGCGCAGAACTGTCTGCAACCATCACAGACCAGACAGAAGCCATGAAAGGCGTTCTGCAGGCGCAGGGTACTGAGCTGACGGCCTCTATCGAAGAGACCGTCTCTTCTGTAACGGCACAGTTTGTTGGAGCAAGCTCTGACCTGACACAAACTCTGGTAACCACATCCGGTGATGTTGTTGGCCAGATCAGTGCAGCAAACACAGAACTCAACTCCACACTGACCAACGGTCTGTCCGAGTTTACATCCAGCGTTTCGCAAACCAGCGGCGAGCTGGCACAGACACTGGTGATCACCACATCAACCGTTACCGAGCAGCTAACCGAAGCAAATGCGTCCCTCACCGATACGCTCAACGTTTCCGTTCAGTCCATCAGCTCTGCTGCTGAGGGCGCAAGCTCGCAGATTGGCGCTGTTCTTTCAAACGGCGTTACAGAGTTGAGCACAAGCGTCACAAGCGCAAGCTCCGAACTCTCGCAAGCTCTGGCAACAACAACCTCCACTGTGACCGATCAGATCAACAGTGCGAACGACACCCTGACAGAAACAATGAACCTTGGTATTGTTTCCATTAACCAGAGTGTCGAAACCGCAGGTTCCGAGCTGACAACGACACTTCTCACCGCTTCCAGCGAAGTCACTGAGAAGATCACTACAGCAAACGACAACCTGACTGAGACCCTGAAGGGTGGCATCGATACCATCACCCGTACAGTGGATGGCGTCAGCGGCGAACTCTCTCAGTCTCTGGACAGCGGCGTTGAGCTTCTGTCTCAAACGGTTAGCAACACAACCTCTGTTATGGCAGAGACAATGGAAAGCGGCGTAGCTAATCTCAACGAGAGTGTTTACGGCGTATCCGCACAGCTGACAGAAACACTGGACACCAGCGCATCCAACTTCACAGCATCTGTATCCGGCGCGACCGCCAACATCACAGAAGCTCTGGAAGATGGCGTCTCCAGTCTCAGCACCACTGTTTCTGGTGCAAAAGAGCATATCTCCGAGGCTTTGGAGGGCGGCGTTGTCACACTCAGCGAAACCGTCAATGCTGCAGGTTCCCAGATCTCTACGATTATGGACAGCGGTGTGGGCAGCCTGACCGACTCGGTCAAAACTGCAGACACAATCATTTCCGAAACGCTGAACACAGGCGTCGGCAACCTCAGTGAAACCGTCAATGCAGCAAGCTCCCAGATCTCAACGATCATGGACAGCGGTGTGGGCAGCCTGACCGACTCGGTCAAAACTGCAAACACGATCATTTCCGAAACGCTGGATACAGGCGTCGGCAGCCTCAACGAAACCGTCAATTCCGCAAGCACACAAATCTCAACGCTTATGGAAACCGGTGTTGGCAGCTTGAACGAGACTGTAAACACCGCCAATACTCAGCTGACAGATACGCTGAACCTGACAGTCACAACAGTTTCCGATCAGTTCGGCAGTGCAAACGCGCAGCTGCATGAAACGCTCGAAACTTCTATCTCTGGCATCACCAATCACTTCACCTCCGCAAGCACACGTCTTTCCGACGAGATCCTTACCCGTGGTGAAGAAATCAACGCCAATCTGTCTCTCACAAGTGGCCGCCTGATCGATACGATCACAGGCCGCACCGAAGAGATGATGGGTGTTGTTGATGAGCGTGTGACCAATCTGGACACTGCCCTGCGCTCAACCGGCGAACAGGCAGCAGAAGGCATTGCAAATCGTGGTCGCGAGATCAATGAAGCAATAGCTGTTCAGTGCACCGACTTCATCGACACACTGTCCCACCGCTCCACTGAGGTTTCCGAAGTGTTGCGCGGCGCTGGTGAAAGCATCATTGCAGATCTGTCCCTACGTGGTGGTGACATCGCAACCCGTCTGGATGACACGGCAAACACACTCGGCACAACCATCACAGTTAGCGGCAGCGAGCTGGCTGACCGTCTTGGCAACGTCAGCACTCAGATCTATGAGAGCATCACCATCAACGGTGCTGAGCTGGATCAGCGTCTGGCAGAGCGCGGTGCAGAAGTTGCTGACACCATCAGCAAACAGACATCCGCCTTCAAGACCGCTCTTGAAAGCACAACAACCGACATCACCGGCGCACTTGGCCTGCGCACGGAGGAACTGGCTGACAAACTGGCTGACACCGGTACACAGCTGGCATACCTCATCGGCTCTCGTGGTGAGCGCGTAACAGCTGATCTGACCGAAATCGGCGATCGCATTACCGAAACCCTCGACATCCGTGGCCGTGCTTTGAACGATGGCCTGGCAAGCAAACTGGCAGAACTGGAACAGGTTGTTACCGAAAGCGGTTCCGATCTTGTTCAGTCCCTCGATTTGCGCAGTCAGAACATCGGCGAATCCTTCGACAATCGCATCGAGACACTCGACGCGAAACTCGAAGAACGCACCAACACCTTTGAGCAGAGCTTCGATACACGCGCAGCAGCCCTCACCGAGACCATCGAAAGCCGCACCACCAAGCTGGCAGACGCGGTCGAACAGGGCACTGGCATCATCGCAAGCACTCTGGAAGAGAAAACCCAATCCATCTCCAGGATCCTCGAAGATCGTACCGACATCATTGCGGTCAATCTCTCCGAGCGTGTGGAACAGGTTGGCGTCTCACTCTCCAATCGTGCAGAGAAGATCGGCGAAATCCTCGCGCAGCGTTCCGAAGCTATCGAAGAGACAATCTCCACAAGCCTGTCCACCTTCGATCAGGCAGTCGGCGACAAGGTCGAAGCAGCTGCAACTGTCATCTCTGACCGTGCAGAACACCTTGCAGACTCTCTGTCCACTGGCACAGAGCGCATCGATCAGGCTCTGGACGCACGCGCCAAGCAGATCTCCGAAACTCTGGTCAGCCGCACCCGCGAGATTGCCAAGGCATTCCACGACGGTCAGACCGAGATCAACGAAGCGCTCGACAGCCGTCTGGAAGAAGCTGGCAGCATCATCGTTCAGCAGTCCAAGAACCTCACCGACGCTTTGTTCGAGCAGGTCGCAGAGATCAACGTTTCTCTTGGCTCCAAAGTGTTCGAAGTTGCAGAAACACTCGACACCCGCTCCAAAGCCCTCGAAACGATCCTCAACGATCGCCTCGAAGCAATCTCCTCCACCATGGGAGACGAGAGCGAGAAGGCAGCAACCACGCTTACAAGCGCAATGGCAGAGGCAACCTCTTCTCTTGGCTCCGAAAGCACCCGTGTTCGCGACCTTATCCTCGAAGTCGTTGGTCAGGCATCCGATCGCCTTGCTCAGGAACGTGACCTCACAACCGAGAAGGTTGTCAGCAGCGTAGAGCAGCTTTCCGGCACACTGAGCAAAGAAGGCGAGCGTCTGCAGGAAATCGTTTCCAACTCCATCGGCGAAGCCCGTAACTCTCTGGAAGGCGAAGGCGAGAAAGCAGCAGCAGCTGTTTCCGATGCCATGGCAACCGTACGCGGTACGCTTACCAAGGAAGGCGACGAAGTCGCACAGCGCGTTCTCAGCACTGTGGCTCAGGCAGCTAACGCTCTGGCCGTGGAAAGCGAAAACGCCCGCGCCATGTACACCGCAACCCTTGCTGAAATGTCTGGCGCCCTCACCGGCGAAAGCGACAAGGTTCGTGGTGATCTGTCCCAGACTATCGAGCTGGTAACTGGCCGCCTTTCCGCAGAAAGCGAACGCTCCAAGACGATCCTCGCAGAATCTGCAGAAGACGTCCGCAAGCTTCTGGCTGGCGAAACCGACGAAGTTCGTGCTCGCGTCTTCACCACCATCGAAGAAGCAGCAGGCACCTTGTCCACCCGCGTCAAGTCCGTGGCAGACGAGCTGCTGGTTAAAGCCGAGAACCTCAACGATGCCTTCGGCAGCCGCTCTGCTGAGCTTTCCGAGATCATCGGCAAGGACGGCAGCGAGTTGATCACTGCCATCGAAAACCGCGCTCATGACCTCACCACACGCGTCAACGAAGTCCAGAACGCAATTCTGGATGCAGTGGCCGTGAAGGGCCGTGAGGTCTCTGACCGCTTCGCACAGAACGGTCTGCAGGCAACACGCGATTTGGTTGAAGCTGGCGACAAGATCGTGACTGCAATCGATGAGCGCAGCAACATCGCAACAACCCGTCTGGACGACAGCCGCGAGCGTATGCAGGCCGACATGAACGTCCTGCTCAACGCAGTCTCCACAAAGGGTCAGGAAGTTGCAGAGACCGTCACCCGTCAGGGTGCAGTCGCAACCGATGCTCTGACACAAACCATCGACGGCATCGGCAACACCATCGAAGATCGCACCCGGATGGCTGTGAACGTGATGACAGGTACCAAAGAGCGTCTGGAAACAGATGTCTCCGAAATCCTGACACGCCTCAACGCATCCAACGGAAGCCTTCGTCAGATCCTTGCATCCGCAAGTGAGAACCTGTCTGAAGTTGAAACCAACCTCGCAAACCGTGCAGGTGAGTTCAGAACCGCGATCGACCGTGCTGTTACCGAGACTGAAGCAGCAAACGCCACCATCGAGAACCAGGTCGGCCAGCTCCGCAACACAACACATACCGTGCTTGCAGACGCTGCGAAGATCGCAGGTCGCATGGAAGACCAGAACCAGCTTCTCGGTCAGGCCATTGCAGATCTGGAAGCAACCAATACCCATGTTGACAGTCGCTTCACAGACCGCCGCATGGCAATCGAAATGGTTGCAGACACGCTGATCAAGAAAACCTCTGATGTTGAAGTGCTCATGGCGAACTACACCAACACCCTTGGTGATACGCTTGAAGTTGCTGACGACAAGGCCCGCGAAGTTTCCGGCATGCTCCGTGCTGCTGCAGAAGCTGCGACCAAGTCTGTAACTGAGCAGTTCGAAAGCATGCGCATGACCGCTGGTATGGAAGGTCAGAAGGCACGTGACGCAGTTAAAGCTGCCCACGATGATATCCTTCATGACATGAAGTCCACCGTCACTGAAGCATCCGAGCGCTTTACCGATGCAACATCCCGCATGCGTGAAGTTGCCCGTTCAGTGCACCATGAGCTGGAAGCAACCCGCTCTGAATTGAATGCAGGTATTCTGGCTCTGCCAGATGAAGCAGAAGCATCTACCTCTGCACTGCGTCGCATCGTGAGCGAACAGGTGAAGGCACTGGAGGAACTCTCCACAATCGTGTCCCGCCAGTCTTCTCAGTTCGATGTGTCCACGCCAGCAGAACCAGCCCGCGCAGTCAACGCTGCTCCGGCAGCTGTGGCAGCAACCAGCCAGTATGCAGCAGCTGAAGCACCAACACTGCAGCAAGTTGCAGCCACCGGCGCAAAACCTGCCCGCATGGCCCCGTCCCCTCGCCGCATGGAAGCACCTGCTCCACGCGCAAAGCGTCCGCAGCCAGCGCCAGCAGCTGCTCCGCAGGGAAACGGCACATCCAAGGGCTGGATCAGCGACCTGCTCCGCCGCGCATCAGACGATGAAGACACAATGGGCGGACATCCGCGTGACACAGCAAACGCACGCACCCCGCAGCACATGGTTGAATCCCTCAACTCCCTGAGCATGGACATTGCTCGTGCAGTTGATCATGAAACCTTTGTGGATCTGTGGGAGCGTTACAAGCGTGGCGAACGTGATGTCTTCACCCGCCGTCTATACACCCTGCAAGGTCAGCAAACCTTCGACGAGATCCGTCAGAAATATGGCCGCGATCCTGAGTTCCGCAGCGCAGTTGAGCGTTACATTCAGGACTTCGAGCAACTTCTGTCCCAGGTCTCCAGAAGCGACAGCGACAATCAGCTCGGTCAGACCTACCTGACCTCTGATACTGGCAAGGTTTACACTATGCTTGCTCACGCAAGTGGCCGCTTCGACTAAGCGCTGCAGACATTCAAAATCAAAAAAGGCTCCTGATATTTTCAGGAGCCTTTTTTGTTGGTTCAGCACAGCTACGCCAGCCGTCATACCCGCTGCTTTTGTGTTTTGCCTCTCACACCTTTCAGTTTTTGCGATCTTCGACCCCAAAACCCTCTCATTCGCATCCTACAACTCGGGGATGTTTGATCCTCTGAGTTAGCGATAGGGTGTGCTTCACAAGAGCAAAGGCGGATAAGAGCAATGCAGGCAACGTGGCGGCTAAATTCCTTAAAAAACGCATTGGAACACATCCATTCAACAATGCAGCTGAAGTTCGGGTTCCGGTTGTGGGATGGGACACACGTTCCCGCCAATCCGCCCACCGCGATTATTGCAATCAATGACCCCGGTGTGATCTCGGCCCTTATGCGCCGCCCTAAGATTGAGACACTCGTCGATGCATGGGTGCAAAAGCGGATCGATATCGAAGGGGTCAACCTCTTCGAAATGGCAGAACTGCGGCCAGCTGGAAAGGTCAGCAAGCTGGCCAAAAAACTGAACCGTCGTCTTCTCGTAAAAGCTGCTCTCCCCTTCCTTTTCGCCCCCTCAAAACAGCGGACAAGCTCAGACATAAAAGGGGAAGGTGCCCGGGATGGCAGTGAGACCTCTAATAAACGTAACATCGCGCATCACTATGATGTCTCAAATGAGTTCTACGCATTATTCCTTGATGAGCAAATGCTCTACACCTGCGCTTACTTTACGAAGGCCGAAAACACACTGGACCAGGCTCAGCGCGACAAACTGGATATGATCTGCCGAAAGTTGCGACTGGAACCGGGAGACCACCTGTTGGATATCGGGTGTGGTTGGGGTGCTCTCATTTGCCATGCAGCAGAGCACTACGGCGTCAAAGCAAAGGGCGTAACTCTCTCTGAGCAGCAAGTCCTGCTGGGCCGCAAAATCATAGCAGAACGGGGCTTGGAAGACCGTGTCTCAATCGAACTGCAGGATTTCTCCAAACTCACCGGCACTTTCACAAAGATCTCGTCCATCGGCATGTTTGAACATGTCGGCCTCGCCAATCACGAAGGATACTTCCAGGCTGTGAAGCGCCTGCTGGAGCCCCGCGGAATTTACCTTCACCATGCCATTACAAGACCAGGCAAACGCACAGAGAAGAAGTTCAGGAAAAAGCCCGCAGAATACAAAGCACTGATCCGCTACATCTTCCCCGGCGGTGAATTGGACCACATTGGCATGAGCCTCCGCAACCTTGAGGCTACAGGCTTTGAAGTGCACGATGTGGAAGGCTGGCGCGAACACTATGCTTACACCACATCCCACTGGGCAACACGGCTTGTGGCACGCAAAGAGGAGGCGATAGCACTGGTGGGAGAAGAAACCTTCAGAATGTGGGCGCTGTATCTGGCAGGCGTATCACTGGCATTCGAGCGCGGCTCAGCACAAATTTTCCAGACAGTCGCGACCCGAAAAACAAAAAGCTTCTCGGGAATGCCCCTGACACGAGCCTCCTTGTACAAACGAGAGAATGAGACCTGTTAGCGATCAGGATATCGGAGGAACTGATCATCATCTCAAACTCCATGGCTCACAGGCCTCTTGCTGCGATAGCGACGATCAGCTCACCAGAGCAAATGCGATGGCCCACATGACAACGGCAATGACGCCATCAAGAACCCTCCATGAGATGGGACTTGCAAATATTGGTCGCAGCAAGCGGGCACCATATCCCAGAGAGAAGAAGAACACGAAGGACGCGACAACAGCCCCCATGCCAAAAATGTACTCAGCTCCTTCATGGCGACTTGCAACAGAACCAACGAGCAGCACCGTATCCAGATAAACATGCGGGTTCAAAAACGTAAGCGACAACACGACAGCAAGCGTACCAACCACACCAGCCGCTTTACCCTCATTGAGGCTGAGAACCGCCCCTCCCTTGATCGCCGATAAAGCACTGCGCGCACCATAAAGTGTCAGGAAGGCCGCCCCGCCATACCGTAAAAATGGCTCTAACTCCGGAATTCTTGCAGATATAGCGGCAAGACTGGATATTCCAATCGTAATCAAGAAAGCATCACTGACTGCGCATGTGATGCAAGTCAGGAAAACATGCTCTCCTCGCAAACCCTGCCTCAGCACAAAAGCGTTTTGCGAACCAATTGCGAAGATCAAACTAAGACCAAGTGAAAAGCCAGAAAAGGCGACTGATAACACTGACATTGCGCTTCCTAAGAGGGAATGGGAACTCATTGCCAACTTGACTATAACGGCCACCAACATTAGTAAAATTCAAATATCTACTCCTACATTAGAGATTCTAATGAACTTCGATCGCGCGCAGCTGGACGCATTCGCATCAATCCTAACAACCGGCACATTCGAGAGAGCCGCACAGCATCTCGGCATCACGCAATCCGCAGTGTCTCAGCGCCTGAAGTCCCTTGAAGAGAAGCTTGGCTGTGTCCTCATAATACGAGGCACACCATGTGTAGCCACCACTCAAGGAGAAGTGCTGCTCCGCCATGCCAACGAAGTTGCTTTGCTGGAGAAACAGGTCAAAGAGGAAATTGGCTTTTCAAGTGAGGCGAGCAACCTGACAAGCCTCCAGATAGCAGTCAACGCAGACAGCCTTGCCACGTGGTTCATAGATGCACTCGCACAGGTTGACGGCTTTCTGTTCGACCTGAAGATTGACGATCAGAACCACAGTGCAGACTGGCTGCGACGCGGGGAAGTTCAGGCTGCTGTCAGTGCGGAACCAACTCCTATACGCGGATGCGATTGCTTTCCATTGGGCGCTCTGCGTTACCGTGCGACCGCAAGCCCGGCATTCGTAAAGCGATGGTTTCCGGATGGCATAACCCTTGAGGCACTAAAGCTCTCCCCAGCACTCACTTACAACGTCAAAGACACGCTGCAGACAGAGTGGTTACGCTCGGTTTTTGGTGAAAGCATTTTCCCAAACACCCATTGGCTCCCAAGCCCTCAGGCGTTTATCGACGCCACAGTCAATCACATCGGTTGGGGCATGAACCCAAGCATTCTGGTCGATCCACTCATTGAGCAAGAGAAGCTGGTTGAGCTGATCCCGGACACGCCATTCGACACAAAACTCTTCTGGCATACAAGCAGGTCAACAGCTCACACAATACAGCCCCTCACAACAGCCATACGCCATGCAGCAAGGTCAGCACTGGCTGACTAAGGTCAGATGTGAGTAGACCGACTTACACATAAACATAACCTATGCCTGAGTGACGCCCCTCCTTCACGCGGCGAACCTTTATTATTGGAACTTAGCCATAACAAGCGTCCCAGTTTTACAGAGCACGCACATACGCTTTGGTACAAATTGCTAAATTGACCAAGAAATCAACATCATAGTAGTTCTGCCTACCTGCACCAGTGTATCGGGCACGCCACCGCATCAAACTGAGCAGCTCCTTCTCATCGGGCAACGCAAGGAATGCTGACATGAACCACCCAAACATCGCAATTCTCGGGGCCGGAACAATCGGAATGAGTTGGGCAGCGCTGTTTGCAGCCACGGGTCGGCAGGTCACGGTTTATGATCCCTCACCAGAGACAGAAGACCGGGTGACCACTCTGGTGAAAAATGCCACAGAAACGCTTGCTGCGCTTGGATGGCAACATGCCGGTGACACTTCAAAATTGCAATTTACAAATGACCCTGTGGCAGCAGTATCAGATGCGGACTTCATTCAGGAGAGCGTGCCTGAACGGCTGGAGATTAAACATGGGCTCTACCAACAGATCGAACCACACCTGAAACCAGAAGTCATCATTGGCAGTTCAACCTCCGGCTTGAAGCTCTCTGAGATGCAGGCAGGATTTCACAACCCAGGCCGTTTCATCTTGGCCCATCCGTTCAATCCGCCACATCTCATCCCATTGGTGGAGCTGATGGACAACGAGAAAACGGATGCTGGCGTACTCCAATCGGCAAAAGACTTTTACGAAAGCATCGGCAAAGTCTGCGTACGCTTAAATAAAGAAGTTCCCGGGCACATTGCAAACCGGCTACAGGCAGCAATCTGGCGCGAGACCATTCATCTTGCGATGGAAGGTGTCGCAAGCGTCGAGGATATCGACAAAGCCGCTGCTTACGGCCCCGGCCTCCGTTGGGCCGCTATGGGTCCAAACACACTCTTGCATTTGGGCGGCGGTGAAGGCGGTATCCGTTCGTTCTGTGATCACCTCGGCGGGCCTTTCCAAAGCTGGTGGGACGATCTTGGCTCCCCAAGGATCACACCAGAGGTGGTGGATACACTCGAAGATGGCGTGAAAGCCTCATTGGAAAACACATCCATGCAGGAACTGGCAAAGCGCCGAGATGATCTCGTTCTGCAATATGTCTTGTCGGGGCAAACCAAGAAAGAGAAAAGCCCAGCCTAAGCCAAGCTGACATCCAGCCCATCAAGCGCTGGTCCTATGTTTTTTTCCAACCCGTCCCTACCATGAGCACATGCACAACAAAGGAGAGTGCAATGTGCTCATCAACAGGCTCGGCAAAACCGACAGTTCTGATCGAGAATGACCGCGTAAAAGTCACCGAATGGCGGTTCAAACAACGCGGAGACAACACGGGCTGGCATCACCATGCCTACGACTACATCGTAGTCCCGCTCTTTGATGGTGCTCTGGAAATCAATTTAGGCAATGGGGAAACAGTGGAAGCCGCTATGCAAAACGGTGTTCCATACTTCAAAGAGATTGGCGTAGAGCATGATGTCATCAACGCCAACAACTTCGAATGCGCATTCGTCGAAATTGAACTTCTTGAAGCGCGTCGATAAACACCGGATTTGAACCCGCCTACTTCGTCGTCCCTGCGACCTCGATCGCAGCCGGTGCAGCAGCAGCCACTTGCCGCTTACCTGCGTCCTGCTGGCTGTTCAGTGCGGCGCGTTTGGCAGCGGCCTTTGCGCGGGGAATGCGACCGACAGTATTGATAGACCAGCTGGTGATCTGGGCGAGCACATTGTCTGAGGCAGCATTAAGTGCCGGAATTGCATCAGTGACAGTATCGCCAGTTGTTGGCACACTCGCCGCAAAGACACGCATGCCGATGGAGCGGCCATCCCGGTCATCCACGATACGGGCAGCCACTTCCACATAGGCTTTGTCACCACCGTCCACCTGCAGCTCAAAAGCCCGCAAAGTGGTTTGCAGTTGGTAGTCGATCAACAACCCCTGCCCCGGTTGCGAAACACCACGCAGCTTGCCGGTGTTCTCCAGCGTCTCAACGAGCTTCGCCTGAAAGACGCGCGGCAGTGTGTCTGTCCATGCCACTTTCGGGAAGTAGGAGTAAATTGGGCCACCGCCCTGTGTCACAGCAATATTGCTCGTATCCAATGCCTGAAGAGCAACAGGTGTCGCCACAAGCATTTGATAATCAGAGGCACGGACTTTAACAGGAACATCGCGCGGTGCAGTCAAGCCATACAAAGCTTCAGGGCCACTTGCCCCACACCCTGCAAGACCACCCAGCAGAACGGCACCAACAACGATTTTTTTAAGTGTCGAACCGAACACGCCGAGCTCCAGCCTACTGCCATTAGCCACTCGCACGTTTTCGAGTCGCTTATCTACATTTTTGTCAAACATTTTAAAAAACTCAACGCCGCTGCGCACCATTAAAGACAGGTGTGTCCGATCCGCCGAAAATCACGCGATTTGGGTTACGGTCAAAATTGCTCACAGCACGCCGAATTTCAATAAGTGTCTGGTTTAACTGCTGCATTGCTGCAGTAAAGTCCTGTCCGCCTTGTTGGCTTAGTTTCAACAGGGCAGCAGAGATTGGCTCTGCCCGCAAGGCAAACGCATCCGCAACCTTGCGAATGGAAGCCGCAGCCTCAGTCGCTTCCTTGATGAAGCCCTGCCCATCAGCTGAAACCATGCCGTCTACTTTCTCCAAAATCGTGTTCACACGAACGGAGGCAGCGTTCAGGTTTGTCGCAATGCTCTTCGCCTGGTCAATCACTTTATCGACGTCCGGCACCTTCTTCTTCAGCTCGCTCGTCATGTCATTGACAGATTTCGCAGCATTCTGAATTTCATCAATCGCTTTGGCGAGGTCTGGTGTCTTCTCAGCAAGAGTAGTCGCTACCTTGTCAGCGGAAGCAACAATATTGGAGACCTTTGCAGGGTCGATGGCTTCCACAATGCTGTTGGTATTCGAGATCAGAGAGTTCGCATTGTCCATCGTCTCGCTCAACTGATCAGAGGCAGCGCTCAGGTTCGTCCCAACCTCACGGGCAGAAACAATCACGCTGTCGATCTCCTTATTACGCCCGGCAATGGTATTGCTCACTTCACGAATATTCGCTGTGGCAGCGCCCGCATCATCAATAACCTTTGCAATCACCTGATCTTTGTCAGAAAGCGTTTTGGTCACCGTTTCAACCGATGACACGATGTTTCTGACTTGCTCAGATTTCACCATGCTCAGGATACGGTTTGCATTCTTCGTGGTCAGCACGATCTCATTGGATGCTGTCTCAGCGTTCGTCACGATACGGTCGATAGCATCCTTGTTCTTGGTCAGCTCAAGGGTCAACTCCCGCGCATTTTCCGCAACAACAGAGGCTGAGGAGAGCATGGTATTGATATCACCACGACGCTCAGTCAGCACACCACCAAGATCGGACGCACCTTTCAAGATACGCGCAACCTCCTCAGGCTTAACAGCTCCAATTACAGCTTCAATCTGATCAAGCTCATCGGAAAGCTCTGTTGTGAAGTTTACCAGCTGATCAGAGGCCAGCTTACCATTGGCAATGATGTCGCCAACACCATCTGCAGAGGCAGACAGTTTCTTGGTCATGACCTCAACATTGGTAACGATCTCACCCAGCTTGTCCGGGGGGACATTCGCCAGCAGGTCTTCACCGCGATCAACCAGTTTGCCAATCCGGCCCGAGAGCCCCGTCAGCGCTTTACTTGTCTCCGTCACACCAGCAAGAAAATCATCAACGCCCTTGGCATTGTTTGCCAGTGCCTGAGTAAAGACCTCGACGTTCTTTATGGTCTTTTCCACTTCAGGCCGCGCAGTCATCACCAGCTCATCAATATGCGCCAGTGTGGAATCCGCCTTGCGCATGATGTCTTTGGCACCCTCCAGCAAATCCTCAAACTGGGACCTGCGTGCATACATGACCGGAATAGTATCAGCTGCTTTGGAGAACAGCGCCGGACTGTCAGAGGATCCACCGGACAGATCCACATAAGCCACACCTGTCAGTCCGGTAAACCCAAGAGATGCAACAGTGTCACGGCGCAGCGGAGCATTGGCATCAACGCGCACAATCGCAACAACAAGCTTGGGGTTTTCAGGATCATAAGTCAGCGCACTCACATCGCCGATCTTGATGCCATTAAACAGCACCTGACCACCAATCGGCAGACCAGTAACAGCTCCGGGGAAAATGATTTTGACGTCACGACGGCTTGAGCGGTCACCCGCACTCAACAGCCAGAACGTAAACAGAAAGGCAATGCCAACAACAGTTAGAACGAATGCACCAATGGCGATGTTATTTGCGCGGGTTTCCATGCATCCTCCTCACACCCGTTTGAGGGCACGTGCCCCGCGGAAATAGGACTTAACCCAAGGGTGCTCCACCTGCATCATTTCCTCAATGGTTCCCTCAACCAGAACCCTGCGTTCGCCCAAAACGGCAATACGATCACAAATACTATGCAGACTATCCAGATCATGGGTTACCATGTAAACCGTGAGCCCCAGAGTTTCTTTCAGTTTTACAATAAGATCATCAAAATCAGCCGCTCCGATCGGATCAAGACCGGAAGTGGGCTCATCTAGGAACAATAAGTCAGGGTCCAGCGACAAGGACCGGGCCAACGCAGCCCTTTTGATCATGCCACCGGAAAGTTCAGAAGGCAGCTTGTCTGCAGCATCCAGAGGCAGCCCAACCATCTCAATCTTCAGCAAAGCCAGCTCATCCCGCAATCGCGGCGAGAGCTTCAGGTGCTCACGCATCGGCACCTGAATATTCTGCTTCACGGTGAGAGACGAAAACAAAGCCCCCTGCTGGAACAACACACCCCAGCGCTGCTCAATCTCGCGGCGCATGGCATCTGTTGCCTCATCGAAATCTTGCCCAAACACCTCAATGGAACCGGACCGTCGCGGCGTCAGCCCCAGCACAGCCCGCATAAGCACGGACTTGCCCATGCCCGAGGCACCAACAAAACCAAGCACTTCACCACGGTAAACATCCATGTTCAGGTTCTCAAGAACCAGTTTGTTTCCAAAGCCGACGGTAACATCCCGCACCCGAAGCAAAATCTCCCGATCATCAGTCGCACGATGACCTGAGCCCAATCCATTCACCGGTCCTGATTGTCCTAGTCCCATACTGGTTAAAACCCGATAGACGCGAAGAACACAGCAAAAACTCCATCCACCACGATGACCATAAATATAGCTTTCACAACAGAAACAGTCGTATGACGCCCAAGCGACTCAGAAGAGCCCTCAACTTTCATACCTTCCATACACGCGATAAGTCCGATGATCAGGGCCATGAACGGCGCTTTCACAATGCCAACCATCAATGTGTCGACAGTAACAGCCGCCTGTAGTTGTGCAATGAAGGAGTGTGGCACAATGCCCAGATACCACCAACAGGTCAGCCCCGCCCCAAACAACGCCGCGATGTTCGCCAGAAACACGAGGATCGGAAGCGCAATCATCAATGCCACCAGACGCGGCAGGATCAACACCTCGGTTACCCGTAAGCCGGTCACCTGAAGCGCATCAATCTCTTCCTGCATCTTCATGGACCCAAGCTCTGCCGTGTAAGCAGAACCGGACCGGCCAGCCACCATAATGGCTGTCAGAATAACGCCAATTTCGCGCAAAACCAGAATGCCGGAGAGGTCCACCACAAAGATCTCAGCACCAAACTGCTTCAGATAAAACCCGCCCTGCTGCGCAATAATTCCGCCAATCAGAAAGCTCATCAGGCAAACAATCGGAACCGCACCCATGCAGGAGCGCTGAAACTGAACGCCAATGGAGATTGGCCGTAGCCGGCTTGGATGCGTCGCTGCCGCTGTGATAATCGCGGTCAGGCTACCCAGCATTGCCAGAACGTCACGCGTATCACGACCCAACTGGCGCGTCGCCTCCCCCACAGCCTCCAGATAATTGACGAAAGAGTTACCAGAGTGTTCTTCGGCAGGATTGTCGACGTCTTCCCGATCAACTTCCTTCAGCAGGATGTCAAAACGTTCATCCTCGTAGATGAACTTAACCTCTCGCCCCTGCTCAGCTTGCTCCATCTGGAACCGCTGCAGCAACCAGGCACCAGCCGTATCAAGAAAACTAACCGCCTTTAAATCCACGCAAATTACGGAATGGCTCAGTTTGGACGCAGTCTGATTGATGAGTTTTTCGCAAGTAGAACCCTGCCGGATACCCCAGGCGCCGGAAGCCGTAAGCAAAAGTAACGCACCGTCTTCAGCAGTTACCAGGCCCGGCGCATCCATTTTATCAGTCAGCTTCATCACTGGACCCTGCGCCCTATAATCCAAAAATCCTATTGATCCTATACAGCTTTCTGTAGTGTGTCGTCTAGTAATCCTCATTCAGCCACAAGTACAACGGATAAAATTATGTCTATTTCTAAGCCATATCTATTATTTCTTGGGGACGTAAAAGACGAGCTGGCAGCAAAAACTGCACATGGCGTACTTGATTGGCGACCAGAGTGGTGTCTCGGGCAAATTACACTCCCGGGCTGTAAAGCCCACACGACCCTGTCAGAGATGAGTCTGACCGACGCCACAGAGGCAGGTGCAAAGACCATGGTCATCGGCTGCGTCAATGCAGGTGGCGTCTTGCCTGATCACTGGATTGAAACCATCGTCGATGCACTCAACCATGGCCTCGACATCGCAGCAGGCCTGCATATCGAGCTTGGCAGCATTCCCGCCATCGCCGAAGCGGCTGCAAAAAACAATCGTAAACTCCATGACCTGCGCTTTACAGACCTCACCTTTCCAACAGGCAAAGGCGACAAGCGCTCAGGCAAACGCCTTCTGACAGTTGGCACCGACTGTTCCGTCGGCAAGAAATACAGCGCACTCGCTCTACAAAAAGGCCTAGCAGACCGCAATATCAGCTCAGATTTCTGCGCGACCGGCCAGACCGGCATCCTCATTGCTGAACGCGGTGTTGCCATCGACTCTGTCGTCTCAGATTTCATCTCCGGCGCTGCTGAGCACATCAGTCCAGCCACTAAAGACGACCACTGGGATGTGATCGAAGGTCAAGGCGCATTGCATCACCCTTCCTTCGCCAGTGTCTCCCTCGGCCTGCTCCATGGCTCTCAGCCAGATGCGTTTGTCGTGTGTCATGAGCCAACCCGCTCCACCATGCGCGGCGTTTCGGCCCCCATTCCATCCATTCAGGACGTTATTGACCTGACAATACAACTGGGCCGTCTCACCAATCCGGACATCCGCTGTGTCGGCTTAGCGATCAACACCATGATGCTTTCTGAGAATCATGCAAAAAACCTGATTGAAGAGCTGGGGGAAGCGCATAAACTGCCCGCAACTGATCCTGTCCGCTTCGGGACCGATCCAATCATTGATCATATTTGCGCGGAGTTTAAACTGGTTTGACCTGTCGCCTGTCTATTGAAGCTGAAACATTCCCAATTGCGGGAAGCTTTACCATTGCCCGCGGTTCCCGCACGGAAGTGAACGTTCTCACCGCCACACTCACGCAAGACGGTCACACTGGCCATGGCGAATGCGTTCCTTATCCGCGGTACGGCGAAAGCGTCGAGAGCGTCACCGCTCAAATCGAAGCTGTGCGTGGGGCTATTGAAGCTGGTGTGTCCATTGAAGAGCTACAAAGCCTCATGCCAGCAGGCGCAGCCCGCAACGCTGTGGACTGCGCACTGTGGGACCTCAGGGCCAAACGCCAGAACACCTCCGTGGCTGATCTCATAGGCATCAAGTCCCAGCGCATTCTGGAAACCGCCTACACCATCTCTGTTGGCACGCCGGAAAAGATGGCGACAGACGCCGCCAAAGCAGCAAGCCGTCCTCTCCTCAAAGTCAAACTGGCAGGGGATGGTGATGTTGAACGCATCGCTGCGGTCAGACAAGCTGCACCAAACAGCAAGCTAATCGTCGATGCCAACGAAGGTTGGTCAGAAGATAATCTGGAAGCCAACATCAAAGCCTGTCAGCAGGCAGGTGTTGGACTGGTGGAACAGCCTTTGCCAGCGGGCAAAGACGGTATTCTGGCAGAAGTGGAACACCTCATCCCGATCTGCGCAGATGAAAGCCTGCACACCTCTGCAGACTTGGAGAGCCTCCGCAATCGCTATTCAGCCATCAACATCAAGATCGACAAGACAGGCGGTCTCACTGAAGGCCTGAAGCTGCTGCGCAAGGCGGAAGAGATGGATTACGTCATCATGGTCGGCTGCATGCTCGCCACATCTCTCGCCATGGCGCCTGCCATGCTGCTGGCGCAAAACGCAGAGTTTGTTGATCTGGACGGCCCTTTGTTGCTTGCCAAAGACCGAGGCCACGCGATCCGGTTCGAGGGCAGCCTGATGCACCCACCTTCCCCGCAGCTCTGGGGCTAATAACAGATACAAAGAAGGCGGCTCTCACATCGAGGCCGCCTTGTTTTTTAAACGCGCTTTGTCACCAGCATAAGCGTCAGCACACCGACACAGCAGATCCCCGCCATCAGATAGAAGGCATAGGCTTGCTCAATCGCGTAGAGCCAACCGCTGGCAATACCGCTCACGCCCATCACCACACCAAAGGCTGTTTGTGTCAGGCCTTGAGCAGTCCCAAGGCGCTTGCTTGAAACCAGTTTGGACGTATAGGCAACCATGCCCAGAAATACCATACCAAAGCTACCGGCATGCAAAAGCTGGAGCAAGACAGCGGACCACGTTTCCGTTGCATAAGGGAACAGCATCCAGCGGATGATGCTGGCAACACCGCCAGTGACCATCAATCCCCAGGCTCCCAGGTGGCGCATGAAGAAGGAACCCCAAACAAAGATCCCAATCTCTGCCAGAGTACCGATCGCCCACAATCCACCGACCATCGCATCGCTGATACCCACAGAAAGCCAGAAGATGCTGGCGAAGGCATAAAGCGCTGAGAAGCTGCCAAGCAGCAAACCACCAGACAACACCACAAGCAGGAACTGTGGATCACGCAATTCTTCAGCAGCCCAAACGCTTTCCTTGCTTGAGCTGCGGCTTTCGGACGGCATCCCCGGCAACAAAACTGAGGTAAGCGCCAACACACCAAGGCTGCCAACAGTCAGAAACAGCAGTTCAGCAGGCTCTCCGAATGTCAGATACCAACCGCCGATCAGTGTTGCCACCACAAACGCAATAGACCCCCAAGACCGCATTGGTCCGTAATTCAGGCCGAGTGTGCTCACGGTTTCATAGGCATATGCATCCTGCAAAGGCTGGATGGGCGTGTAAAAAATAGAGAGGAAGATAACCAGACCGATGACCACCCAGTAGTCATTTGAGTAGATCAGCGCCCAGAACGAGATCAAAGCAATGACACTGAAAAGTGCCATGGAGTGACGCCTGCGTCCGGCACGATCAGAAATGCTCGTCATCACCGGCGTTGCAAAAATCCGCACGATATTGGGCAAAGCTATCGTAAATGCGATCTGCACAGGGGTGAAGTTAATATCCTTTAGAAAAAGAGGAAAGTACGCAAGAAAGAAAGCGTTTGCGAAATTAAACGCTGCAAACAAACCACTTACGCCTGTTGCAATCCAGAATAGGTTACTGGCTTTCCCTAATGAGGAAGTTCTTCTGGGCATAGTCATTGGAAAACACTACAAATGGGGGTGGAGAGTACCCGGGGAGGTGGATGGGAAGGGATACTCCTATCACTTGTGCTAATAGGGACTATCCAAATCAATGTAAACCAATTATTAGCCGTAGAATCTGTTATATAAACTTGTAGTATTATCTTAGTTAGTTATGAAGGAGCCACTTATGGCTGGCAACAACCGAAAGGTCCTTTTGAGCCCCGAGGAATTTGATGCCATCAAAAGCGCACTCTCTGAGACTGATAGAGGCCGCGCTTTCCTTCATGATCACCTCACACTAAACAGATCCGCCGAAACAGCAGACCTTCTGGAAGCTGTGCGACGACTTGAAAAAACATTGGTTGAGCGCGAACTGCCATCTGAGATGGAAACTTATCGCCTGCACACCTATGAAATGTATGAGGCAATCGAGCGAACTAAGGACGAAATCTCAAAGATCAAGCTGGAAAACGCCGACAATAATCGCTTTTCAGCTGCCTCTGACGAGTTAGATGCAATCGTCACATCCACAGAAAGTGCAACACAAGTCATTCTGGAGTCCTCCGAAGCTATTCAGGATCTGGTGGACAAGCTCCGTGCGTCCGGCGCAGAAGATGCCCCATGCGATGCCATTGAAGAAATGGCCATGGAAATTCTGATGGCATGCTCCTTCCAGGATCTGACAGGGCAGCGTATCAACAAAGTGGTGAAGGCCCTTCATTACCTTGAAGGCCGCATCTCCAAGATGATCCGCATCTGGGGTGTAAACCTGGCTGATGAAGATCGCCCGGCAATCAATTTGGATGAGCCGCGTGATGAAGATGATCGTCATATAGACAAGCGCCCGGACGCCCACTTGCTCAACGGCCCTCAAATGGATGGTGCAGGCGTTGATCAGGCAGACATCGATGCAATGTTTGATGCAACACCTGCCTCGACCGAAGAAGCGCTGAACGAAAACGTCGTTCAGTTTGCAGCCGAAACACGAACAGAAACAGTCCAGCAGGAACAAGACACAGCAGAAGAGCCCGCCGAGGAACTTGCTGAAGTCTTTGAACTTGATGATGTGGAAGAAGAGCTGAACGCTGTCGAAACGCCTCAGGTCGCGTTGATCGAGGACGACGACCTCATCGTCACCAACGACGATACGCCAGTTGAGACGGACACCGCGACAGAGCAGGACGACGCGCCGATCGAGATCGAGGGGCAGTCGCCTCCGCTCACCTCCCCAAGAGGCAGCAATTCCGACCCGCTCCATCACCTCTCAACAGGAGAGCGCCTCGCACTCTTCTCGTAATTGAGACCTAAAACCAGAAATTCGAAAGCCGTTTGCCTCCTTTTCAGCGCAAACGGCTTTTTTCTTATGCAGGTGCTTTCTCTGCAGAGTACTGCTTCAGTGCTCTCTCAAAGATGGCAGGATCCACATTTCCGCCGGAGATCGTGATCACTGCCGTCTTCCCGGCAAGGTCAATCGTGCCGGACAAAACAGAAGCCAAAGCGACAGCTGCGCCCGGTTCAACAACCAGCTTCAGCTCAAAATAAGCAAAGGCAACCGCTTTCATCGCCTCGTCATCTGTGACACGCAGCCCTTTTGCCTGACGCCTACTCAATACTGAAAAGCCTTTGTCCCCCGGCATTTCAGTCAGCACGGCATCACAAACAGAACCGCCCAGAGCAGCATTGCGAACACGTGTCCCAGCTTCAAGTGAACGTGCATAATCATCAAAACCAGCAGGCTCTGCCGTGTAAATCTGACACTCGGGCAGGCTCGTTTCCAGCGCCAGCGCAATACCGCTGGTCAGACCACCGCCACCTGTACAGCTGATCAACACATCAGGCGTGACACCCAAAACCTCACATTGCTCTGCAATCTCAAGCCCGGTCGTGCCCTGTCCCACAATCACACCGCTGTCATTGTAAGGGTGGATGAACGTCGCACCGCGCTCCTCACAAAGACCACGGGCAATCGCCTCACGGTCCTCGCTCTCACGATCGTAAAGCACAACCTCCGCCCCCAGCGCCTTCGTCCGCTGGATCTTCAGCTGCGGCGCATCCTCAGGCATCACAATCACCGCCGGGAAACCAAGGATCTTCGCAGCAGCTGCAACGCCCTGCGCATGGTTGCCGGAAGAACACGCAACCACACCAGCGGGCCGCTGCTCCTGAGGGATCAGGGAAAGTCGATTGAATGCACCTCGAAACTTGAAAGACCCGGTGCGCTGCAGGTTTTCGGCTTTAATAAACACACGGCCATTCACCTGCTCATCCAACACCGGAAAGTTCAGAAGCGGTGTCAGGCTGGCATAGCCTTGTAACCTTGTTCTTGCTTTTTCAATTTCGGAAAAAGTGAGTTCGACTGGACTGGAAACATCTAAAACCATAAGAACCTCGGCAACAGCAATATGCCGCCCTGTATAGCACGCAAATCTACGAGGGTTTCAGATATTCTGATCACAGCTCAAGGAGATCCACTCAACCATTCAGGTGATTTCCAACAGAGCCTTTGCCCGCATACAGGTCCTGCCGGAATCCTGCAGTAAATGCAGGGTCATAGGCATGTTCAGCATTGGCCAGAAACTGCTCGGCACTCGCCCGCCACGTAAATCGCAGAGCAACATCCCGGCAGTGATCCCGCGAAACCTCCAGTGCTTCTAGTGCTGCGACCTGCAGATCATTCTTCAGCACGCCTGCCCCACTGTTCCCAATCACATCAATCGGCCCCATCACAGGAAAGGCCGCCACAGGCGTTCCGCAAGCAATTGCTTCCAGCAGCACATTGCCAAAAGTGTCAGTCAGGCTCGGAAACACAAACACATCCGAGTTTGCATAATATTCAATCAGTTCATCACCAACGACAGGTCCGGTAAACAACACCTCCGGATAAGCAACCTTAAGCTCCTCCATCTGCGGACCACCACCAACGACCACCTTGGTCCCCGGCAAGTTAAGCTGCAAGAATGCCTCGATGTTCTTCTCAACCGCCACACGTCCCACATACAAGAACCGGGGTCCTGGCAAGTGATCCAGCAAACTGGTCTGCATTGGCCGGAACCGCTGATGATCCACCCCGCGAGACCATCGCAGCAGGTTCTCAAACCCACGCATACGCAAGTCCGCTTCCAAAGTGCTCGTCGCAACCATGCACCCTTGTCCGCTGTTGTGAAAACGGCGCAGCCAGGAATAGCTGAAGGACAGCGGCACCGGATAACGCGCCTGTAGATACTCAGGAAAGCGAGTGTGATAGCTGGTGGTGAAGACACGCCCATCCCGCTTCGCCACCTGCCGCGCCATAAGACCCAACGGCCCCTCGGTCGCGATGTGCAGATGATCACAGTCGTACTTCTCAATAAACCCACGCACGATATGCGGCAGCGTCAGGCTCAGCCGGATCTCACCGTAAGATGGCATGGGGATGCTATGGAACGATTGCGGCGTCAGGAACTCAACCCGAATCCCCATGGAGCGCAGCTCAACAGCAAGCCGCTCCAATGTCCGCACAACACCATTGATCTGGGGCTTCCACGCATCGGTGACGATCAGGATCGAGCTCATGCGGCCACCTGTCCGTCAGAACTCTCATCCGATGGTTCATTCTCGACCCGCTTGCCATCTCCCCAATGAATAAGCTCAAACGTACCATCAAAGTTCTCGGCAACAGCGGTGCAACTCTCCACCCAATCACCAGTGTTGATGTAATGGATGCCGCTGGTTTCATGATCAGCCGCATGGTGGATATGACCACAGATCACCCCATCCACCTTCTGCCGCTGTGCTTCGGAAACCAGCGTCTCTTCAAACTTACCAATGAAATTGACGGCGTTCTTCACCTTCAGCTTCGCCCATGCTGAAAGGCTCCAATAGGTCAGCCCCAGCTTGCGACGGCAATAATTCAGCACTGTATTGAGATTGAGAGCACTCACATAAGCCCAGTCGCCAAAGAAGGCCAACCACTTTGCATGGCGTACCACCACATCAAACTGGTCGCCGTGAATGACAAGGTACTTCTTGCCATTGGCTCCCTCATGAATGAACTGGTCAACAACTTCCACCCCCCCAAAGTGAATGCCGAAGAAGTCCCGCAAGAACTCATCATGATTGCCGGGAATGTAAACAATCCGCGCGCCCTTGCGCCCTTTGCGCAAAAGCTTCTGCACCACATCATTATGCAGTTGAGGCCAGTACCACGACCGTTTTAGCCGCCAGCCATCAATAATATCCCCGACAAGATAAACCGTGTCGGCATCGTTTTGCTTCAGAAAGTCCAGTAAGAGATCCGCCTCACATCCGCGTGTGCCCAGATGCACATCAGATAAAAACAAGCTTCTGTACTTCTTGCTAGTAGAATCCCCGGTCACCACAAAGCCTCCGGAATAAGAAAACCTTCTTTCCTTTAAATTGATTCACAAGAAACAAATATGACAAGATACATATACTCAAACCTGTCAGTTTCTTGCTTGAACCTCAAGAAACATTACTCCCTGTTTATTAGGGGAGATAAAATCAAGTGCCTGCAATTCAAGTGAATATTCTATTTGCTTGCTAAGCTTGATCCTGACTGGCTCAAACCTTTCTGAGAATGTAGGCTGCCCTTCACAATTCACCGATTCATTAGGATGTTGAAATGCACTTGGGTATTGAGGGACGCAAAGCCATCGTCTGCGCATCCAGCCGTGGGCTGGGTTTGGGAACAGCAAAAGCACTGGCAGAAGCTGGATGCGATCTTGTAATCAACGGACGCAACGAGAAACTACTCGGCCAAATCGCGAGCGAACTGGCAGCACAACACAGCATCTCAGTCATTCCCGTGGCAGCAGATATCTCCTCACCAGAAGGCCAGCAAGCTGTGCTCAACGCCTGCCCAAATCCGGATATCCTCGTCAACAACAACGGCGGTCCACCTCGCCGCGATTTCAAGGAGCTGGACCGCCAATCCATTCAGGATGGTGTCATCCAGAACATGATCACCCCGATTGAGCTGATCAAAGCGGTTATTGATGGCATGGCAGAGCGCAAGTTCGGTCGCATCGTCAACATCACTTCCATGTCCGTGAAGATGCCCATTGAAGGTCTGGATCTGTCCAGCGGCGCCCGCGCTGGTCTCACCGCATTCCTCGCTGGCGTTTGCCGTCAGTACGCGCAGCACAACGTCACCATCAACAATGTACTGCCCGGAAAATTCGACACCGACCGCCTCAAAGGTGGGTTTGAGCGTCAGGCTGAGCAAACAGGCATCTCCATAGAAGAAGCCAAACAGCTATCTTCAGAAGAGATCCCTGCAAAGCGCCTCGGCGATCCAGAAGAGTTCGGTAAAGCTTGCGCATTCATGTGTTCAGCCCATGCTGGCTACATGACAGGCCAGAACCTCTTGCTCGACGGCGGTCTCTACCCAAGCGCCTTTTAAAAACGAAAAGCCTCCCCGCAGTCACACTGCCGGGAGGCAAATCAAACTGACATCGGCAAAGCCTTAGAACTTCAAACGCGCACCAAAGCTGATGATGTCAACATTGGTGTCATTGACCGGCCCTTGAATGGTAATGCCTTCATAGAACGGGTGGTCCGGATTGATGTTGATGTTTGAGCTTTCTGGGAAAATATGCGAGTAGCCAAAATCAACTTCCAGCCAGTCCTCGTAGAAATAACTCACCCCGGCACTCAGCCAGAACCGGTTTGAATCAGGCAGTCGCGGTGTCCGGTTCGCTTCGTCAATTGGAGACCACTCATAAGCCAACCCAAACCGACCAGTGATGTTCTGAGTGAAATCGTACTCTGTGCCCAATGAAATAAAGTAGCCGTCATTGTATTGGAACGGCAGTTCGGAAACCACTTGGTTTTGCAAGTTGAAAACAGGGAACGTTCCAAACCGTGACCAGTGTGTCCACTCAAACGTCCCCATCCCACGCCAGCGCTCATTCAGCTGTTGCTGGAAGGAAACTGTCACGGTTTCCGGCAAAATGATGTTTGCACGGATGGGTATTGGCTCATTGCCACCGACAACCAGTCGGCCCCTCAGGTTCTGTTCAATAGGAGAACGATACCCAATACCCAGTTGGGTGCCTTCCCATGGTTTAAAGAGCGCTCCAACCGTTGCGCCAAACCCGAGGTTATAATCCTCACCGCGCAGTTCCGCCGTTGGAGAGGTCGCTGCAATCGGCGGCACCCCTGTTGCCGATTTCAACCGAACCTGCAGATACTGAAGCTGCACCCCAACTCCGAGTGAAAACTTCTCCGTCACCTCATAAGCAGCCATTGGTGTAATGTTCACGGAAAGCACTCGAGAGGACCGCGCATAAACCTGCCCCGCCCATTCATTTTGAGGCTTGGTTTCAAATCCATATGGAGCGCTGGAACTGACCCCGAGAGACAAACGGTCATTGATCTTCCAGGTCCCGTATCCCGCAGGCACCCAGGCATCCACTCCAATATCACCGGAGGAATATGGCACCCCCGTTACAGGAATACCCAGTGCATCAATCGTCGCCGTATCCAGATCAATCGTTGCACGTGGAAACACGATGGTCTGCGAGGTTTCCGCCTGCACACCGTCATGACCAGTCATGGTCGCCGGATTCCAATACATACTGGAAAGGCTTTTTGAGATAGTCGCATTTCCCGCAAAGGAAAGTCCCTGATACCACGCCGATTGCTCACGAACAGCAAAAGCACCGGCAAAAGCATCAGACGCAATCAGCAAAGAAGAAAGACTAGCGATCGTAATGGGTAGATATCTGGACATGCACGGTACTTTCTGTTCTCAAGAAAACAATCAAGCAGTGCCATGATCAAACTACGAGTTACTTATTGATTCGGCTCTCTTCACTAGAATGGAAAATGTTACAAACTAATTGCACTGGCATATTTAAGGGTAAAGGGAGCTAACTTCACAAAACAACAATACCTAGCGGGCTCACAATCACTTGGTTATTCGCATTTCAGGCAGGTACACTGAAACATTTTCTGTGACAAAACTTCCGCATAACAAAAGGCCCTCCATATGGAGGGCCCTTCAAACACGATTTGATCTGCCGACTAACCTCTTGCAGAGATGTTTTTGCCCAATGAAAGAGCGCTCCACCCCGCCAGAAGCTTCTGCGCTTCTATGTAACTCTCATAAATCTTACGAGCCCTCTTGTCTTTCTGGGTGTAAACATCCAGCACCTCAGCACTGGTTTCCTTCAGGGCAGTCAACACCTCTTCCGGGAACTCACGCACTTCAACACCATGCTCTTCCTGCAGTACTTTCAGGCTGGCAGCGTTCTGCGCATTTGCTTCAGACAGTGCAAGATCAGCTTCCACGCGGCAAGCCTCTTCAACCACCACCTGTAGTTCTGGAGACAGCCCCTCCAGCGCAACAGCGTTCACGATAGCCTCACCCGTGCCATTCGGCTTATTGAAGCCCGGACCGTAGTAGTATTTGATCAGCTTCTGAAAGCCCAGCGCACTGTCGCTCCATGGACCAAGGAACTCGACACCATCAACCACACGCGTTTGCAGACTGGTGAAAATCTCGGAGGCTGGAATATTGACCGGAGTAACACCAAGCTTACGCAAGATCTCACCACCAAGGCCAGCGATACGGAGCTTCCGGCCTTTCAGGTCATCCAGCGTCTCAACAGGATCACGATACCAGCCAGCCATGGTTGGGCCAGTGTTGCCCCCCATAAACGGCTTCACACCAAATGGCGCGTAAAGATCATCCCAGAGCTCCTGACCACCAAGCTGATCCACCCATGCAGTGTGTTCCTGAGGCAAAAGGCCGAACGGAATTGTCGTAAAGAACACTGATCCGGGCATCTTGCCAGCCCAGTACATGGCAGCTGAATGGCCCATCTGTGCAGTACCGCTTGAAACAGCGTCAAACACCTCAAAAGCCGGAACCAGCTCACCAGCAGCAAACAGGCGAACACGCATCCGGCCATTGCTCATAATGTTGATGCGATCACAAATGCGTTGCGCAGACATTCCAGGGCCTGGCAGGTTCTTCGGCCAGCTGGTCACCATACGCCATTCGATGACCGGATCAGCATCCTGAGCCAGTGCTGGCGCAGCAAGTGCAACGCTTCCAGCAACCGCTCCGGCTGTAAGCCCAAGCGCCTGACGGCGGGTCAGATTGTTTTCTTTGTTCTTGGTCATTATCTCCGCCTTATTACTCAGACCAGAATTCATGGAAATGATGCACAGGCCCATGTCCCTCGCCTATATCAAGCGTATCCGCAGCTTTGATCGCCTGACTAATATACTCTTTTGCTTCACCAATAGCATCTTGCAGCGCTAGCCCTTTGGCAAGCTCCGCTGCAATCGCAGAGGACAAGGTGCAGCCCGTCCCATGCGTATTCTTCGTTTCATATCGTGGAGCTGTATACCACCGCTCCACATCACCGGAGAGGAAGAGGTCGTCACAGGTTTCATCAGATCCATGCCCGCCTTTCAGCAGAACCCCATTTGCACCCAAATCCAGCAGCAGTAACGCTTGTCTGTGCATGTCTTCACGAGATCCAGCCATCGGCTGCCCAAGCAAAAAGGCCGCTTCCTGCATGTTTGGCGTAATCAACGCCGCAATTGGAAACAACTTCTGCTTCAACACAGAAACAGCGGAGTTTTGCAGCAAAACATCTCCGGAAGTTGCCACCATCACCGGATCAAGGACGACGCACTTAACATCATATTCCGCCAGCTTTGTGGCAATAACATCGATAATCTCTGGCTGTGAAAGCATGCCGATTTTCACGGCATCCACCTTCAGATCAGAAAAAACAGCATCCATCTGCTCCGCCACAAATGCTGGCGGCACATCATGAATACCTGTCACACCTTTGGTGTTTTGGGCCGTCAGTGCAGTGATGACACTGGCCCCATAGACACCGCGAGCCGAAAAGGCCTTCAGGTCTGCTTGAATTCCGGCACCACCACCGGAATCCGACCCTGCAATTGTGACTGCAATCGCACTCATTAGGCCAATACCCCACCTTTATTATTCATTGTTTCGAGCTTGAGACGCTCGTTGAACTGGTCAGCCTTCAAGCTATAAAGGGTATCTATGAAAGCTGGAGTGAAGCTTCCCGGCCCGTTCGCCTGCTCTGCGGCAATCTCGCCGCATACACCATAGACAGCAAGCGCAGCAAGCACGGCAAGTTCCTTATCCGGCTCAACAGCGGCAAAACCAGCCAGCACACCGCCCAGCGCACAGCCAATGCCAGTCACCTTGTCCATATAAGCATGCCCATTGCCCACGGTGTAGGTTGTCTCACGGCCAAACACAGCGTCCTCAATACCAGTGCGCACAACCAGCGTGTTCTCGGTGACAGCTCCACCAAGCCCAGCGCTCTCACCCATATTGGCTTTGAGGATTGAAACGTTCTCTTTCAAAATGTCCTTGGCAAACTCCATGCGAATGTCTGAGCGATCTACTTTAACCGGGTCCAACACCACGGGCATAGATTTCTTGGCCGCCCCTTCAAGCCCCAGCCGGATACCATGTCGTCGCTTACCATCCAGCGTACCAAGATTGAGGAGCAATCCGTCAACACTCTCAGTAAATGCAGGAATTTCATCATGAGCAGACGTCATTGACGGCACAATATTACAAGCCAGCATCACATTCGCCGTGATGCTCTGAGCAACAGAGTTCGTCAGGCAATGAACTCGCACACCACGCTCGCGCACGCTCTCAAAAACCTGCCAAAGATTTTCAGCTGTGTAGGACATTTGTTTTCGCTTCCCTATCGATTACGGCGGGAACGATTACCTTGGTACTCATCCCAATTCCCTCCGCCGGCACAATCCGGATCAGGTTCTAGGAGTTGGCCTTCCGCCTCTCAGCCCGTCAGTCACTGCCGAGCACCCCCATTGGTTAGAATTTTTTGCTAGCAAACAAGAGAGCGAACTGCAAGCGGAAACGAGAGGCAGCGACAAAAGGCAACTGGGGGTAAATTTCGCTTAAAAAACGCAAAAGCTTGCAAAAAAACGCAGCTTCAACGCAAAATGCTCACAAAACAACGCAAACTCAATTTTGAGCGCAGCCCTGAAAGACAAATCAGTCTTACGGGACAGAAGGATAGCAGATTAATGATTCCGTTCTTTGTACAGATCAAATGCCAGCTCGGAAAAACCTATCAGGTTGCCAATGCAATTGCGGACGCAGAAGTTGCCTCCGAAATCTACTCCACCTCCGGGGATTTCGACCTGCTGGCCAAGTTCTACGTCAACGATGACGACGACATCGGCCACTTCGTTGCTGACAAGGTTCAGGTCTTCGATGGCATCCAGGACACCAGAACCATCATCACCTTCAAAGCGTTCTGATACCTACGAAAACAGGCGGGACACCAGCCCGCCTGCACAATCTCTTTTCAAGCTCTAAAGTCTTGATAACTTAGCTTTGAGCATCCTGAATTGCGCTCCACACAGCAACCGGCGTCGCGGGCATATCTATATGCTCAACACCTGCATTCTTGCGCAGCGCATACTGCACAGCATTCATCACCGCCGGCGCCGCTCCAATAGAACCAGCCTCACCAGCCCCTTTGATACCCATCGCATTTGTCGTGGAAGGAACATTGCTCGTCGAGAAGTCGAAATTCGGCAAATCATCAGCACGCGCAACATGATAGTCCATGAAGGACGCTGACAGCAGCTGCCCGGTTTCATCATAAACCGTGTTCTCACACAACGCCTGCGAGATCGCCTGCCCCGCACCACCATGCACCTGACCAGCCAGAAGCATCGGATTCACCGTCACGCCAAAATCATCCACAATCACATAACTGACCACGTCCGTCTTGCCCGTTTCCGGATCAATCTCCACCTCACACACATGCGTGCCATTTGGATAAGTACATTCATCCTGCATGACTTTTTCCGCTGCACTCAAGATATCCGGTTGCGATCCAGCCACATCAACAAGGCTGACCTGCTGGTCGGTACCAACCACGCGCACCTGCCCGTCTTCAAGTGTGAGATCCCCAACACCAACCTCAAGCTTCTCACTGGCGATCTCCTTGATCTTCTTGACCAGCGTTTCAGAAGCCGCCTTCACAGATGGCATGCCAATCGGAATAGACCGCGATCCACCGGTACCACCGCCAGTCGCCACACGGTCCGTATCCCCCTGCACCATCTCAACCTGATCAAGCTGCAAACCAAGATGTTCTGCAATGACTTGGCCATAAGCAGTGGCGTGACCCTGACCGTTGCTCTGCGTTCCAATCAGCAAAGTAACGCTGCCGTTCGTATTCAGCTCAAGCTTGGCTTCTTCACCGCCGGCAAAGGCACACGCCTCCACATAAGTCGATAGCCCAACACCGCGATACAAACCTTTTGCCTTGCTCTCCGCTTCACGCTCCGCAAACGTCGAATAATGGATCTCGTCGAGCGCCTTAGTAAGATGAGCCCCAAAGGAACCCGTATCATACATACGGCCAAGCGCTGTCGTATAAGGTAAGGCAGCGTCGGGGATAAAGCTCTTACGACGAAACTCCGCCGGATCCATACCCATCTCATGCGCGGCCTTATCAGCCAGCCGTTCCATCAGATAAAGCGCTTCCGGACGCCCTGCCCCGCGGAACGCATCCACCGGCACTGTATTGGTATAAACGCCTGTCGCTTCCACCCATGTTGCGGGGATATCGTAAAGACCGGGGGTCATGGTGATGCCGATCTGCGGAATGCCCGGGCCAAATTCATGCAGATAAGCGCCCATGTTTGCAAGCACATGCACCTTGAGGCCGATCATCTTACCGTTTTCATCAAGCGCAAGCTCAGCCGTGGATACATTATCCCGGCCATGCGCATCAGACATGAAGTGTTCAGTACGTTCCTGAAGCCATTTCACGGGATGACCAAGACGTTTTGCGGCAATCAGGCAAAGTGGGTATTCAAGATAGGTGAACATCTTGGTTCCAAAACCACCACCCACATCAGGTGTCACAACGCGGATATCTTTAGGGTCAACGTTGAGTATGTTCTTGGCAATCAGATCACGCATCCCATGACCGCCCTGCGTTCCAGTGGTCAGCGTATACCTGCCGCTCTCACCATCAAACTCGCCAATACAAGCCCGAGGCTCAATCGCATTGGACACCAGACGGTTGTTGATCACCTTGATCTTGGTAACATGATGCGCTTTCTGGAAGGCCTTTTCCATCACCTCCTTGTTACCCATACCAATGTGAAAGGCCTCATTAGACCCATGCTCAGGCCACACAAGCGGAGCGCCGTCTTCTAAGGCTGCTTCAGTTCCGATTGCCGGATCAACATCCTCGTAGTCAACCTCAATCGCCTCCATCGCAGCCCGCGCCTGCTCCACCGTATCGGCAACAACAAACGCAAGAGCATCACCAACAAACCGGGCTGTATCAGAGCAAAGAACTTCACGATGAGGCACCCAGTGCTTCGTCCCATCCAGCTGCCGAAGCACGGCTTTACATGGGATAGAGTTCGTTCCTTCAATATCCGCAGCAGTCAGAATAAGCTGCACACCATCCATAGCCCGTGCATCATCCACTCCCTCTAAGGTGAACTTGGCAAACGCGAGAGGAGACCGCAAAACAACGGCATGTGCTGCACCAGCCACCTTCAGGTCATCCGTGTAATGGCCCTTGCCAGAAATAAAGGCAGCATCTTCTTTTCGGCGAACGGGAGCACCAATTCCAAACTTCGGTGTAGCAACCTGATTCATGAAAACCTCAAAAATCTGGAGAGCGACCCAACACCGCACCTCCCAATACAGCTTTTTACGTATCAGCAGAGAACGTACAGTGCTTTTCTCAGGCTGCAAGTGTTTTCTGGTTCACCACAAAGGTGTATTTTCCAGAGTGACTTAAGGTCATTATCGCATCATTTAGAGCAAATTACGGAAGGGTACTTGGAGCTCTAAGTTGTCGGCAGCTTCGTGCTTACTGTCGAAACTCTCAAGCTAAAATTTGTTTTAGAATTTGACCAAACCGCAAACATTAGGTTATTTAAGCCATACACCCATCTGATCTTTGTTACGTTGTCCGCCCCCTGGCGCACACCATTTTGCACCAGACATTGGGTCTGGTCGTTTTGATCGTATCAAGGCAGCTTCGAAAGCAGTTACATGCCTGTTCCTTCAGCAGAGCCTGAAGGCAGCTCATCATCTGCTGCGTTAAAAACAAGGTTTTCCGCAAAATGGCAAAGCCTGTCCAATAACACACGCGGCATCTGCTGGGCCCTTCTGGCAACATTCCTTATGGCCGTCATGAGCACCATCATCAAGCTGCTCGGCGACCGCTTACACGTTACTCAAATCCTTATGCTGCGCCAGTTTTTCATGCTGGTGATCTCAGCACCGATCATTATCAAAGGATTTCCGGGTTCGCTCAAAACACAGGCTCCACTGCTTCACCTGGGCCGCATCCTGCTTGCGTCCTCTGCAATGTATTTCGGCTTCACCGCAGTCATTCACCTGCCGCTTGCTGAAAGCACAGTGATTGGTTTTGCACGCACGTTTTTCATCACGATCTTTGCAGTTTTCTTTCTGAAAGAAGTTATCGGCATTCACCGAATTTCGGCGACCATCCTTGGCTTCATCGGTGTGATGGTCATCGTCCAGCCCGGCACCGGCGCGGAAATGAGCATCTACAGCTTCATGGCGATCCTGGCCTCAGCCTGTGCCGCACTCGTAGGCATCATCCTACGCAAGGTCACTCAGGTTGATCAGCCCATCACGATCCTGACCTTTCAGGCAACTTTTGTGGGTCTGATCATGGCCCCCTTCGGCATCTATTATTGGGTATCAATCAACCTAAATGATGCGATCCTGCTGCTCTTGCTGGCAGGTGTCAGCTGGAGCGCTCAGATGAGCAACATTCAGGCCCTCAAGTTTGGTGAGGCCTCTGTGATTGCACCGTTTGATTATATCCGCCTTGTCTACGCGGCAATCATTTCTGTCGTAATCTTTGGCATCTGGCCGCTCTGGACCACATACCTTGGTGGCGCAATTATCGTTGCAGCTTCCCTTTACACCCTGCACCGCGAGACTGTGCTGGGCAAGAAAGTGGCAACTGGAACAGCGCCCACGAAAACGCACTAGAGCAAACGCTAAGCTCAAGCAAAAAGCCCTCGCAAATGCGAGGGCTTTTCTTTGTCACGAGGTAGCTATCAGCTGGCGTTTTCAGTGCTGCGCGTCTTGGCAGCCTCTTCCTCAACCAGCTCTTTCTTGGAGAGCTTACCAACCATTGTCTTAGGCAGCTCATCTCGGAACTCAATCGCCTTCGGCATTTCAATCTTGGAGATGTGCCCCTTCAGGAAGTCTTTCAACTCGTCTGCAGTAGCGCTCTGTCCATCTTTCAGCTTCACAAAGGCCTTCGGCGCCTGACCACGATATCCATCAGGGATAGCAATCACGATGACCTCGGCAACGGACGGATGCTGATAAAGCGCCTCCTCGATCACACGCGGGTAAACGTTGTAGCCAGAACAGATGATGAGGTCCTTGATGCGATCAACAAGGAAGATGAAACCCTCATCATCCATGTAACCGACATCACCAGTGTGCAACACGCGGCCATCTTCCAGAGTTTTAGCGGTCTCATCAGGACGGTTCCAGTAACCCTTCATGACCTGCGGACCGATGATGCAAAGCTCACCTTTTTCTCCGCGCTCAACCGTTTTCTCTAGATCTTCCAGATCACGGAACTCAATAGTCGTCCCCGGCATTACAACGCCGATAGAGCCGTCTTTACCTGTTCCGTCCATCGGGTTAGCTGAGGCAACCGGAGAGCTCTCTGTCAGACCGTAGCCTTCCACCAGAACACAGCCTGTCAGGGCTTCAAACTTCTGCTTCACTTCAACAGGCAGCGGCGCTCCACCAGACATACAATAGCGGATTGATGTCAGGTCGTAGTTCTTAGTTAGCTCGCTGTTGTTGATCGCGGTGTAAAGCGTTGGCACAGCAGCAAACAAGGTTGGTTTCTTCTTCGCAGCCAGATCAAGCAGTTCTTTCAGGTCAAACCGCGGCATAAGCAGCATTTCTGCCGCACCTAGAATGGAAAGATTCTGCAGAACAGTCATCGCAAACACATGGAAGAATGGCAGCACACAGAGTGTCTTCTCGTAGCCGCGCTTCAAGCCACCGTAATGGCTTTCCAGCATCTCCATGTTTGATGTGATGTTGTAATGCGTCAGCATCGCACCCTTAGGCACACCAGTGGTACCACCGGTATACTGCAGGATCGCCACATCTTCCTTCGGCTCGATTTCAACCGGAGTAATGCCTTTGGACTTTGCAAGAAAATCTTTGAAGCGGATGTGAGCTTTATCAGCAGGAATGTTGGAAACATCCTTCCGCTTGAACAGCTGGAACAACAGCTTCTTAGGCTGAGGCAGAATATCCGCCATCGGACAAACAATGATGTTGTCCAGCGCACCTTCCTGACGAACAGCTTCCACACGATCATAGATCACGGAAAGATCCATGGTCACCATGATACGCGCGCCAGAATCCCGCGCCTGGAACGCAATTTCGCGCTCAACATAAAGCGGGTTGAAGTTGACGACGACGCCACCAATTTTCATGATCGCAAAATAGAAAATAGTGTAGTACGGCGTGTTAGGCAGACAAAGGCCGACTTTGTCACCCTTCTTCACACCCATCGCCTGCAGGGCACCTGCAGCACGCTCAACGAAATCTCCCAATTCGCCGTAGCTTGTTGATTTGCCCATGAAGTAGATAGCCGGACGGTGCGCATAATTTTTGACCGTATCATCCAGATAGCTATCGATAGTACGAATTGGAAATTCCACTTGTCCCTCACGACCTGTCGCCATGCGCAGATCTCCTCCCCGAATTATTATAGTTCTTCAGACGAAGTTGACAGGAAACCGAAGCTGAGCGCCAAGGTTCATGTGCGCAACATATCAGAAAAACCTTATATCATCATGCTTTGCGTGGAATTTGCGTCAGGTTTACCATTGCGTCAACCCAGACATACGGTTGACCTTCAATGCGACACTTTATTCAATTCCACTGATTTTTTCTCGAGAAACCGAGAGATATCAAAGCCCTGCTCTATTGAATGAGCTGAAAACTCGACACGTCAAAAAGCCCAAAATCTGTAATTTTAAGGTGGGGAATAACCGGAAGAGGCAAGAATGCGACCTGCAAAAACGGCTCTGGCAAAACACAATTGAGCGATTTTGCGGCTTCGCGCAGCACTTCCAAACGCTCTTTGACCACCTCAAAACGCTCCAGGCTCATCAATCCGGCAAGTGGCAATTCCATCTCAGCCAGCACCTCATCACCTTCAGCAACCACAAATCCACCGCGCAACGCAATGCATCGGTTCACGGCTGTTGCCATGGCTTCCTCATTGGCCCCAACCACACAGATATTGTGGCTATCATGCCCGACAGACGAGGCAATCGCCCCCGATGTCATTCCAAAACCATTTACGAACCCTGTCGCAATGTTCCCAGTCTTTCCATGACGCTCAACAACAGCCACTTTGATAGCATCCTGCCCCAAATCGATCTGGGAATAATTATGCTCAACGGGCAAATCCATCTTTAGATGCTCGGTGATAATCAGCCCCGGTTTCACACCAATCACTGATGTTTCGCGCTGCGCAGGCACACGGAAGCTTTCTGCATGCACTGGTTCAGCATGGCAACTATCCAGCAAACCTTCCGGCTCAATCAACTTGCGGCTGGCAAACAACTCATCCGAAACCACACGCCCAGCACTGATCACCTGATCCACATCACAGCTTTCCAAATCATTGAGCAACACAATATCCGCACGCCAACCCGGCGCGATCAATCCGCGATCTCGCAGACCAAATGCAGTGGCTGCTGACCAGCTTGCCGCACGGTAGACATCACGAGGTGCGCATCCATGAGCAATCAAGCGCTTGATGAGACAATCAAGATGTCCCTCCTCCGCAATATCAAGTGGATTCCGGTCATCCGTACAAAGCGCAACAAAACTGGCCCGTTCAGGCGTCAGGACAGGCGCTAAAGCATCCAGATCTTTAGAGACAGATCCTTCTCGGATCAGGATCGTCATGCCCTTAGAGATCTTCTCCAATGCTTCTTCTGCAGTGGTCGCTTCATGATCAGTCCGAATGCCCGCGGCAAGGTAGCCATTCAAGGCTTTGCCACGCACCAAAGGCGCATGACCATCAATATGCTCACCTTCAAACTCTGCAATCTTAGCCAAAGCATCCGGATCACCGGCCAACACACCGGGGAAGTTCATAAACTCCGCCAAACCAATAACGCTTGGATGGTCCTTGAACGGCAAAAGATCATCAATCTCCAATTGAGCACCAGCTGTCTCAAATTTGGTGGCAGGCACACAGGAAGACAGGTTCACCCGCAAATCCAGAATGGTCTCAACAGAGCTGTCGAGGAAGTACTTGATGCCAGCAGCACCGGTCACATTGGCAATCTCGTGCGGATCACAAATCGCAGTCGTCACACCGTGAGGCAGCACACAACGATCGAACTCAAACGGTGTCACCAACGATGATTCCACATGAAGATGGGTATCGATAAAGCCCGGCACGGCAATCTTGCCGCTGCAGTCGATCTCGTTCACACCGCTGTAGTTGTCATAAGTCCCAACAATCTTCTCGCCGGAGATCGCAATGTCGGTCTTCGTCAGACTGCCGTCGATCACATTGAACAGCTCAACATTCTTCAACACCAGATCGGCTGGCACATTGCCCTGCCCCTGATCGATGAGTGTTTTTAAACCGGCAACCTTTTGCTGACGAGATCCCATGCCATTTCCTCCCAGAGGAAGCATAGGGCATGCTTCCTCATTTATATTTCCCTTGGGGTAAGCCTAGCAAAAGATCGCAAGCTCCCCAATGCCGCCATTACAAATGCTTGTTGGAATTGTACAAATCATGACAGTGGGAAAACAAAACCCACAGAAACTGCATTTTTTGGATGGCGACTTCCCCTTTCAGTACGCCGAACTGCCTAGTTTCTAGGCACATTCGTATTTTTGCTTGCATTTTGATGAAACCCGCATCAAACAGAGGTGCAATTTCATAAATGCAACCTTTGTATGAGTTTTGATGCAGATAAGAGCAGTCTAACTGCCAAGCTTGCGGCTCACGTCCGCGCCTCTCACAACTCTACAATCAAATTTAATTCAGTTGGCCTGCTGGCTTGCTCCTGCAAATTCTCCAACTGATACCGCATGCCAAGCAATTGAAGCCGGATATCCGATACCGGCTCACGACTAAGGGAACTCCATGGCGAACCGTCCAGCTCAATCTGACCCATTTGATCTCGTTGTATTTGGAGGCACCGGCGATCTTGCACACCGCAAGCTGCTCCCAGCTCTCTATCATCGCGAACCAGTCGGTCATCTGGGTGAAGACGCGCGCATCATCGCCGTTTCCCGCCGCGAGCTTAGCGATACAGAATACCGCGACTGGGCCCGCACAGCAATTTGTGAGCACGTCGCTGAAGTAGATCAGGAAGCTCTCGAACGCTTCCTCGCCCGCATCCAATATGTGTCCGTTGACGTTGCTCAGAACACCGGCTGGGAAGCGCTTGAACAGAAGCTGGCAGGCCGCGAAGACGTTGTCCGCGCTTTCTACCTCTCTGTTTCTCCAGACTTCTTCGGCCCAATCTGCTCCGCCCTTGGCGAACACAACCTCGTGACAGAAACGTCCCGCGTGACCATCGAAAAGCCGATCGGTAAGAATGGCAGGTCTGCACACGACGTCAACGAAACCATCGGTTCTGTCTTCAAAGAGCACCAGATTTTCCGTATCGATCACTACCTCGGCAAAGAAACCGTTCAGAACCTTATGGCTCTGCGCTTTGCTAACGTACTGTTTGAGCCACTCTGGAACGCGGCTCACATCGACCACGTACAGATCACCGTGGCAGAAACACTCGGCGTTGAAAGCCGCGCTGGTTACTACGACACCGCAGGCGCTCTGCGCGACATGGTCCAGAACCACCTGCTTCAGCTGCTTTGCCTCGTTGCTATGGAACCACCTGAATCCATGGCACCAGACAGTGTGCGCGACGAGAAACTGAAGGTGCTCAAAGCCCTTCGTCCAATGAGCACCGAAATGGTCGAGCGCAACACAGTTCGCGGTCAGTACCGTGCTGGTGCATCTGCTGGCGGTGCCGTGAAGGGTTATCTGGAAGAGCTGGGTCGCAACGATTCCAACACTGAAACCTTCGTAGCTGCCAAGGTAGACATCGAGAACTGGCGTTGGGCCAACGTTCCGTTTTACCTGCGCACCGGCAAACGCCTTGCCGCTCGTGTTTCCGAAATCACCATCCAATTCAAAGACCTGCCGCACTCCATCTTCCTGCCAGATGCTGGACGGATTGCTGCAAACAAGCTGGTCATCCGCCTGCAGCCAGATGAAGGCGTGAAAATGCAGGTGATGATTAAGGACCCGGGCCCAGGTTCCATGCGGCTGCGTGAAGTTCCGCTGGACATGACCTTTGCCGAAGCCTTCAGCTCCCGTCATCCGGATGCTTATGAGCGCCTCATCATGGATATGATCCGTGGCAACCAAACCCTGTTCATGCGCCGAGACGAAGTAGAAGCGGCATGGACATGGATCGACCCGATCCTCGAGCAGTGGTCCCAGATCAAAGAAGCTCCAAAACCTTATACCTCAGGAACCTGGGGCCCATCGGCCTCCATCGCCCTTATCGAGCGTGATGGTCGTACATGGCATGACGAAACATACTGATTAAGTTGCAGGTGCCGGTCCCCGGCACCTCACCACCCTAGCAAGTATTTCTCCCACTTGCGCCAATCCCCGAAACAATCAAAATTGCCTATGGGCAGAGTTGTCACAATAAAAATTAGGCTCAGAATTTAAATCGATTAAAACGACCAAAATCAGGGATTTCTCCTCCCATTCCCGCAGCTGGTCATTCGGTTTGACTGATGAAAAGTCAAAGAACAAAAGGCAGAGCAAAAGACATGGTTCACCCTCGCCTCAAAGAGATTACGGATCGCATAATTGAACGCAGCGCCGCGAGCAGACAAGATTATCTTCGTCGCATGCAGGCGCAGCATACCCAAGCACCACAACGTACAAACCTCGGCTGCACAAACCTTGCACACGGCTTTGCTGCATGCCCCGCAGCTGACAAGCAGCACCTCGCCACAGACAAGCAGCCAAACCTCGGTATCATCACCGCCTACAACGACATGCTCTCCGCCCACCAACCATATGAGAACTACCCGGAAATTATCCGCGCAACAGTCCGCAAAATTCAGGCGACAGCTCAGGTTGCTGGCGGCGTACCAGCCATGTGCGATGGTGTCACGCAAGGTCTGCCAGCGATGGACCTGTCACTGTTCTCCCGCGACCTGATCGCCATGTCCGTTGCCGTAGGCCTGTCCCACGGCATGTTTGACGCAGCTGTGTTCCTCGGTGTTTGCGATAAGATCGTTCCCGGCTTGCTCATCGGCGCTTTGTCCTTTGGCCATCTGCCTGCTATCTTCCTGCCTGCCGGCCCAATGACCTCCGGCCTTGCCAACGACGAGAAAGCCCACATCCGCCAGCTGTTTGCAGAAGGCAAAGCAACCCGCGAAGAACTGCTCGCTTCTGAAAGCGCATCCTACCACTCTCCGGGCACCTGTACGTTTTACGGCACTGCAAACTCCAATCAGATGCTGATGGAAATCATGGGCCTGCACATGCCGGGCAGTTCCTTCACCAACCCTTTGACGCCCCTGCGCAAAGCATTGGTTGAAGAGGCAGTCACACAAGTTGTCGAACTCACCGCACAGCGCAGCACACCTACGCCGCTCTTTGAGATCATCGACGAACGCGCAATCGTGAACGGTGTTGTGGGCCTCCATGCAACAGGTGGCTCCACCAACCACACAATGCATCTTGTTGCCGTGGCCGCAGCGGCTGGCATTCAGCTCACATGGCAGGACATTTCAGACCTCTCCGAAGTCGTCCCGTTGCTCGCCCGCGTTTATCCAAACGGCAAAAGCGATGTAAACCATTTTGAAGCAGCAGGAGGAATGGGTTTCCTCATTCGCGAACTGCTGGATGCAGGTTTGCTGCACAAAGACGTCAAAACAGTCAACGGAACAGGCTTGGACGGTTACACCGTCAACGTCTTCCTTGATGATAAAGGCGGTGTCCTCCGCAAGCCAGCACCGGCTAAGGCATTGGATGAAACCATTCTTGCGCCAATGTCCGTTCCGTTCAACAAAGACGGCGGTCTCAAAGTCCTCACAGGCAACCTCGGCTCTGCCATCATTAAAACCTCTGCTGTCGCACCTGATCGCCATATCATCGAAGCCCCAGCTCAGGTCTTCCATACGCAAGAAGATGTTGAAGCAGCCTTCAAAGCTGGCAAACTCAACAAAGATGTGATTGTCGTGCTCCGCTACGTCGGCCCGCAAGCCTGCGGCATGCCAGAAGCCCATAAACTGACACCGCCTCTTAGCGTTGTGCAGAACCGGGGGTATAAAGTCGCACTTGTAACAGATGGTCGGATGTCCGGCGCCAGTGGCAAGATCCCAGCTGCAATTCATGTTACTCCCGAGGCCATGGATGGCGGACCAATTGCAAAGGTAAAGGACGGTGACTTGCTGCGCCTTGATGCAGTAAGCGGTACGCTGGAGCTACTTGTTCCTGCCGATGAGTTTGCGCAAAGACCTGCCGCACCTGCAGACCTGCAAGCTTACCAGAGTGGAACTGGACGAGAATTATTCGCAAGTTTCAGAGCAAACGTGAGCTCAGCCGACACCGGCGCTCGCCTTTTCAATCTGGAGCAAATCAACAAAACCCAACAGAATGCTGACACGGTCAGCGCAATGGAGACAGTGTAATGGCTCAGAATATCGAGCGCGTAGAAGCAATCATGACCGCCGCCCCGGTGATCGCAGTTCTCATTGTGAATGACCCTAAAAAAGCAGTGCCAATGGCTCAGGCCCTCGTTGATGGTGGCATCCCCGGCATCGAGATCACCCTGCGCACCCCAAACGCTCTGGACTGCATCAAAGCAGTTGCCGATAACGTGGAAGGTGCTCTGGTTGGTGCAGGTACCGTTCTCACTCATCAGCAGTACGAAGCCTCTGTCAAAGCAGGTTCAACATTTGTCGTTTCTCCGGGCGCAACAGACAATCTGATCGCAGCTGCTGAAGACTTCCAGCAAACTCCTTTGCTTCCGGGCACATGCACTCCGTCAGAAGTGATGAAGCTTTTGGAAGCAGGCTATGAGCGTCTCAAGTTCTTCCCAGCTGTTCCAGCTGGCGGCACTCCAATGTTGAAAGGTCTGTCTTCTCCTCTGGCTGCGGCTAAATTCTGCCCAACTGGTGGTATCAACCTTGGCAACGCACGTGATTTCCTTGCTCTGCCAAACGTACTTTGTGTTGGTGGGTCCTGGATCGCAGACGCAAAAGCAATTGAATCTGAAGACTGGGCCGGCATTGAAAAGCGGGCTCGCGAAGCAGCTGCATTGACTGTTTAATCGCAAACCATCACGATTGATTGCATTGAATTTCTTACCCGGGGTCTTACATCAAGGACCTGTCATGCTCCTAAAAACAGGAACAGATTTTCGGGTAAGAAGACGTATAAAAACAAAACTTTGAAGCAGTTTGCACGTCCCGAAAACGAGCAAGCTGCTTTACGGTAAATTGGCAAGGCGCGACGCTCGCTGCCAGCCAGAAGCTATTACAAGAATAAATGGAGGCCTTGATGCCGACAGCTAATCCAAAAGATATCTTTAAACGCCTTGATGACCACGCTCAGGCCATTCATTCCACTAAGATTACCGATCTCTTTGCAGCAGATCCCTCTCGTTTTGATAAGTTCTCCCGTTCTGCTGACGACCTGCTCTACGATTTCTCCAAGAACAAGCTGACCGAAGAAACCCTTGAGCTCCTGCTCGAACTCGCACGCGCTGCCAATGTTGAAGCAAAACGTGATGCCATGTTCGCAGGTGAACACATCAACACCACTGAAGATCGCGCTGTGCTGCACACCGCTCTACGCAACCAGTCCGAAAACCCGGTTCTGGTGGACGGCAAAGACGTCATGCCTGACATCAACGAAGTTCTCGTCAACATGGGCGACTTCGCAGAAGGCATCCGCTCTGGCGAAATCACAGGCCACTCCGGCGAGAAGATCACGGACGTCGTCAACATCGGCATTGGCGGCTCCGATCTTGGCCCGGTGATGACAACTCTGGCTTTGGCCCCATACCATGATGGCCCGAACCTACACTACGTCTCCAACGTAGATGGCGCACACATCGCCGACACACTGGAGAAGCTGAACCCGGCGAAAACCCTCTTCATCATCGCCAGCAAGACCTTCACCACTATTGAGACCATGACCAACGCGGCAACAGCCCGTCGTTGGATCGCCAAACATAACGGCGAAGAAGCTGTTGGAGCACACTTTGCAGCTGTCTCCACCGCACTGGAAAAAGTCGCGGCCTTCGGCATTTCCGAGGAGCGTGTCTTTGGCTTCTGGGACTGGGTCGGCGGACGTTACTCCATCTGGTCCGCGATCGGCCTCCCGCTTATGATCGCTATCGGCCCGGACGCATTCTCCGATTTCCTCGGCGGCGCCCATGCAATGGACAATCACTTCCGCACAACCCCGATTGAAGACAACATCCCGTTCCTGATGGGCCTCATCGGCGTCTGGCATCGCAATGTGTTGGGTTACGACACCCGCGCAGTTCTGCCATATGATCAGCGCCTCGCCCGCTTCCCTGCCTACCTGCAGCAGCTGGACATGGAATCCAACGGCAAGAGTGTCACCAAAGACGGTACTGCTGTTGAAACCCAGACCGGCCCAATCGTCTGGGGTGAGCCTGGCACCAACGGCCAGCATGCGTTCTACCAACTGATTCATCAGGGTACGAGCATCATTCCTTGTGAATTTCTGGTTGCTGCCAACAGCCACGAAGAGGACCTGCAAGTCCATCACAATCTCCTTCTGGCAAACTGCCTTGCCCAGAGTGAAGCCTTGCTCCGTGGCCGTTCTCTGGAAGAGGTTGAAGACAAATTTCGTAAAGATGGAAAATCTGAAGAAGAGATTGCCAAACTAGCTCCACAAAAGGTCTTCCCGGGTAACCGGCCTTCAACCACCCTCATCTATGATCGTCTTGATCCATTCACACTGGGTAGATTGATCGCGTCTTATGAACATCGCGTCTTCGTTGAAGGAGCGATTTGGAACATCAACTCCTACGACCAGTGGGGTGTTGAACTTGGAAAAGAACTTGCGACACAGCTGTTGCCAATGGTTGAAGGCAGCCAATCTGCAGCAAACAAAGACAGTTCGACCCAAGGCTTGTTAAAATACCTAAAGAAGGCGAGGAGCCTCTAATTTTTAACAAACTTTAACCATGTTCTTTTTGTTAGCTCAGCCTCACAAAGTTAGAGCTGCCAGGAGGTATCGGGGTCCGGTCAAATTGGGATTGGCAGCAAAAGGAGACTGGAAAAAATGAAAAAAATTGCTCTTGCTGGTGTAAGTGTTGCTTTGCTTGCCCTTGCTGGCTGTAACACATCCTCAAGCACAGACCGTACTCTCATCGGCGGTGGCCTTGGTGCTGCGACTGGTGCAGCTATCGGTGCTGCCACAGGCGGTGGTGTGGGGTCTGCTGTCGCTGGTGCAGCAATCGGCGGTGTAGCTGGTGGCATTGTTGGCAATGTGACAACTCCGAAAAACTGTACTGCCTATGATCAGTATGGTCGCCCTTACCGCGTGAAGTGCCCATAAGCCTCGCAAAAAGATTTGGTTATACCATTCCAAAGGCCCTGCAATTGCGGGGCCTTTTTGCGTTACATACCTACAAGTCTCAAAAGACAAACAGCTTCAACTTAACCACCTTGCCATCTCGTCAGCCGCATTCATTCATCTGCAACGGGTCAAGCACTACCGTGGGTTTCAAACAATCAGACCATGGGTAGGATCGTGAGAAAATTAATAATCCTAACAGCCACCCTGCTCACACTCGGTGCTTGCAGTGAGTATAACCGAACAGACCGCGTCCTCGTTGGTGGTGGTCTTGGTGCAGCCACCGGCGCTGCGATTGGAGCAGCAACAGGGGATGTCGGCGCGGCCTTTGCCGGTGCGGGTATCGGTGCCGTTGCTGGCGGGTTGATTGGTGCAGCTACCACTCCGCGCCGCTGTGTCGGCTACGACACCTATGGCCGCCCATACTACTACCGCTGCTGACAGCAATCCTCTCTACAGATCAGCCATAAAGTCCGGTGCAGTCATGTCCAGCTTGAAGCTGCGCGGGCTTTTGGCACCCGCACTCTGCTGCACTATCTTCTTGTAGATGATCTTATGTGCAGCCGCCAAAGCCATCTTGGCGTATTTCATCGCACCTACGCTATGCCGGTTGCCAGAGATACCTGCTCTACGCAGCAAACCATTGGCATAGATGATCGCATAAAAATCCCTGATCTCAGCGGTGAAGTGCTCAGTGGTCACCGAGATGTTCACCTCATCATGGTTCTCAACTCGATGTGGGTTGTTGAGCGGCCAGTGCGCCATCTCACCTGGGCTCAGCGTCACCTTTGTAGCGAACTCATCATACCAGGGCTCAAAGCGGATCTCTTCTTCGGTCGTCCCAAGGAAGATACCTTCCAGCTGCTCATCAGAAAGAAACGGCGCGGTATTCTCATAAATATAAACGTCCTTATGGCCCTTCACCTGCCATAAGGATTGTCCGGGTACATCTGCATGATAGTACACTTGGGCACAGGGGGAAGAAATCAACATCCCGGTCTTGTGCTTAAAGGTCTCAAAGCCCGGAACCTTCACCTCAAGCTCATCAAATATCTTCGATGTGACCTGCTTGAAGCCTTCATCCCAGTCCTGAAGTGCACGAAGAGAAAGCCAGAAACGTCCTTCTTCTACAGCACGAAGCACATCCTCGCCTTTGGCGCCTTCAATACTGCCTTGTAGCCACTGGGACTTCTTGGTGCCAATGGCACCGGGACGAACAAAATCATAGTGCTCAGAGGGAGTGGTCTCAATCAACCGCGCTAGGTTTTCTGGCAGAAACACAGGCAGCTCATGCAGGCGGTTATTCAGCAGGAGCGTGTGCTTGCCGAACACCTCTTTGTAGTGCTCTTTCCATTCAACAATCAAATCATGCTGAAGAACCAATTCCAAATCATGATACATGATACCGCCTAACCCGAAAAATACTAGTAAATTTTGACCAGTATATCGAAACCGCACCTGCAAACTCATTAACGCCGCAGCAAACCGGTGACAGGGTAAACAGAATCTTTACCAACGCAAAACGGGAGCCAGTGGCTCCCGCTTCTAATCTCTAGAGCGCGTTCCGTTTGATTGGATTCAATCAAACGACAAGAATTCGCTCCGCCAAAGATGTTAGAGCACGATGCGTGAATGCTAATGAACGCGACGTGCTCTAAGTCCGCTTGGACTTTCAGGCTGCTTCAGTTTCCTGAACCAGAGCAGCTTCAGGAGCCACGTAAGTGTAGCCCAGGTTTTCAGCAACTTCAGCAACAGTGACCTGCCCCTTATAAACGTTCAGACCCGGCAGGAAGCCTGGGATGTCGCGAAGAGCAGCTGCGTAGCCTTTGTCAGCCAGCGCCAGAACGTAAGGCAAGGTTGCGTTGTTCAGCGCGTAAGTGGAGGTGCGAGCCACAGCGCCCGGCATGTTTGCCACGCAGTAGTGAACCACTTCATCCACGATGTAGGTTGGATCCTGGTGAGTTGTTGCACGGGAGGTTTCAAAACAACCACCCTGGTCGATAGCAACGTCAACGACAACAGAACCCGGCTTCATCGCCTTGATGTGCTCTTTGGTCACCAGTTTCGGTGCAGCTGCACCAGCCACCAGAACAGCACCAACAACCAGATCAGCAGCCAGAACTTCTTTCTCAAGCGCGGCACGGTTGGAGAACACTGTCTTCAAGCGGGAACCGAAGCGTGCAGAAAGGGCGTCGAGAACATCAACGTTTCTGTCCAGAACGGTAACATCGGAGCCAAGGCCGATTGCCATTTCAATTGCGTGGGCACCAACAACACCACCGCCAATCACAACGGTTTTCGCAGGAGCAACACCCGGTACGCCGCCGAGTAGAACACCAGCGCCGCCATTGGCTTTCTGCAGTGCAGTTGCACCAGCCTGAATGGAAAGACGACCAGCAACCTGAGACATAGGCGCCAGCAGTGGAAGGCGGCCTTTCTCATCCGTTACGGTTTCATAAGCGATGCAAACCGCGCCGGAGGCGACAAGGTCAGCAGTCTGCTCTGGATCCGGAGCCAGGTGCAGGTAGGTGAACAGCAGGTGATCAGGACGGAGCATCTTGCGCTCAACAGCCTGAGGTTCTTTCACCTTCACAATCATTTCTGCTTTCGCGAAGACGTCAGCAGCAGTCGGCAGGATGGATGCGCCAGCTGCAATATAGTCAGCATCGCTCGCGCCAATGCCAACACCGGCATTGGTTTCAACAACCACGTCGTGGCCATGAGCAACAACTTCACGCACGCTGTCTGGCGTCAGACCAACGCGATATTCGTGATTTTTTATTTCCTTAGGAACACCAACAAGCATCACAATCTCCCAATCAGCTTCGGCTTTGTGTTTCTACATAGCTTATGGAAATCTCAACTGCAGATGCTTGCAATGTGCGCACGACACGGTACATTTTAGCAAACATCTACGAATAAACATCGTTCAGACACAATAATCTGCGAAAACGGCAAAGCTATGAAACTCGACAAGCTTGATAAAAAGATCCTCCGTGCGCTGCAGGACAATGGCCGTATCTCCAATTCTGATCTTGCAGATCATGTGGGTCTGTCCGCCTCTGCCTGCTTGCGTCGTGTCCGGACGCTGGAGGGTGAAGGCGTCATCGAGAAGTACGTCGCACTGCTCAATCCGAAAAAGCTGGGCAAGCGCATGAGCGTCTTTGTCGAGATCTCACTCGGCTCTCAGTCAGAAGAAGCCCTTTCAACATTCGAAAAGGCTGTTGATCGCTCCACCGAGATTATGGAGTGCCACCTCATGGGCGGCGATGCGGATTACATCCTACGTGTGATGGCCGATGATCCGGTTGATTTTGAGCGCATCCACCGTGACCACCTCACCCGCCTCCCCGGCGTTGTGCGCATGCGCTCCTCCTTCGCAATCCGCTCCACCAAACAAGGCAGCGCTCTGCCAATTTCAGAGAGCTAATTCACCTCGGAAACCTTGCGGTTTTCTCACAGGCATACTCGACGCTTCTGCCAAACCTCTCTATAACAACGCTCAATTGTATATTGCTGCAGCTCTCCCGGGCTGCATGAGTATGGAGCACGACTTTGACCCCAATTATCACTTGCTTGCTGGATGGTCGCTACGAGCTGGCCGAAGGTCTCCTCTGGGATGAACTGACAAAACACCTGTTCTTCTGTGACATTCTCGGAAAACAGATCCACGCAATGCATTGGGATAGCAAAGAAGTCACCACATGGGACTTCCCGAAAGTCGTTGGCTCCTTCGGCCTTTGTAAGGACGGTCGCCTCATCGTGGCGATGAAAGACGAAATCATCCTGTTCGATACAGGCACCAAAATGTACGAGGTCATCGCAAAGATTGAGCCGGATAATCCACGCACCCGTCTGAACGACGGTAAGGTCGGACCTGACGGCGCATTCTGGGTGGGCACCATGGACGACATCAGTCCAAGAACACCTATCGCCAGCCTCTATCGCGTCACGCCAGATGGCAACGTCACGCAGATTGCCACTGAAATCAGAACCTCCAACGGCTTGGCATGGTCTCCGGATAATAAGACCATGTACCACTCCGACACCGGCTCCGGTGAAGTCTTCGCCTATGATTTTGACCGTGACTTCGGCGCGGTCACCAACCAGCGCAAGTTCCTGCAGCTGGACAACACAGTGGGCAGACCCGACGGCGCAACAACAGACACCGATGGCAACTACTGGTCCGCAGGCGTCTCAGCAGGCAACGTCAACTGCTTTGATCCGGATGGACAGCTGCTGCAGTCTATCGCTATGCCAGTCCCACGCCCGACCATCCCGTGCTTTGCAGGTCCAAACCTGGGCACACTGGTCGTGGCAAGCCTGCGCCCACATGGAGATGAGGAGCTTCTCAAAGAGTTCCCGAAATCAGGCGGTCTCTTCGCAATGGATGTGGAGCACAAAGGTCTGCCAACCTGCCGTTTCGGATAAGCTCTGCCCTGCCTCCTGAAAAACAAACAGATTTAGCACCGCTGGCTCCTGTCCGGCGGTGTTGTCGTTTGGGCCCCGGAGTACGGGGTGAGCAAGGCGAGCAGGCGATGCCTGCGCATTGTGAGTAAGTTAGTTTCTTCGGCATTGGCTACTCGCCTTGCCCGGGCGTTTTTGTATGAAACAAGGTCTCCACCGAAAGGCATTGGGAGCAGGCACCATCAGCAACAAGCACACCAGCCAGAGGCAAATGTGAGTGTCAGTGATAGCTAAACGCCTGCCAGTGTAGACGCCCATCGGGTGACCAGCTTCCGCTTGGTCCCTGCACTAAAGACTTTCAAGGGGTGTTTCAACGGACCCGCCGGAGGATGCGTTATGTCTCCCGGTAGCCCCGCCCAGCTCACGCTGCACTGACGGTCGCTCCGCCAGCTGCCCGTTTACGTGAACATGAGATCAACAATAAGCTAGCCTGAGCAAACGGGGATAAGATTTTCCGGATCCAAGCAAAAATAAGAGGCAGTCAAACCGCCCCTCAATCAACTCTGCTTCAGCTTTCACCAGCCTCAGAAGGCTTGTCGTCAATCTGGTAGGGCGCGAGAACCTTCTTGGTTTTCTCCGGCAGGTTCTTCCCCCAGCCAGCATCAAGCTTGTGGTCAACAGACACGCGGTCATCAAACACAAAGCACTCGCCTTTCCAGAGGCTCTCGTCCTCTGGCACATTTTCCAGATAATTCAGAATACCGCCCTCAAGGTGGTAAACCTCATCATAACCCTGCTCCAGCATCAAGCCGGTAGCCCGCTCACAGCGGATACCGCCGGTGCAGAACATGGCAACCTTCTTCTTGGCACGCAGAGCATTGTCATTGCGTTTGACCCACTCAGGAAACTCATTAAAGGTCTCCGTGTCAGGGTCCAATGCACCTTCAAACGTGCCAAGAGCAAACTCATAGTCATTGCGCGTATCAATCACGACCGTATCCGGGTCAGAGATCAGCGCATTCCAGTCCTCTGGCTTCACATAGGTGCCGACAAGATCATTCGGATCGATATGGTTCACGCCCATATTCACGATCGCTTGCTTCAAACGCACCTTCATGCGCTTGAATGGAACTTGCTTCGCCCAGCTTTCCTTGACGGTGATATCATGAAAACGCGGGTCTTTGCGCAAGTAGGCAATCACGTCCCGCATCTGCGGTTCTTCACCAGCAATCGTGCCGTTAATGCCCTCACGAGCAATAAGAAGACTGCCGCGAATACCACGGCTTTTGCAGTAGTCAAGCAGAGGTTCGCGCATGTCTTCAAAGTCCGCAAACTCAACAAACTTGTAGAGCGCACAGACCAAAATGGGGGTTAGCGTATGTGTCATTCTTTGCCTTTGTGGGCTTATTCGTAGCAGTACCTATACCCATTTCCATCGGGTCTGTCAGCAAAAGAGACCATACCAAAACTGCAAACCTCCCCTGCCGAAGCAGGGAAGGTTGAAATGTAACTCGCACGAGAGGTCGTCACAGGTTCATTTACCGGCCCGGACGGAAGGTTTCCATAATGGTAAGAAGCGTCTGAAGCTGATCCGGCGTTCCAGACTGAGCAACCTTTTCCGTAGCACCAGCAGCTGCCATGGTATCCATGGAGTAGATCTGCATAACGCCCTGGTTGGTTGCAGCCTGAGCCAGAATGTTCTGCTGCTGCGAAGCAGCCACGTTATTCTCAAAGAGAATACCGGTTGAGTGCGCCATCGTCTGGAAAAGCGAACCCATTGCCATGGCGGGTGCTTCACCAACAACCTTCACATTGGTTTGTGTGACGGCATCAGTAATCATTGGATTTACCGTATCCGGCATAGTCGTCATCCTTAAAAATGCAGCATATCTTTCGAAGAGACGAAACCGCCTTTCGAATACCGATACGCGGGAGACAGAAACAAAAGCAGCTCAGCAGAATATGAACTGCCATGAATAAGAGAAGTCGTGTCCGGTGATTTCACAGAGAACCACCAGGGGCATGCCCACCTGAAAACCAACCGGACACCATTAACTGCAAGTTGAACCAACGCCGCCGGAGGGCGACGCCTAAACCCTTTAGGTTGGGTTGAAAACGCGCATGATTGTCAGCAGCGTGTTCAACTGGTCTGGTGTGCCGCTCTGAGCAACTTTTTCGGTAGCACCAGCACCAGCCATCGTATCCATGGAGTAAATCTGCATGACTCCCTGGTTAGCTGCTGCCTGAGAAAGAATGTTCTGCTGCTGAGCGGCAGAAACATAGTTCTCAAAGAGAATTCCGGTGGAATGAGCCATTGTCTGAAAGACACTGCCCATTGCCATCGCAGGGGCTTCACCCACGACCTTTACGTTGGACTGGGTAACCGCGTCAGTGATCATAGGGCTAACAGTTGTTGGCATTCTAATAGTCCTCTTTCATACAGTTCTGGTCAAAATCCGGTTCTGCATTTCCTTGAACTGGCTCCAAAGGAGTACGCGCTACTACAACTTAAAGGATGCATCAGAACCATTCTCATCGCTCTGGCCTTTGCACCAGAAAGCGAAGCTCGAAAGTTCCGGTTATGGGTTGAAACTACGCAAGGTAGTCAGCAGCGTGCTGAGTTGGTCAGCTGTCCCAGCCTGAGCAACTTTTTCTGTGGCCGATGCCCCGGCCGTTGTATTCGCAGAATAGATTTGCATGACGCCCATGTTGGTCGTCGCCTGTGCAAGAGTGGTAGATTGAGACGCGGATGCGACTGAGTTCTGCAACAAAATGCCCGTTGAATGTGCAAGGGATGCATAGAGGTTTCCCATCGCAATTGCAGGCGCTTGCCCAAGCACCGTTACATTGGATTGCGTGACAGCATCCGTCACCATGCCGCCCTCTGGTATTACGGGGCCAATCCCCGGTAGATCCGCCATAAATCACTCCCACCTGATCAACCGAACTCATGAGCAGTTCGGTAAAAACGCAGCCCTGCTTCACCTCTGATCAAGCGCAAGCACTGCACTGACCAGAGGCAAACTCTCAATTATTTCGAAAACTCAATGGCCGTTGCAGACCGACCAAACACCGCGACTTAACGCGAAAAATACCGACACAATGTTCCGAGCAAACTCTCGTTCACCTGCTCGGCTTCCTTCGGCTCCATATGTGAAATGCTGTTTGCAGCAGCCATGGAACCAACAGAATAAGTATGCAAAATTCCTTGATTCAACGCGGTCTGCGCAATGATGTTCTGGCGCTGTGCATTCGAGACGGAATTCTCAAAAAGCACCCCTGTCGATTGCGCCGCGGTCAGGAAGGTCAGCGCCAGCGCAAACGCGGGAGCCACCCCAAGAATTGCAATCACGTCAGCATCAACAGTTCCGCCATCGGAGGGTTTTGCTGCGCCACATTGTTCCTCAATAGTCTTTGGCATTTTTTCTCCAATATGCTTGTTATTATTGCCATTTACAGACTATTGACGCCGCTCCTCTCAATTTGTGAACTCTTTCCTAAGAGCCTGTGCTCTTTGTAAGAATTGGTTCACACATCACACTCACCTGTCGCGAGTTCTCTGTTGCAGATAACTAATCAAAAGCTCAGAGAGCTTCTCATTAAGTGGCGCAATCTGCTTTGAAAGCTCTGATTTGATTTCCTTCTTCAGAAAATCCCGCATGGCTTCAGCAGCCTGTACTGCCATCGCTTCCTGATTGGGAACCCCGCCCTGACCGGGCAGGCCAGAGGCCGGAAACTGCCCTAAGCCAGGACCAGATTGCGGCACACCTTGCCCAGGTGCTATTTGCGGTTGCGGTTGCGGCTGCACAGGCGGCGGCGCTGGTTGAGGTTCCTCACCTTCCTCCCCGGTGCCAATCACACTCTTAATCGTCGAAATCTCTTCATCAATGGAGGTGCACAGCTTGGCTGCCGCATGCTCCACCTCAGACACAATCGTCTGCGCTGAGGACGTTGCATCATCACAAGCCCGATTGATCTGCGCCTGCTGCTGCCGGATTTCAGCAACCACCTCATTGTAGTTTGGAATGCCCTGCCTCAGCTGCGCAAATTCGCTGGCCGCCTGATCCACATTCTGCTTCACTTTGGTCAGCTGCACGACAGCATCATCCAGCGCAGAGTTGAATTCTGGACCCGGTGTCGCCGTGACCTTCTGAGGACCAGCATCTGCGGCCCCTGACGTTTCGTTTGCGGCTGTACTCATCGCCTCACTCCTCAAGTCCAGTCTTACCAGTTGTGATCTGAATTCCGCTCGGAACTACGGTCCTCTCCCCGCGCGTCAAACTCAATGTCGCCAGTGGAGGTAAACCGCGCAAGAAGCTCCTCTTCCACCCCATCCTGAATCAACCGGTCCTCGTCTTCGCGGTCCTCATATCGGTCGGCCTCTTCCTGCAATCGCTCATCGCGAAACCCGAGCACCACATCCGCTGCAGTAATGCCATCTTCACACACCAGCATCCCTTCCGCCTTCACCAGCGCATCCCGCGCCAGACTCAGATGACACAAAAGCCCTGGCAGCGTCTCAACACCAGACCGCGACAGCGTAAGCGTCTCTTCCTGCTCGATAACCCCTTCCCAGCGGCGCAACTGATTGAGGATCACCTCCTCCAATTCCTCTCGAATGTATGTAACGTCCCGTTCCATATCTCACCTTTAGAGCTGACCGGGGATCTGCCTATCGCGTCAGAGCCCGAAGAAAAGTCGCAAGCAAAATGTAGTTCTATTGAAAAAACAGCGTTATTTCCTGAAGCAGATCCACCAGCCGACCCACTTCCGACGGGTCACTCGCTCACATCCTGAAACGCCGAGATGGCATTGGTCACCATGACGTTCAGCTCCGTCAGCGCAGGTGTCGCAGCCAGCGCCGGATCCTGTGCGATCTTCGCAGCCACAATCGCCTGTGCAGCCATCGAGATTTGCATGACACCGTTCATGTAGGTCTCCGCATTTTGCGACGCATGCCCGCTGGACTGCTTGGTCATTACATCCTCAGGAATGGAGATCATCGACTCCAATCCCTGGTAATTTTGAAAGTTGGTGAACTGCACAGCCTGAGTAATCTGTTCATTTAAAGCAGAAGTTGAAGGCGCAGAGGTTGGCAATGGTGGATAGGATGGCCCGGAGGACTGCCCCTTCCCGGTATCCGTGGATGTGCCCTGCGACTGTCCACCTGTCCCGTCAGAACCGGTAGTATCCTCATAGTCTGCACCGCCAGCAGATCCCTTTTCACTATCCATCACCATGGTTTGTTGCGCTCCGGATTGACTGTTGCTCTCACTTGCTGTGTTGACGGTTTCCGTTGCCGCCTGTGAGGACATTTTGACCGCTGGAGAAGATCGCTGAGCACCCTGTGTTCTGGATGCCTCAGCACCGGACTGAGTTGAGGAACGCAAACTATTATCGCTCAAAGGTCCGTGGAGCAGAGAGATCAGGCGCCGCCGGCGCGTAATCGCATTCTCATACTCTTGAGAAGCTGAACTCTCACCTCTCTCCCTCACCATCAAATTCCCTCAAATTAGCCACCTGAAGGTTTAGACTCCGCTCCAGAGGTCGGGCCTATTTCCATAATCAGCTGCACGCCTTTGGACACAACAGCCGTCGATATCTGGTTCATGGATTGTTGCGCATGGGTCGCATTTTGAACCGACAATCCCGTCGCATTGCTAACCACTTGGTACAGATTGGCAATTGCCTGAGAAGGTGCTTCACCCACCACCTTCACATTTGTCTGGGTAACGGCATCCGTCACCTGAGCATTTACAGTATCTTCCGCCATGCTTTCGCCCTCGCAGTCTAAATTCGTTAACTATTCGGAGAGACGCACTCCCAACCCTCCTGTGAACATTCAATCTGCTCAATTGAGCCGCTTACGCTTTTTGGAGCGGGCATCTCTCAGCTTCTCACGCAAAAACTGCACCCGCTTTCGGGCCAAAGCCTGAGAAATATTCAGCTCCTCCGAAATCTCGCTGTAACTGCGATCCTCGGCAAATTTCATGGAAAAAATCTGCTGGTAGATAAGAGGAAGCCGCTCCAGCGTCTTGCTGATCAGCATCAGCTCTTCCTTCTGAGCCAGCAACACTTCCTGCGGTGCGCTTTCAATCTCTGTATTGGCCAGATGTTCGTCGTAAACATCCTTATCGCCATCACGAAACTGATATTCATAACGCTTCTTCCGGTACTGACTGATAAACTCGTTTTTGAGCGCATACATAAAAAAGGCGATTGGCTCCCTCATATTCAAGGGACGCTGTTCAAAGTGCGATGCAACTTTGATGATCGTTGCCGACATCAACTCTTCAGCCGCATCCATGTCACCACCAGTAAGATGAAACGCTCTTCCAAATATCTTTTTTCTATGTTCGTTCCAGTATTCCCAAACAGGCGTCAAATCCTGACGCCCATCAAGATGTTCTATTCGTGTATTCTTGTAATACATCCGCCACACCTCAATGTATTACAGACTAAATCTCTAAAAATCACAAAGAGACATCACAAAATACACACCAACACTGGCATGAAGAACAGATATCAACTTTATTTCTAGAGAATTCGTCCGCTTCGATAGAGATGACGCTACGGATATTCTTGTTTTCGGAAAACCAACGCAATTTTATGGGTTGTATAAATTTATGCTTACAACCCTTAATAACAACACCCGAACCAGATTAGAAATTTTAAGAGGTTCCAGTCACTTAACAATCTTCAAGTAATCAACCTTGCAGAATTACCACACAACCAGAAACACGACGACGACCTGTTAACAACCTATAAGGTGTATACTTGAGATTGGTACAACCCGAAAAATGCATAAGCCCAATCTCATAGAGCAACATCCACCCTGCTCTTAATAGACAGCCCGCCCGACGTTTTGTGACATCAGCGATTCTAGAAATTAAAGCAGGGATCGTTTTCCGGCACGCTCAATCACAAACCGCGCACGCTCTTCAACACACACTTGCGGCACTTCAACCAGCTCATATCCATAGGCACGATAGACCGAAACATTCGCCGCATAATCCTGGCATGCAAAGTCAAAGCCATGCGTTCGCTCCGCATCATGTTCAAAAATCTCTTTCCACGGTGCGCACACAAAAACAGGAGAAGCAAACCGCCTCTTTTGTGCAGCAATCACCATGCTCTGAGGAACAGAAGCCCCAATAATTGCACTGTAAGCAATCGCCTCAAGAAAACTGCGATCATGGAAAACAGGCTCATCTGATCGCACCACCCTCTGATCAAACGCCGCAATGGAATGCTCAAACAACAAATCCCGAAAGGCAACGCAGTCCTGATCAGGAAGGGCAGACCCGCCAATCGTCCGTTGCTCCCGCACCAACTGGCGCCCAACCTCCTCCCGGCACGCATACCCAAGAGACTTGAGATACTCCAGCAAAGTAGATTTCCCAGCACCAGACGCACCAGTAATGACAAAGTTCATCGCAAAACCTCGCAAAGAAAGAGCGGAACAAAACGATATATTGGGGGGGAGAGTTCGAAAACCGGAATGCAAGGAGTGCAAAAAGGGTAGTGCCTTCAACCTGAAGCAAGGCACACACAAGCACCACTGAGGCATAAATGCCTTTGTGAAACAGTCACCAATTTTCTGAGAGAAAATGGTGAGCCTGCACGGGTTCGAACCGTGGACCTACTGATTAAAAGGCGCTTCAGCATAGAGCGTTCACTTACGATGAATAGCGATTCATTACTATGAATCAAAGAGTTGTAGAAAATTATTTGCGCCTGCCTACCTTGCTTTTCGCGCTCAATCTCATACATTTGCTTACATAGTGCTGACACAGAACGGTAAGCAGTTCGTTTTTGATCTATGACGGTTTGGATGCTGTTTTGCACAGGTCCTAAAAGAAAGCCCCAAAGGTCGTCAAAAGCTGTCATGCCGTCAGAAACAGCTGCAAACGGAGGCGTTTTTCAACTTCAAAATTCGTATGTGTGGTGGCTCCTGTCACGAGCCGTCAGCGGGAGAGGTATGTCTATGCCG
>NZ_LMCE01000096.1:0-6964 GCF_001623285.1 Pseudovibrio sp. Ad26
GCAGAACTCTTCAAAATCGCCGCTTGCGTTACCACGCGCAAGCCGCTTAACATCAACATGCAAACCGGGCCAAACACGCCGCTATTCAGAAGCTAATTCTGTCTAACTTCATTCGACGACGGACAAGGCAATGGCGGTGCAGATGTGTTCTTTGTCGGTCCGCTGACGGGCGGCAACCGGGATTTCCTCATCAAGGACTTCTCGGCCAACGACACGCTATTTTTCTCTGGCCAGTTGAACTTTGCTTCGTTAAAGCCGGTGCGGGACGGTGATGACCTCATCATCACCTCCAGCTTCGCAACAGACCTGACCCGGACCGTTGTCCTCGAAGACTATTTTGTCTCCACGGCAAACCGGGGAAAAATCCAGGCAGGCGAAGTGGAACTGACCGAAGAAATCATCAACTTGTCGATCAATACCGGCAGGCTGCAAGCCAAGTCGGATCAGGATAGCGGCATTAAAACGGGCGCCGACCCTGACACGGACACCATCTTTACTTCCCTATTGAACAGAGCTGTGACTATTGAATTCAGCAATGTATCCGGTTTTGAAGGCGTGATTGGCTCAGACGGTTCTGACGTCATTAAAGGGGACGATAAAGCTAATATCATTTACGGCGGTGGTGGCAGTGATTCCATCTATGGGAATGGAGGGGATGACATCATCCACCCAGGCCAAATGTATAGACCAAATGGCCCTATATTTGGGTATTTTGACACGCTGGATGGTGGCGAAGGGTTTGACATTGTCAGTTTCGAAGGTGAGAACGACGCGCAGATCAAGATAGATCTTGGCCAAGTCGGGAGTGAGGGCTACTCGGAAGTACGATCAGTAAGGGCCTCCAGCTCCTACAAATATGACTACTACTACCGTTCAAGCATTGAGTTTAAGAATTTCGAGGGTGTGATCGGTGGCAATCATGATGATGTGATCATCGGCGACAGCATTGCAAATTATCTGTCAGGCGGCAGTGGAAATGACAGCCTCTCCGGTAAGGGCGGCGCGGACACCCTTGTGGGCGGAGCCGGCAATGATATCCTGACTGGCGGCTTGGGTAATGACGTTCTTGTGGGCGGCACCGGTGCTGATACCTTCATCATCGGCGGGGCAGGTGAAGCCGGGACGCAGGACACGATCTATGATTTCGACGCATCTGAGGATATTTTAGGTCTTTATGGGGACACCGCCACCGTCGAAATGCAAAGCAGTCAGTTTGTTCTGGATCCAGTTACCAAAACCCAGAAGTTCTATGAGCACTCTGCGTTGGTTAGCAACAGTGAAACCTCAGTCCTGCTGTATGGAGTAACCGCTACAGAGGCGCTTCAGTTGCTGAGCAACAAAGGGTCCGTGGAACTCAGCCTGGGTGATGCCGGGGGAACGGTGATTGGCAACGAGAGGGCTAACTCCATAGCTGGGGGAGATGGGGATGACCTAATCTTCGGGATGGGAGGAAATGATACTATCAAGGTGTCCTCAGGAACGGATACTTTAGATGGTGGCGCAGGTTTTGACATTCTGGACCTTTCTGAATCCAATGGTCCCATCAGGTACATATTTGGAGCCAATGAGCAGGTGCGGTTCCTATTTCTGCGTGAGGGCCAGTGGGTATCCGATGTGATCACACGAAATTTCGAGGGGCTTATCGGCAGCCAATTTGCGGATAACGTTAACGGCAGCAACGGTGCAAACATTATTGATGGCAAAGATGGAAATGATGAACTCTGGGCTTATGGAGGGAATGACACTGTCAACGGAGGTGCCGGAGATGACAGAATTTGGGGCATGATTGGAGATGATTTACTGACTGGCGGTACGGGTGCTGACAGATTTCTTTACAGCGGTTTTGCGGGCGGCATGGATACGATCACCGATTTTGATATCACCGAGGATCGCTTTGAAATGATTAGCGATGCCGCAGATAGTTTTGCTGACATCACTATGACCGATACGCAGGACGGTGTTCGCCTAGAATGGGACGGGCACATGCATGACATCACAGAAGGTGCGCTGCTCCAGGGGGTGAATAGCTCTCAAATCTCCGAAGATCACTTCATTTTTGGTTGAACTCGTTCCCAAGCGGAATAATCAGGGCGGCCGATTGATCCGCTCTGATGGCACTATCAACTTAACCTGAATTTGGCTGCACTGGTTTCTCCGGACGCTTTTTAGGCGTCAAGCATAGTGGCTTGTTTCCATTGTGAGAAGGCGTTGATGCGGTGGAGGTAAATGTCGATTGCGGACGAGAGGGCTCTGTTGCAAAAATTGTCGGTGGCTGCGATGAGACATCATTCAATGTTGGTTTGGTGATTTCATGAGTGCTTTCAAAGGCCGTCATTTCAGTGGTGAAGTGGTATTATGGGCGGTTCGCTGGTATTGCAGATACGGCATTAGTTATCGTGACCTTGAACAGATGATGGTTGAGCGTGGCGTTCGCGTTGATCATGCTACAATTTACAGATGGGTCCAGAGATATGCCCCGGAGATGGAAAAGCGACTGCGTTGGCAATGGCGGCGTCCATCCTCCTGCAGTTGGCGGGTCGACGAAACCTACATAAAGGTTCGCGGGAAAAGGGCCTATCTCTACCGAGCCGTGGACAAATTCGGCAATACTATCAACTTTTATCTCTCTCCCACTCGCAATGCTAAAGCTGCTAAGAGGTTTCTAGGTAAAGCTTTGAGTGGCTTTAAAGACTGGGAAAAGCCCAATACTATCAATACCGACAAGGCCCCAACATATGGCCTTGCTATATCCGAGTTGAAAGCAGAAGGAAAATGCCCCACGGACACTGAACATCGCCAGGTGAAGTATCTGAACAATATCATCGAAGCTGATCACGGCAAGCTGAAACAGCTCATCAGACCCGTACGCGGGTTCAAAACCATGAAGACCGCCTATGCGACGATCAAAGGCTTTGAAGTAATGCGGGCTCGCGCAAAGGTCAGGCTGGTGCCTTCAATTTCTCGAAGGATGTTCTGGGTGAAGCCCGCCTCGTTGAGCGGGCCTTCGGAATTGGCCCAAGTGCTCTATCTGAAGCCATGACCATGCTCGAAAACCATCTTCAGAGCGATAAAATCTAATAAGATAGCCCTGAAGTCACACAAATTGCGCTCTAAGACATGTTTGCAACAGAGCCTTTTGAGGTTCTACCCCCGGTAGAAGCCGAGATGCGGTCAGAACTGCAGAGTAAGGTTCATCTTAAGCCCCTGATCGGTGAAGCCGGAACCGAACTGACCATTGTAGGTCAAACTGAGGGCCGCATTCGCCCCAAGATCGACTGCTGCGCCCAGATCGAGCACGAAGGTATCTCTGGCAATCGGCACTCCAGCAACGGAGAAATCATCCCCCTATCAAAAGCATGGCACGTAATCCCACCATCGCGGTCAGCCGCGCCGAGGGCAGCCCCGAGATCAGCCCTTGTTTCGGCACGCAGTCCGATGGTGGTGAAGGTCTGGTCCATGTCCTGGTTGTTGGCCATCAGCGCAGCTACGCCCCCAGCTTCAGAATAGCCGTCACTCGTCAGGTGCACATAAGCGAGGCCCGCGAAGGGTTCCAGACTCACCGCACCGTGATTGAAGCGATATCCGGCCTCGCCAAAGATCTGAGTGGTTCGTGCATCATAGGACGCTGACGCTCAACGATGTTGTTGAGGTATTTGACTTGAAGAATGTCAATGCAGGAATGCCAGCGGCCCACCAGGAAGAGGCAAATATTGATGTTGGTTAACCCGACTTTGTTTGCTCCGCTTTTATCTATCACCACTTTTTCTGGCAGAATATTGTTGCTGATGGCTTCTTCAAAAAAACGGGTTGCAGCCTCTTCATCCCGGGTCTCAGAGAGCATGAAATCAATGGTTTCTCCTTGTTTATCAATGGCCCGATACTGATATACCCATTTGCCTTTAACCTTGATATAAGTCTCGTCCATCTGCTAGGAGGTGCCAACCTGACGTTTTTGCTTCTTAGCCTTGGCTGCAATGAGAGGCGCGTATTTTTCAATCCACGGATTGAGCGTGGCGTGATCTACCTCAACCCCGCGTTCTTGCATGATCTCCTCAAGGTCGCAGTAAGAAACTGAGTAGCGCACGTAAAAGAAAACCGCATATAGGATCGCGTCTTTGGGGTAGTGGCTTCCTTTGAAATTGACCCCAGCAGCAATCCTCATCGCATGGTTACAGTGCGCTTGTGTTTTAGACAATCAGCCTCATGTCACGCAAGACTGAAAAAGTTTGCGACACAGCCTTGCGAAACAGCTAGATGGGGCTAGTGTGGCGCATGGACAGTGCGCAAGTACGGCAAAATAGTGTTCACCACACCGAATTTCGCTTGAGCATCCTCTGTACTAACCGCTGGCGGTACGATCACATCTTGTCCTACCTGCCAATCTGCTGGGGTAGCAACGCCTTTGGCAGACATTTGTAGGCCATCCAAGACACGCAATATTTCAGAAAAATTACGACCAACGGACATCGGATACGTCATCATAAGTTTCACCTGCTTGTCAGGTCCAATGATAAACACTGAACGTACTGTGGCAGTGTCTGCTGGCGTCCGACCGTCGGGCATCGCATATTCCGTTGGCAGCATGTCAAATGCCTTTGCCATCTCTAAATCGTCATCAGCAACAATCGCAAACTCTGGCCGGGTCCCACCAACGGCTTCAATGTCACCTTTCCACTTTTTATGGTCTTCAACACCATCTACCGAGATACCCAATACCTTGGTGTTTCTAGCTTCCCATTCCTTCGCCAATCTTGCAACTGCACTAAATTCAGTCGTGCAAACGGGTGTAAAGTCTTTAGGGTGCGAGAAAATTATCGCCCAGCTGTCGCCAACCCAATTGCGCAGGCTGAGGTTTCCCTGATCAGTCGTCACAGTCAAATCGGGGATAGTATCGTTTATACGTAAAACCATGGTTTGGCCTTTCTAGAACGTCCACTGACGTGATGTGATTTGCTGTGCGGATATTTGTGCTTGACGGTTGCATGGCTAGTTACTGCCAGCTCATATCGTATGCACACGCTGATGCGTTCAGCCTGTCGCACGACTACACAGCCGAATTGCGTTTACTAATGTGGCAAACGTGGGTTTGCTTAACCAAATTTAAACAAGTTGATAGGCACCATTCGGAAAATAGTTATCAAAACATATAGATCCCTCAGCCTACAGCTCATTTGCTCACAATTTTGGGTTAGGCATTGCAATTTAATGCGATTGGCAGGTGGTCTCACGTTACTTGCCAGCGCTCACTTCATACAGTTCGTCTCATATTCATTATGGCTTCCAGTGATATCACGACGGTTAGTAATTGGCTCAATAGATTGCAGCAACAAAAAAAAACTGAAGGCCCTATTGCTATAAGGTGTAGAGGTGTTGTCACATTAAGTTGGGTTTGGTTGCATAAACCAAACTGAGTGCACTTCATGCATCAATCAGGCGTTGTTGCGTAATTTCACATTGAGGTTTATCTTCGCTGAAATTTTCTTCCATGCAGATTCAGTTTATGTCGTTTAAACACAACGCTAATCGCCAACACAAATTTAGCAAAACCAAATACAAGGCGACCAACTGGTCCGCATATAATGAGAGTTTGCGCCGCCGTGGTGACATTACCATCTGGGTTGACGCCAGCCTTGCAACGGCCTGCTTTGCTCCTGCGAGCAAGCGACGCGGTCGACCCTGCATATTTTCAGAACTCGCATTGAAACCTGTTTGATCGCTCGTTCTGTTTTCGGCCTTGCTCTGTGTCAGACGCAAGGATTTATGCGCTCTATATTCGGTTTAATGAAGCTCGCTTTGCCGGTTCCTGATTGTTCCACTCTGTCACGCAGAGCTGGAGGATTAAAGCTTTCACCTCCTAAGTCAAAAGGAGCGCGTGCTCCTGCAACCCTCGTGATCGATAGCACCGGCCTGAAGGTCTTTGGCGCTGACGAATGGCAGAAAACCAAACACGGAACAAAGCAAAAGCACCGAAACTGGCGTAAACTTCACCTTGGGGTCGACCTTGAGAGCGGTGAAGTTCTGTGCTGTGAACCGACCGAAGACAATGTTGGTGATCCAACCGTTGTATCGGATATGCTGGACCAGGTTGGGGGTCCGGTTGCCACGTTCCTTGGTGATGGGGCTTATGATGGCTTCCCAACACGACAGGAAATAGAGGACCGTTATGAAGGCGTTGAAATCATCATACCAACCGCCCAAACAGCAGTCCCCAGCCTTAAGGCTGCGACCGCTCCCACTGCACGTGACCGGGATATTCTGCTCATAGAGGAACATGGCAGTATGGGCTGGCAGAAGCAGAAAGGATACGGGCGGCGCTCACCACGGGACTGGAACGACAACACCTACAAGCACCGGTGCGAAGCTGAACACAACGAGCACGATTATTTCCATGAGTTCGACATTGATCCTGGCATGGGAGAATTTGCCTGCCTCATCAGCTCGGTATGTGATGAGATTACTTCAACCGGATACGCTGGTAATTTTGTCTTCATTCAGGCCGATGAGTTTTCGCAGGTGATAAAGGAGCTTTCCACCCGCCTCGGGAATAAGGGGTCGTGGAGCCTTCAGGCCATGGACTGTATGGGACAGCGGTACAAACACGAGCACATTGAATGCAAAGACGTTGAATGGGCGGTGTACTGAAGAAAGATAAAAAGTGCGGGATCACTCAGCCCTTGAATGATCACCCATAGCAACCAAGGGGTGCATCTGCTACAAGCAGTTAAGAGTTTTTGGGGCAAAAGCAGCGGCGCTGAGCCAACCAGCGCATCGGGAAAGATAGGCTCTCCCGACTGAGGCAACAGCCTTGCCCCGAAACCGGAGGTGAAGAAATGTGGTTTCTACCAATTTCTGTCACGCTTAAATTGAAAAAGACCCGAAGCAGTTGGCTACTGTCCCTTCGGGTCTCTATCAAATAGCTAGTAAACGGCAGGGGGATTTTCTCCCTGCCACTCCGGTATAATAC
>NZ_LMCE01000097.1:0-963 GCF_001623285.1 Pseudovibrio sp. Ad26
GTCGTTTCCTTTCTCTGTTTTTGTCCGTGGAATGAACAATGGAAGTCAACAAAAAGCAGCTGGCTGACATTTTCGGTGCGAGTATCCGTACCATTCAGAACTGGCAGGAACAGGGAATGCCCGTTCTGCGAGGCGGTGGCAAGGGTAATGAGGTGCTTTATGACTCTGCCGCCGTCATAAAATGGTATGCCGAAAGGGATGCTGAAATTGAGAACGAAAAGCTGCGCCGGGAGGTTGAAGAACTGCGGCAGGCCAGCGAGGCAGATCTCCAGCCAGGAACTATTGAGTACGAACGCCATCGACTTACGCGTGCGCAGGCCGACGCACAGGAACTGAAGAATGCCAGAGACTCCGCTGAAGTGGTGGAAACCGCATTCTGTACTTTCGTGCTGTCGCGGATCGCAGGTGAAATTGCCAGTATTCTCGACGGGCTCCCCCTGTCGGTGCAGCGGCGTTTTCCGGAACTGGAAAACCGACATGTTGATTTCCTGAAACGGGATATCATCAAAGCCATGAACAAAGCAGCCGCGCTGGATGAACTGATACCGGGGTTGCTGAGTGAATATATCGAACAGTCAGGTTAACAGGCTGCGGCATTTTGTCCGCGCCGGGCTTCGCTCACTGTTCAGGCCGGAGCCACAGACCGCCGTTGAATGGGCGGATGCTAATTACTATCTCCCGAAAGAATCCGCATACCAGGAAGGGCGCTGGGAAACACTGCCCTTTCAGCGGGCCATCATGAATGCGATGGGCAGCGACTACATCCGTGAGGTGAATGTGGTGAAGTCTGCCCGTGTCGGTTATTCCAAAATGCTGCTGGGTGTTTATGCCTACTTTATAGAGCATAAGCAGCGCAACACCCTTATCTGGTTGCCGACGGATGGTGATGCCGAGAACTTTATGAAAACCCACGTTGAGCCGACTATTCGTGATATTCCGTCGCTGCTGGCGCTGGCCCCGTGG
>NZ_LMCE01000098.1:0-587 GCF_001623285.1 Pseudovibrio sp. Ad26
CCTTGGGTCCCTGTAGCAGTAATATCCATTGTTTCTTATATAAAGGTTAGGGGGTAAATCCCGGCGCTCATGACTTCGCCTTCTTCCCATTTCTGATCCTCTTCAAAAGGCCACCTGTTACTGGTCGATTTAAGTCAACCTTTACCGCTGATTCGTGGAACAGATACTCTCTTCCATCCTTAACCGGAGGTGGGAATATCCTGCATTCCCGAACCCATCGACGAACTGTTTCAAGGCTTCTTGGACGTCGCTGGCGTGCGTTCCACTCCTGAAGTGTCAAGTACATCGCAAAGTCTCCGCAATTACACGCAAGAAAAAACCGCCATCAGGCGGCTTGGTGTTCTTTCAGTTCTTCAATTCGAATATTGGTTACGTCTGCATGTGCTATCTGCGCCCATATCATCCAGTGGTCGTAGCAGTCGTTGATGTTCTCCGCTTCGATAACTCTGTTGAATGGCTCTCCATTCCATTCTCCTGTGACTCGGAAGTGCATTTATCATCTCCATAAAACAAAACCCGCCGTAGCGAGTTCAGATAAAATAAATCCCCGCGAGTGCGAGGATTGTTATGTAATATTGGGTTTAATC
>NZ_LMCE01000099.1:0-719 GCF_001623285.1 Pseudovibrio sp. Ad26
CCTTTCACATCTGGATTTTCGTCTAAAGCTTTTTGATTCACTTTCGTGTCATCTTTTAGTACGAGACGAAGACGTGTAGCGCAGTGTGCAGCTGCAATAAGGTTATCTTTTCCGACCGCTTGTATTACGTCGGAAGCTACTTTACTGTAATTCATTCGAATCACTCCTTTTTTATTTTTACGTGAAAACGATTCACTGAAATGCAAATTTATTTTAGCATATCTTAAAAATATGTCAAACGTTTGTCATATATTTTATTTTTTTAAATGAAATGATTGATTTTTCAACGGAAAACGTTTACCATACTAGTTGTAAAAAGATAAATTGAAGGAGTAAAATATGAACTTACCTCGAGAAATACGATATCGTGCTTATTCTGATTGGACTAAAGATGAGATGGATAAAATTAAGGATAATGTAAAACGATCACCTTGGCGTGCTAGCTATCATATCGAACCTAAAACAGGATTGTTAAACGATCCTAATGGTTTTTCTTTTTTTAACGGAAAATATACGCTTTTTTATCAAAATTGGCCATTTGGAGCTGCTCATGGGTTGAAAGAATGGGTACACAATGAATCAGATGATTTAGTTCATTTTCATGTAACAGGAGCAGAACTTCTTCCAGACACAAAACGAGATAGCCACGGCGCTTATTCCGGTTCTGCATATGAAATAGAGGGGAATCTATTCTTACTCTATACAGGAAACCTTCGAAA
>NZ_LMCE01000100.1:0-2528 GCF_001623285.1 Pseudovibrio sp. Ad26
AACCATCACCAATCGCTATGTGAACCATGATGCCCATCCAATCCGGGTGCTGTCAGAGACGATTGGTGAACGGATTGAGGCTGGATTGGAAGGACGAGAATGAGAACTCCGCGGCAGGCATTTGGAGGTATTTATTTGGATATGTGCGAGCACCGTATGAGGCTTTTGACCAATTGTAGATATTCGTGGCTATCGCTAATTGCGGTCACAATTGAGACACTGCAACTAACAGTATGGTGTGTTGACAACAAGGGAGATGCTCAGGATACGTGATGAAGTGTACGCGTTCAACGCATTTTAAGGAACCTTGGCCATGACTGGATTGCTGGATCACGGGAGCCTCAAGTTCCTTGACCTGCTCCCCCCAAAGGTCGAGGCCGCTTTTGCAGCTGTCGAGCAGCGCCACACCTATCAGGACGGCCGCACGATCTTCTCGACCGGTGATGATGGTGATCGCCTGCTCATTGTGCGTTCAGGGGCAGTTAGAATGGGGCGTTTCAGCCCCAGTGGCCGAGAAACAATTCTTGCAGTGCTTGGTGAGGGCCACTTCATTGGCATCATTGGTGTGTTAACCGGTCGCAAGCGGACGCAAAATGCTACAGCAGTTGGTAAAACGACAATTGGCTATGTTCACAAAGCTGATTTTCTGACGCTAATGGATGTTCATCCCGAAATCGCCCGCGCAGCTTTGCCAGCGACGTTAAGCCGTTTGAATGTGGCGCTGAACATGCTTGACGATCTGCGTTTACTGCCTTTGCCTGCTTATACAGCGGTGTTTTTACAGAACATGCTCGAAGCTTCAGAAGTGCCAGGGATGCTCAACTGGAACCAGTCTGAGTTGGCTATTGCTGTGGGCACCTCACGTGTTTCTATGGGTAAAGCGCTCAAACAGCTGGAAAAAAATGGCCTGATCGTACTGAAGTATGGCGCAATTGCCGTGCCGGATGAGCAAGCCCTGTCAGACTGGATTGATGCCGCCAGAGCCGAGCATTTGTCTCTCTGAGGACTGCTCGCTCATGCCGTGTGCACAAATCTGAGTAAATAGCCAGATTGCTAAGTTCTTAGCATTCTTTGCGCTGCCGACTACGTACAATCCCTCTGTATTTTCATCCCATTGATATTCAAGTGTCAGCATTTTGACCGCTGCCGCCGGTATCGGCGTGCCGTCTTGCGAATGATTGGGAAGAAAGATCTGTAGCGACTTAGCTTAGGGGGCGTTTAACTGACGATCGTTCCTGAGCAGGTCACCGATAAGCTCTGCGTCATTTCACGTCAAAACGATCCGGTTTTGAAGTGAGATGGGTCCATCAAAGATTTTGAACCAAGAGTTCTGACATCCGTATGACTACTTCCCCTACAAAAACATGTTTTGAGCACTTTCTGAACCATCTGCGGCGCGGTGGGCGTATAACCAAAATGGCTGGTGTTATAGCAAGTCGAGCGCCCCATCTTGCGGCTGCGCTAATTGCCTCAGGGCCTGTGATATTGTCTGGAGTAACCGCCGACGCCCTCGGAAAGACTTGGGACGGGAGCACATCGACCGATTGGTTTACAGGCAGTAACTGGGATCACAATACTGCCCCGAATAGCTCGCAAAATGTTCAGATCAACACTACGACACCCAATCCGGTCACCGTTACAGACAAAACCACCAACGGAACTGCTCAAGCGAAACTTCTATCACTCGGCTATGCAGGCGATGGCTCTCTGACGATATCCGATGGTGGCGAGATGAGTAATACCCATACCTATATCGGTCATTTCAACAGCTTAGTCGGCAGTGTTGAAGTGACCGGTACCGGATCAACCTTGGTCAGTTCAGAGACGCTATCACTCGGCTATGCAGGCGATGGCTCTCTGACGATATCCGATGGTGGTATGGTGAGTAACATGATGGGCATTATTGCCGCTTACAACGGCGCAACCGGCACTGCTGAGGTGACTGGCACTGGGTCAACCTGGAGCAATTCGAGCAATCTGATTGTCGGTAGCAGTGGCGATGGCACTCTGACGATTTCAGAGGATGCAATAGTGAGCGTGTCCGGTGTGACCTGGCTGGGCTTTGTCTCACCAGGTTCTGGCGTTTTGAACATCGGTGCTGCAGCTGGGGATGCTGCGGTGGGGGCGGGAGAGCTCAACACAGCAAAGGTAATCTTTGGTCCAGGAACAGGTACTATCAACTTCAACCACACGGATAGTGACTACACGTTCTCCGCAGACATCAGCGGGACTGGCAGTGTCAATCAGCTTTCCGGCACCACGATCCTGACCGGGACCAACACCTATACCGGAGGCACCATAGTGTCGGGGGGCACTTTGGAGCTAAGGGGCGGGTCTGCATTGTCAGACTCCGGTGAGATTAGCATCACCGGCGGCCGATTGCAGGTCACCAACAGCGAAACAGTCGGCGGTACCACGGTTGATGGTGGAGTACTCGCCATCGAAGCGGACGAAACCCTGACCACCGGTGCATTCACGTTGGCGGATGGAACAGTTATGGGCGGCACACTTCTGGGCAGCTCATATAC
>NZ_LMCE01000101.1:0-7544 GCF_001623285.1 Pseudovibrio sp. Ad26
AGCCCGAAAAATAATGATGTTTAAGTAAGCTAAGTGAGTTGGGAAACGACAAACTTAACGATTATACTCTCTTTTTGATCTCTATTATGAATTCAGAACCGTGCAGTTTAAAGAAAGCTGGATATCGATTTACATCCATTAAACGAATCTTATTAAAAGTATCTGAGAGCGGTTTTGACGGGTCAATCTCACTATCCTCTGGCGTCCTTTTGGGAAAGTAACTGGCTTCGCCGATTTGACGTGTTCCAACTTTTTGACCGCTTTCAATAAGTCTCACCGCTTTTTCAATCAAACGTATCTCTGCGGCAAATAGCTTACTATCTATCTCGTCGAATAGATCGCTTGGGGCTATAGCTATTTTTTCTTGAGCCCAGATATCTCCTTGGTCAATCTTTTCATGCGCTTCAATTAAACTAATCGTCAGTTCTTCTGCCCCATCCAAGAGTGTCCAAACATGTGGGCTCCAACCCCGACCTTTCGGCAGATCACTTGCATGAATTACGAAAATCTTTGAATATTTACTGGCAATCTTAGAGCTAATGTAATCGCTGCATGAGATCAGCAGTAAAATATCCCCCCCCTTAGCCTCCTCTTTTAAGCTGATTAGACTAACCTGATGGCGGCATTGATTTGACTTAATCCAATGCTGCAGATGTGGTATTATCGGATGTTCAAGGTTGTTACAAAGTAAATGAATAGCAAGCATTAGTTTTCATCCAATCACACAAAGCTCTAGCATGCATCTGGTCTTCAATTAAGTTGGTCTCTCTTTTGTGTCTCAGCAATAAACTCTAAAACTTCACGAGCAACAATACGAGCATTATCAGATGCATCGTAGTCTTCTTTAAGTACACTATAGACAGGATCTACAATACCTTCACGCAAGTATTGGCTCAGCCAAACAGTTCCAGCCTCAAGTTTTGTGTAATCAAATTCAAAACTCAGCACATCTTCAAATTTAAAAGTGTCGGACCACTCAAAAGATCCATGAAGAGAACGGTACCATGCACTACCAAAAGTGATGACAGGCTTGCCCATCTGCAATGCTTCCCAGCCAGCAGTTCCCGTGATAGTAGCTACAGCTAAGGATTCCTTGATAAGATCGAAGCTGTTTACTTCGCGAGGAAGATATCTCACACGAGGTAATGCTTGAAGACGTTTAAAGAAGCTCGCTTCCCGCATTTGTCCGCTTTGCTTCGGATTTTCCTTCACATAAATATAGACGTCCTCAGGCACCTTACGGAGAAGCTCTTCTAGAGCTAATAGCTGATCACAATATTCATGACCAAGTGCATCCGTTGTCATCTCTGGCTGAAGGTGTAATGGGAAGTAAATAAACCGCTCCCCTTCCTTCGGTGCGTCATAGTTGATCGAATTCAGAATCTGTCTGACACGCCTTTTCTGATCAAGTTTAAAAAGGCTTTTTTTGAATGAGCGTTTTCGGAATCCCAAAAGATATGGTAAAAAATTCAGACCAATCTTTGGCAAGTATTTCATCAGAAATTTCAAATACTCAGAGCTCGTACTACGTTGCACATTGGCCATGTAGAAAGGTCTTTGGGGCTCTTTTTTAACAGGAAGCGATACTCCTGTCTTGGGAAAGCCTGTTTGAAAATGCCCAAAATCTTCAATGTCTTTTATGATCCAGAATGCATTTGGGACTAAAGATTGGGTTGTAAGTATGCTCTCGATACCCAATTCCTGAGCAACAAAATGCAAAATAATATGAGGCCCTTCATGAGGTACATTCGTTGATATCACCGTAGAAATATCATTTCTTTTGATAAGCGCGTGAAAATAATGGATCATACTTTCAAGTAAATTTACAGTATCTAACCATGTGTCAGTACGTTCGAAGTTATACCAATACATTCGGTCTTGCATTCGAATGAAGTATGGATAAGCACGTTCTCTTACGCGTTTTGCGAAAGCGGGGTCCATGTCAGCAGCAAATGTGTGAGGAACTTTACAAAGCGTAAAATCCCGCCACGAAATCGTTTCAACATCTTCTGGTGTTACTAGTTTTTGATGCTTCTCAACAATTTGAATCCATGCTCCAATTTCGAAACCTTCATTTCTGAAGCCTTCAAACATTGTCGCGTTAAATCCCGCCAGAAGGTACATTATTTTAATCCGTTATGAATTTTAGTCAGCAATCAAGTTGCTTTAAACTAGATGATGCCACGCCAACGGTGTTCCACGTGCAATAGAATCTCGAGCACGTTGCCCCAGAACACTTTCTAGTTCTTTAGGAGGTAAGCCGTATCCAGGCCTGATTGAACGCACATGCTCAGAAGTAATTACTTCGCCAGCAGCTATATCTTTGACTATGTAAAGTGAGCGTCGAAAGATTAAACTTCCTTGCTCAGCATCTTTAAGTTCGTAATTGATGCCACCCAATGCTTTCCAAGCAGTGTTGCAATCAACAACAAGCTGTCTAAATTCATTAGGCTCAAGTGAAAATGCTGCATCTGGACCGCCATCATTGCGATCTAAAGTCATATGTTTTTCAATGACAGTGGCCCCTAATGCAGTTGCGGCCACACTTACTGAAGTACCATGCGTATGATCTGAAAGCCCTGTGAGGACGTTGAAAGTCTCACCTAAATGCGGCATGGTTAGTAAGTTGCTGTTGTCCGCAGGAGCAGGATAAGATGAAATACAATGCAAGACTACAAAGTCTTCTAATCCAGCTCTTCGAACTGCGGCAATTGCTTCTTGAATTTCTCCAAGGTCAGCAAGGCCCGTTGATAAAATCATCGGTTTGCCAACACTTGCTACTTTTTCGATAAGCGGAATGTCCACAAGTTCGAACGAAGCAATTTTAAACGCTGGTGCGTCTAATGCGGTCAGAAAATCAACGGCTGTTGGGTCAAAAGGAGACGAGAAAATTGATATTCCAACATCAGATGCCTTTTTGAACAAACGTTCGTGCCAGTCCCAAGGAGTATGTGCTTCCTCATAGAGCTCATAAAGAGACCGACCATTCCATAAGCCACCTTTAATTTGGAAATCTGGGCCGTCATGATCAATTGTTATAGTGTCCGCGGTGTAAGTTTGTAGCTTTACGGCATCAGCGCCCGCGTCCTTCGCCGCTTCAATAAGTGCGAATGCCCTGCCAATGTCTCCATTATGATTGCCAGACATTTCGGCAATCATATAAGGAGGATGGTTCAGCCCAATTTCTCGGTCTGCGATTTTGATAGCGTGCGCCATATGAATACCAAAATAACTGATCATTTAAGGGCGACTTATATCATAACGACTTTAAAGTCGATGTTTTTAGGGACGCAGTTCGTATTTTCTTCAGCTTCAAGTTTCGATATAAGATAGATTAAAAGTAGTTTATATAATAGCAAATACAACCTAAAGTGGTAAATGCTGTGGTCGGATAAAGATGCCCGCCTAGGCTATAATTTGAATAATTACCCCCCTTCTCTTCCAAATACGACTTTCTTTCTCACTAAAAATTCCCTATGTACCTCTCAAATTTAATCATCCAGAAAGGTATAATAATGTTCAACGGTGCAAATGTGCTTATCACTGGTGGCACTGGATCCTTCGGTAAGAAATATACGCAGATTTTGCAGGAGCGTTTCTCTCCGAATAAGATCATTATTTATTCCCGGGACGAGTTGAAGCAGTATGAAATGTCTCAGGACTATAATACTGAGTGCATGAGGTACTTCATTGGAGACGTACGGGATCGAGATCGTCTCACTCAGGCGATGGATGGTGTTGACTATGTCATTCACGCTGCCGCGCTTAAGCAAGTTCCAGCTGCTGAGTATAATCCATTTGAATGTATCAAAACCAATATTCACGGTGCAGAAAATGTAATTCAAGCGGCCTTAGCAAATAACGTTAAGAAAGTGATCGCGCTTTCAACAGATAAAGCCGCTAGCCCGATTAATCTATACGGCGCAACCAAACTTTGCTCTGACAAACTTTTTGTATCAGCAAATAATATGGCGGGAAGCCGTGAGACACGTTTTGCTGTGGTTCGTTATGGCAACGTAGTTGGCTCACGAGGCTCAGTAGTACCTTTCTTTCAAAAACTGATTGATGAGGGTGCTAGTGAACTTCCGATCACTCATGAAGATATGACCCGGTTTTGGATTACCTTGCGTGAGGGCGTTGACTTTGTTCTCAAGAATTTTGAGCGCATGCAGGGCGGGGAGATCTTTATTCCAAAGATTCCGTCTATCCGTATTACTGACTTAGCAAAGGCGATGGCACCTCAACTTCCCTCAAAGATCATTGGTATTCGCCCGGGTGAAAAGCTACATGAAGTAATGTGCCCGATTGATGATGCACATCTGACCATCGAGTTTGATGATCATTTCGCCATTACTCCATCTATTCGTTTTCACGACGATAATATGGATTACAGCTCCAATAAGCTTGGCGAAAAAGGTAGATTTGTCTCAATGGGACAGGAATACGCGTCAGGAACGAACCCACATTTCCTGACACCTGTAGAAATAATTGAGATGAACGAGCGAGCTAAAAAATGATCCCGTATGGTCGCCAGGACATATCTGAAGAAGACATCGAAGCGGTAGAGCGTGTTTTAAGATCAGACTTCTTGACACAAGGTCCTGTGATCCCTGCATTCGAGCGAAAATTCTGCGATTACACAGGTGCAAATCATGCAGTAGCAGTGAACAGTGCAACGAGTGCGCTACATATTGCATGCCTTGCTTTGGATCTTGGCCCTGGCGACATACTTTGGACCGTTCCAAATACTTTTGTAGCTTCCGCCAATTGCGCGTATTATTGCGGAGCCACCGTTGACTTTGTTGATATTGACCCAGATACCCGCAACATGGATGTATCTGCTTTAGAAGCTAAGTTAGATGGAGCCGCACATGCAGGATGCCTTCCTAAGATAGTTGTTCCTGTCCACTTCGCAGGCCAATCATGTGATATGAGAGCAATTGCTGAGCTGGCAAAACGCTACGGTTTTCAGGTAATCGAAGATGCTTCTCACGCTGTCGGGGGCTCCTATATGGATAAGCGGATCGGGGGCTGTCAATTCTCCGAGATTACGATTTTTAGCTTTCATCCAGTGAAAATCATCACGACAGGCGAAGGTGGTTTGGCACTGACGAACAACGCTGAGCTAGCCGAACGCATGGATCTCTATCGAAGTCACGGCGTAACTCGTGATGCATCTTTGATGGAAAGCCCCCTGAAAGGCCCATGGTACTATGAACAAGTTGCCCTTGGGTTTAACTATCGTATGACTGATCTTCAGGCTGGGCTCGGTCTCTCTCAAATGCAACGATTGGATGCTTTTACGAAGAAAAGAAACGAGCTTGCTCAGACCTATAATAGTCTATTGCAAGAGCTTCCTATCGGTCTTCCACATCAGTCATTTGATACTTATTCTGCTTGGCATCTATATACAGTTCTCATCCCTCAACCAGCAAACCGCGATGTAGTGTTTCAGGAGATGCGTGAAAAGGGCGTCGGGGTTAATGTGCATTACATCCCAGTACACCTTCAGCCCTTTTATAAGAAACGAGGCTTCAAGGAAGGAATGTTTCCATATGCGGAAGCTCACGGTAACAAGACACTTACACTTCCGCTGCATCCAAACCTAACGGCGGAGCAACAGACTCATGTTGTGTCCGCATTAGGTGAGGCAATAAGCTGAAGCTTGTTTATCGCTTCAACGTGATGTGTTTAATTGATTAAAACACCCTGAAGGACTATCGTGGCTGTTTGTATTATACCTGCGCGTGGTGGATCTAAAAGAATACCACGCAAAAATATTCGTAATTTCCTTGGCAAACCGATGATCGCTTGGTCTATTCAAGCCGCCCAGTTAGCTGAGTGTGTTGATGACGTTGTTGTTACTACCGATGATGCCGAGATCGCAGAAATTGCCACGAAATGGGGAGCTAAGGTCCCATTTCTCAGAGCTTCACACCTAGCAAATGATTTTGCACCAACCAAGCCAGTTATAGCGGATGCGATCGAGAAGCTAAATCTCGACAAAGATGTTTTAGTCTGCTGTTTGTATGCAACAGCTCCTTTTGTGCAATCAGGGGACTTAGCGGCAGGCTACAAACTATCAAAACAACATCGCGGTACATTCGCCGCATCGGTTTGTAAGTTCGACTACCCGATTCAAAGGGCGTTGAAAATGACAAAATCTGGTGCGGTTGAAATGGATAAACCTCAGTACCGAACCTCTCGGTCACAAGACTTAGAAACCTTTTGGCATGATGCAGGGCAATTTTATTGGGCAAGTTCAGAGAACTGGCAAACTGGGACTGATGCGATTTTTGAGCAAAACACGTTCGGTATTCCACTTCCCTCTAATCGTGTGCAAGACATTGATACAGAAGAAGATTGGATCAAAGCAGAGCAATTAATGCGAATTCGTTTAAACACAAACTAAGACTATCTAAGTTAGCTCAAATGGCTTTTACATTGTAGCTTTCAACATGCTCTACAACTTTTTGTGCGCCTAAGCCATCGACAAGCTTTGCAGCATTAATACCGAGTCTTGTAAGATTTTTGGCTTTCCGAAGGTGTTTTACTATCTCCAACAAGGATGCTGCGTCCCATAGCTGGGCCTGTTTTGCGATTTTATGCTTATCTAGGTCGACAGCAATTTGCTTTTGGTTGTCCGCAAGGCTGAATATGATGCTTGGCACCCCGAGACACGCTCGTTCCCAGGATGTACTACCCGCTGCACCTATGCACAAATCAGTATCTTTCATGAGCTCTGCCATGTTGTTAACATTTTGCAACACATGGACATCAATAACTGAAGTCGACGCTTTCATTTTTACGGAGTCAGCATGTGCAGCGCTCGCCCCCAGAACAACCGTGACACTCAGTAAACCAAGGTCAGTCGCTTCTTCAAAGAAATCTATTAGCCAACCAGAAACGTTGTCCTTATCTGCTCCCCCCATCGTTATAAGTAGCTTTTCGAGCTTTGGTTTTTTTCTTCGCTCGATACTTATCGCTCTCATTTTTTCAAATTCAGGGCGAAGTAGTGCAAACTCAGGTCCGGCTAAAACTTGACAGTCTCTTGGCACAAGATCCTTATAGTTTTCACGAGATCGGCCCAAATTTTGATCTAGCAGTATATCTGCGATGTGAGGCCTATCGAAAAGATCATCAATTACGATAAGTTTGCATTGCGGCCCCCGCACTTGTTTTTCCCAACGGTGGTCAAGAGCGTAATGGTCTAGCACAATCCAGTCGGGCTCTATTCCGGATATGACTGCTGCTGTATGTAAAGCGTCAACTTCCCAGTTAACTCCTAACCAAGATGCATGTGCCACATCATCCTCTCTCGCAATAAAAGGAGGGCCATGGGGTAACTGGAAAAATGAATGTCCTTTGCTCTTTATCACATCTTGAAGAGATTGCGGGATTGACCTGCAAATGAAATAACACTGCCCTCCGGTTCCCTTAAAGGCATCAGCAAGCGTGATGCATCTCATGATATGACCGGTCCCTATTTCAGCTGATGCGTCTGCTCTGAAGGCAATTTTCACGGTTTTCCCAACTCACTTAGC
>NZ_LMCE01000102.1:0-756 GCF_001623285.1 Pseudovibrio sp. Ad26
ACTCTGCGGCGGTCAGGTCTTCTGCTGTCCCCCACTTGCTGCCGCTCTGAATTGCAGCATCCGGTTTCACCACAGAAAGGTCGTTTTCTGGCTGGTCAGAGGATTCGCCAGAATTCTCTGACGAATAATCTTTTCTTTTTTCTTTTGTAATAGTGTCTTTTGTGTCCCCCTGTTTTGAGGGATAGCAATCCCCCAATTTGAGGGATGTTTTATCCCTCGTTTTAGGGGATTTTCCCTCGTTTTGAGGGATGCACCATTCTGAGATGTTTTTATTTGGTCCAAACATGCCGCCTTGCTGCTTGATAATATTCATTCTGACGAGTTCTAACTTGGCTTCATTGCACCGTTTGACAGGTAACTTTGTAATCTCGCTAAGTTGAGAATCGGTGATTCTGTCCATTGGTTTATTCCACCCATAGGTTTTACGCAGAATGGCAAGCAGCACTTTAAACTGTCGCTTGGTCAGATCTGCGCCCGAATAAGCCTCAAGCAGCATATTTGATAGTCTGGCGTAACCATCATCGAGATCTGCCACATTACGCTCCTGTCCGGCAAAGTTACCTCTGCCGAAGTTGAGTATTTTTGCTGTATTTGTCATAATGACTCCTGTTGATAGATCCAGTAATGACCTCAGAACTCCATCTGGATTTGTTCAGAACGCTCGGTTGCCGCCGGGCGTTTTTTATTGGTGAGAATCGCAGCAACTTGTCGCGCCAATCGAGCCATGTCGTCGTCAACGACCCCCCATTCAAGAAC
>NZ_LMCE01000103.1:0-7409 GCF_001623285.1 Pseudovibrio sp. Ad26
TTCTCCCTGCTTCAGAATTGCAATAATCTGCGCGTCACTAAAACGAGATTTCTTCATAAGATCAGTCCTCAATATGAGGCAACAATATCTCTACTTTCAAACTCGATCAAATTCCGGGGGGATTACCTCTGTAATGGACCCGGAGCGAAGGGGCTGCCCTGTTCAGTGGAAATTATTAAGCAACCGGTAACGGGATGATTTAATGAAGAACACAAAGCCATTTGAGCCGAACAGGAAGAGCCGGATGAGTTGAGAGGCTTACGTCCGGTTCTGTGAGAGCCCGAGGGTGAAACTCCTTCGGGCTACTCGACCGCTGCTATCTCAAAAGCCCCCATACACCAGATTCAGTTATAGCTCTTAAAACACGCACCACCCTGAGTGCTGGAAGAGAGAAATCGACCTCGATCGACAATCCCTCCCGGTTGAAGTCATCGAGAATGTTGAGCGTTCTGAATCGCCTGCCATCTTCAAGCTGGTCTGACATGAAGTCCATCGACCAGACCTGATTAGGCTGCTCTGGCACTGCCAGCTTGTCAGGTTTTGCCCGTTTCAAGCGCTTGTGCGGCCTGATCCGCAGGTTCAGCTCCAACTCGCGGTAAATGCGATAGACACGTTTGTGGTTTCAGTTAAAGCCTTTGATATTGCGAAGATAAAGAAAGCACAGCCCAAACCCCCAAGTCCGGTTGGTGGTTGTTAACCGCACCAGCCAGTCAGCAATGACAGCATTTTTATCGCAAAAGCGCCGTTCATAACGGTAGCAGCGCTCACTCACACCAAAGGTGCGACAAGCCAGAGCGATAGAAATCCCTCTTCTTTCAACAGCAAGCACAGCCATCTCCTTGCGCTGAGATGGCTTCAGTACTTTTTTGAAAGCGCTTCCTTTAAAAGATCATTTTGCAGTGACAGCTCGGCATACATCTTCTTGAACCGGCGCAGCTCTTCTTCAGTAGACTTCATCACTGAGATCATCGGTGCATCAAGGCCGCCATATTTGGCGCGCCATTTATAGTAACTCGCCGCGCTCATACCGTGTTCCCGGCACAGCTGAGCAACCGGGATGCCGCTTTCGCCCTGCTTCAAGATTGCAATGATCTGCGCGTCTCTGAAGCGAGATTTCTTCATAAAATCAGTCCTCAATAAGAGGCAACAATATCTCTACTTGTAAACTCGATCAAATTGCGGGGGAATTACCGAAGTACTGTCAGTGCCTGTTACTTTTATTGTTTGATCTGTTGGGATGCACGTCAAGGTCCTCTCGCCACGAAAGCAGTAAAAGGAAACTTGAGCTTTAAAAGCCGGGCTATGTTTCCGGCGCGAACATTTGCTCAAGACATTCTTCTGTTTTGGGCATCTTGTCAGTTTTAGGTGCTTAATCACTTAGACCACTTGCCCAAAATTCCAGAGCTATCTCTGCAATGTTAGTTAAGTATGTCGCCAGTGCTGATGCAATTAAAAATTTCCAATAACTCTCGTAAAGTAATGCAAAATAACTAATCTCATAAATCACATATATTGTATCTCATAGTGAGAATAATACAAATTATTTCATCAATTATACATAAAAATCAGTGGTATCATGTGACGGCACCGCTTAGATTCGCTGCATATAGTTGGTTCACTAAATATATGTAAATTTCTAAGTTGTGGTGTTTAATATTAGTAATCCTTGATGCTTTAAAGGAGAAGATAATGTCTAGAAATGAGAATAGAATTAGTACTACAGTTGAAATTAAAGAAAATAAAATTTCAAAAGAGAAAAATAGCGTTGCCACTCCACTGAATTTTGAAGATCTAAGGCTTGTATATGGCGGATCTGAGGAAAGTAGTGGCGAAGTTAGCGAGCAGTGCTAATTAGAAAATCGGTAGCTTGGAGGGCGACCTTCAAGCTACCAACTTATTCATATCTTAGTTGCAAATATTTTATTTTAGGTTGTATACTAGAATGTTCGGTAGAAAATCACACGCGTGCCAATTAACTATAGATCAATACATCGATAATTCACCTTATGCGGTTGATATTGAATATGTTCATTATTTAGAAGATGCTCGAACGATTTTTGTCAACTCATTTGCATTTGACCAAATGTTGAGCGCAAATAAGGCGGCGTGTGATCTTTTGATGCGTCAATGGGTGCTGAGTGTTGGGGGGGTTATTTCTGCAGGGCAGCTAAAAGGTCTCAGTGGAGATACGGTCAGAACCAAGCCTTTCAAAATTAATGCCTATCGTCCTCCGCTCTATGGTCGCGCGGCGATAATTCAATCAAAAATGGATGATGGATTTTCCGAAATTCTTCGCGATGGAATTATTGCTGATGTAAAAGGCATTGGCGTTCCAAACCACAGACGACCCTATCCAGAATTTAGGCATAACAATGGCTTCCTGTTGCTGGATGAAGCCATTAAGGAAATGTTACTTTATCGCATTATCTATAAAGTCTCACTTACCGAAAACGCTCCTTTTGACACGCTACCTTATCTGGGGCTCGTTGATTTAGGCTTCGATGTCCAGATGCCGGATCGGCCTCCTATTCGAGCTACATCTATTGTTAGAGCTGCACATTACCGCCCCCCTAACAATGAAGCAATCCCTGAGCGATCATCTTCGGCCCATAAGATGATGATAACAATTGAAAAATACTTGCAGAATCTTGGCCTTACTTCGTCTGCAGAGGGCTTTCAAATCATACTGGATGAAGGTCAGCCAAAACTTAAATTTTATGAATGGGATCAGCCGTACGATCAAGATATCATAAAGAAACTCGCAAATGAAAAGCAATTAGATCTCCCATTTACCAGCTTATCTCCAAATATCCAATTGTGCGATCAATTCGAATGGAGTGATTCATCCTCAACACTCGTTGACTTCGGGCACTATAAGATGCTCGGCCTCTTTGAGGAGCCTTTTTCAGTCACAAGAGTTAAAGACAGCACTTTAAATTGGGGAGAAACATTTAGCAACAATCATCAAACCAAGTCAAGCCTTAGTAGACTTCATGAGTTAATGGGAAATGTCGATGATGTAAAAAGCTGCTATTCGACTGAGCAACTTGAATGGATAAGCCCATCTTCGCAACTAGTGAAAAAGAATAACATGCTCGATATTCTGTCGTTGTCTTTAGCTTATGATTATCAAGAAAGAGGTATGTCAGGCGATGAGTTGCAAAGGCGTATAAATAGTTATGCAGATAGATGCGTGGCGGAGTTGCCGCCGCTAGCTACCACCTCCAAGAAACCCCTCGAGCTGCATTCTTTTGAGGTGTAGTATTTGCTTCACATAATAGCGTTTAGTTATGTCTTTATACTCACATGTGCAGTTATATTGCTAATATTTAGATGTTATTATTAAAATTACTCAAAATCATGAATGATATAAGTAATAATCATCTTTGTTAAAGGCTCACCATAATGATCAACGAGAGAAATTCCACAAATTACAACGGTTTAAGTTTACATGACAGCAAAGACACTATGTCCAATCTTGATTGTCACATTGAGACAGAGCATAATATCAACGCGTTAATCAATAACTGGTTGCAAGATAAATCAACTTCTACTCCTCTTCAAGATTTACAGTTAATCATCGAAGAAATTCGCTCTTTTCCGAGAGGAGATGAGCGTATCCAGCGTATGAATACGCTGGTTCGAACGTTAGGACGCGCAGAAACATTAGCTATATTCCTTGATGCCCTTCGTGAAGCAGGCAGTCAAACTGGTACAATTGAGAGGAAGTTAAGTGAAGACTCCTCTAAAGGGACCATGCATTGTATTTATGGCTGGTGTGGTCAGACGACCTTAGTTAACTCACTTAGTCATCCGACTGCAGGGACCATGCATTCATTCCCAACATTAAGAGAAAGGCTTGGTTACAACCCTGCTACTTGGGGATTAAGTATTCACATTTGGCAACCTAATCCTAATGCGAAAGGTTTTGCAATGGGTGTCGAAGGTAAGTCAGATATTGTAATGGAGCCGCCACATTCACATCCGTTCGACTTCGTTTCTATGCTCTCTAAGGGTTCATTAAAACAGTCGATATATGTCGAACAAGAAGATACTCCGGCTATACGGAATGGTAGATATAATAATATTTGCTTAGAGAAAATTGACGGCATATGGCCACCCCACATACATCGACGGAAAGCAAATCTAACGGCGGTTGAAGATCAAGTTTCTCTCAAGGAAGGGGATAGCTATTTTATGCCCGCTGAATGTATCCACGATGTCGAAACGGTTCTCTCAACTTCCCGAGATAAACCGGCGATAACGTTGTTTTTTGCATCTGAGGCAACGACAACGGGACATGCTTATGTCGTGCCAGAATTATTAGAATATCACACACAACATCCCAATCTAAAGGAGCAAGCTAGGCCGTTACCATTTACCGACTGGGATAAAAAACTCTCATTGGTTTCGAGCTATCTGAAGGGCGAGACAGAAACACTTAACTTAGCCGATGTCGTAAAATACACAGGCGATTATGCTTTCTTCCATAGAGAGACATTAGCTTTATAGAGAAATCTTAATTTCTATCTTTAGATGCGAACTTGTCTGTGAGCCAATGAACTTCTTGATGTCAAATTTATCCGAAAAAATCGAACATTCTTGGATTGAGTTAGAGCACCTTGATCATATTGCCGTCTCCTCTAAGCAAGATGTCGTAAAGCGACTCTATGGCAACCGATGTCCTATAGAATTGAGTGGCCCCTTCACAAAAGATCAGGTCCCTGAAAAAAAATTCTCGGCTTCAATGTGTGAAGAAGAGCTCGAAGAGCTACTTAGATATATAGATATTCAACCTAAATCTTGTTTAGAGGTTGGAAGCCATCAAGGAGATACTGCGATCCTGATTGCACGAACTCTGAACATTCCGGTTGTATGCGTCGATACCTGGTTAGGGGGACCTGTTTTATGGCATGAAGCAGTGCCTGATAACTTCCTGAATATGAAAAAAGATGAGCAATTTCCTATCACTAAGTTTTTCACTAGATTTGCTGCCAATGTAACATTCAGCGGTACGCTTGATTTAGTTACATGTATACAGCAGCCATCATCAACAGCATTAAGAGTTTTGGCCGCACGTGGTTTGCAGTTCGACTTGATTTATATAGATGGGTCTCACGATTACATTGACGTGTATATCGATTTGGTCCTTTCAACCAAGCTGTTGACTAAACACGGTGTTTTGTTGGGCGACGACTTTCAGAATTCAAATGTTCGTGCAGCAGTAATGGATTATAGCAAAGAGGTGAATAAGAAAGTTATTGAAGTCCCGATTACAGCTTTTGGGAAAGATAGATGCCGTAAATACTTTGCAATCAAGTCTTCTTAATGATTAATACAAGCAGATTAGAACTCAAAAAGAGTTAGGGGAGGAGTATAGATTTGGCAGAACGAATTCTCATTACGGGAGGGAGCGGATATCTGGCGCGCGGGCTTGGGCAACATTTCAAGGCCAATGGGCATGAAGTGCTTCTTGCATCTCGGAGTCAAGCACCTCTAATTGAAGCTGCTAATCAAACAGGGTGTCGCATTAAACCGCTCGATGTATCTTCGTCATCTTCAGTAGAAGATGTTTTTTGTGATTTTCGGCCTGCAGTAGTAATTCACGCAGCTGCCAGCAAACATGTCAGTCTCGCTGAAACGGAGCCCCTAGAGTGCATTGACATAAATATTCGTGGATCTCAAAATATTGCCAGAGCTGCCATCAAACATGAGTGCAAGACTGTGATTGGTGTTTCGTCAGATAAGGCAGCAGCGCCCGTTATGACTACTTATGGTATGTCTAAGGCTCTTATGGAACGATGCTTTGTGACCCTGAACGGTACCGGAAAAACGCAATTTTCACTGGTTAGGCTAGGAAATTTAACATGGTCCTCGGGCTCGGTGTTTACGCTTTGGCGCAACATGGTCCTACATGGTAAAGTCATCGACTCTACGGGGCCGAATATGAAACGGTTTTTCATGAGTTTGCCTGAAGCTATAGCAATTATTGGAAACTGTCTTAATGAAATTGATAATCTAGGTGGGAGAATATTTGTACCAAGTCTCAAGGCGGCTCAAATTTCAGATATTTTAGACATTTGGGTAAAGCGTTTCGGAGGACAATGGCAAGGATCTGCCCCAAGGAAAGGCGATATGATCGACCAATGGCTTTTTGGGGCTCCAGAGCTTCCCCATACTCAACAGTATCGGCTTGCGAGCTCAAATGGTTTCATTATTGATTTTTCTAGTTATGCTTCTAAGCCCGTAAAAGAAGAATTGTCAACGGTAAACGCGCAAAGGTTTACGGACCAAGAGATTAATAACTTAATAGCATATCCTCCATCTGGTTGAGAATTTTTACATGTAACTTTACTTAATTTGAAATTTAGACAGGCAAAAAGTGGGATAACCCTGTCCAATAGATCACAAATGCCTCTACATGAGGAATAATACCTTTAGAGGAGTATATCTAAGTGGGTCGTCAATGTGCGATCCATTACTTTATCTTGCAGCATATAAAACATTGCTTCACATCTCAAATCTAACGATAAATAAAATATGTACTTAGTTACCTCTAGGTATCTAGCATCAGTATTATTTAAACATGCAATGTAGATGAAATAATTTCACTTGAGTGATTGTGGTTTTAGTATATTTTAAAATGATATATTAAGCATGACATTGCTTTTACTATAGTTAATGAATTAGCCATCTGGTAAACGACATGAGATTTTAGATCGGTGAATTACAATTCGACATCCTCTACACTTCATCCAGTTTTGAAACATATGCTCCTGGAGCAGAGGCAAAATGGCTCAATATTTAATCACTTAAGTTTACGTGCGTTAATCGATCTCGCCCCCGGAACTTTGGTGAGTATTTTAACATCAGGTGGGCTGGATTCTGCAACAATGATTGCCTTAGCTTCATCCGCCAACTTAAAAATTCAGACTATTGAATTTCTCCGATCTGATCGACCAATATCTGAGGCCATATACTCTCAACGTCTTGCATCGCGATTTTCAAATGAACACATTACTGTAGAATATCCAGCGCCACGAAAAAGGCTCGAAGATAATGTGTTTAACTTGCCAGAACTTTACTCTGTGTATTTAACAATTGGCGCGGCTATCGCCAAGCAAGCTCGGTCTAGATACCTATTTTCAGGTCTAATTTATGAAGACTGGGCGTCAGATAGCGAAACTGCCACATCTACTGACATGTTGGGCGCTGTGAACAAACTGATCCTTAGTGAGGAAGCTGGCGCCTCTATACAAGTAGCTGCGCCGTTTGCTTTTTCTTCTAAAGCGACAATTGCAGCTCTAAGCCTCGTCTTAGGATTAAGCGTGGAAGAAAGTCAATCTTGTTTAATGCCACAAAATGGTAGGCCTTGTTCCAGCTGTCAACAATGCCATGTTTTTTTTTTC
>NZ_LMCE01000105.1:0-608 GCF_001623285.1 Pseudovibrio sp. Ad26
TGGTCGCACACGTTTTCTGCAGCCGCCTTTAGGCGTCAAGCATTGCAGCCTGTTTCCATAGTGAGAAGGCGTTGATGCGATGAAGGTGAATGTCGATTGTAGAACGTTGGTGGCGAGGTGGAACGAACAGATTACGTAAGCCTGAGAAGGTTGCTAGAAACCTTTGAAGCTGGCCTGGTGACTTGAACTTCTGCATGGCGCGCTCGCGTTTTCGCAAGGGCAAATGAGAGTTCTCCGCTCGATTATTTAAGCCTTTGTGGCTGAGGTGCTCTACAGCCGGCATAACCTCGCGCCTGGCAGCTCCATAGGAGCCAAGCTTGTCGGTAATCATCCGCTTTGGTGCAACTCCTTGCTGTTTCAAAAGACGGGTCAGTAAACGCTTTGCGGCCTTGGTATTGCGCCGTTTTTGAAGGATTTCATCCAGAATGTAACCATCCTGATCAACGGCCCGCCATAGATAACGCCTCATACCCTGGATGCTGATCACAACCTCATCAAGATACCAGACATCAGTGGCGCTGGGAGTTTTGCGACGCAACTGGCGAACGTAAGCTGGGCCAAACTTAATTCCCCAGCGACGGATGGTTTCATAGGAGACCACAATGCCC
>NZ_LMCE01000106.1:0-502 GCF_001623285.1 Pseudovibrio sp. Ad26
ATCCATCACAACACGAAGAAATTCATTTAATTTACGATGGATAGCTCGTTTGCCACGGGGAATCTCTTCATCTGGGAGCAAGATCGTTCCTCCTTGGAAGATGTCATCTACCATCAAAACGCCACCTTTTCTTAACAAACGTAAGCATTCAGGTAAAAATTCAATATATTTTGATTTTGCACTATCCATAAAAATAAAGTCATACGGACCAGACAACTCCGGCAAGATATCTGCTGCTTGACCTTCAAGCAAAGTCACTTTATCTGTCAGTCCTAGACGTTCATAGTTTTTTTTAGCTTTCTCGATCATGACATCGAAACGATCAATTGTCGTAACATGAGCGTTTTCTCCGATTGTCGTGGCCATGACACTTGATGAAAAACCGATAGCTGCTCCGATCTCCAAGATTCGTTCAGGCTGAAGCTGTCCAAGTAAAAATTTCAAAAATACAACTGTTTCATGGGGAATAACTGGTACTTCTGCTACATGAGCTTCTTCTTCC
>NZ_LMCE01000107.1:0-519 GCF_001623285.1 Pseudovibrio sp. Ad26
TTCCGGTATTTGCAAATCGAATGGTTGTTGCTTCCACCATGCGAGGATATCTTCCTTCTCAAAGTCTGACAGTTCAGCAAGATATCTGATTCCAGGCTTTGGCTTTAGCCGCTTCGGTTCATCAGCTCTGATGCCAATCCACGTGGTGTAATTCCCTCGCCCGAAATGGTCATCACAGTATTTGGTGAAGGGAACGAGTTTTAATCTGTCAGTGCAGAACGCGCCGCCGACGTATGGAGTGCCATATTTCTTTACCATATCGATAAATGGCTTCAGAACAGGCATTCGCGTCTGAATATCCTTTGGTTCCCATACCGTATAACCATTTGGCTGTCCAAGCTCCGGGTTGATATCAACCTGCAATACGGTGAGCGGTATATCCCAGAACTTCACAACTTCCCTGACAAACCGATATGTCATTGGATGTTCACAACCTGTATCCATGAAAACGTAATGCACGTCTTTACCTGCCCGTCGCTTTTGCTCCATTAGCCAGAGCAAATATGCTGACGTCCTGCC
>NZ_LMCE01000108.1:0-653 GCF_001623285.1 Pseudovibrio sp. Ad26
CATTCCTGGTGTTTCTTTTTCAGCTCATAGAGATGGTCTTGGGGCGACATTGTCATCATATGCAGGAACCATGATTGCAATCCTGATTGCTGCCTTGACGTTTCTAATCGGAAGCAGAACGCGCCGACTGGCCAAGATTAGAGAGTATGGGTATATGACATCGGTAGTTATTGTCTATGCCCTTAGTTTTGTTGAGCTTGGAGCTTTGTTTTTCTGCGGGTTATTGCTTCTTTCCAGCATAAGCGGCTACATGATACCCACTATCGCCATCGGCATTGCCTCTGCATCGTTCATTCATATATGCATCCTTGTTTTCCAACTATATAATTTGACCAGAGAACAAGAATAACCCGGCCTCAGCGCCGGGTTTTCTTTGCCTCACGATCGCCCCCAAAACACATAACCAATTGTATTTATTGAAAAATAAATAGATACAACTCACTAAACATAGCAATTCAGATCTCTCACCTACCAAACAATGCCCCCCAGCAAAAAATAAATTCATATAAAAAACATACAGATAACCATCTTCGGTGATAAATTATCTCTGGCGGTGTTGACATAAATACCACTGGCGGTGATACTGAGCACATAAGCAGGGCGCACTGACCACCATGCAGGTGACGCTCTTAAAAATTAAGCCCTGAAGAAGG
>NZ_LMCE01000109.1:0-13104 GCF_001623285.1 Pseudovibrio sp. Ad26
CGCAGAACTCTTCAAAATCGCCGCTTGCGTTACCACGCGCAAGCCGCTTAACATCAACATGCAAACCGGGCCAAACACGCCGCTATTCAGAAGCTAATTCTGTCTAACTTCATTCGACGACGGACACTCCCCGTATGAAACCAACGTAGCATTAACTGAAGCAAATCTGTGGGCTGAAACTGAACTTAACTTTGGCAACTTTCAGTTCCGACCAGGTGTGCGCTTGGATTACGAAAACTTCTTAAATAATGTGAATGTAGCTCCACGTTTAAAGGCGTCATGGGAAGCAACTGATCGTGTCATTATCTCAGGTGGCTTTAACCGTTACTATGACGATAGCATGCTTGGATATGCTCTAAAGTCTGGCGACAGCAAAAGTGTAACTCACTGGCGAAATATTGAAAATGGCGACATTAGCAACGAGTTAGACGCTGAAGGCGGGTGGTATTACAAAAGCAGCAAAACGGCTATTAACTACGCAAGTTTTGGTCTGAGGACGCCCTACAACGATGAGTACACGGTCGGTGTGAGCGTAACTGATCCACTCATTGATGGTGTGTTTCGCATCAAATACTTACATCGAATGGGTGAAGATCGCTTCGCAAAAAATGACGCTGGCGATACCTTGACCAATGAAGGTTCCAGTAAGTACGACAGTGTTTCAGTTGAGTACGCTAAGACCTGGAGCGATCTTTCATTCGGACCGCTCAACACACTCGGTTTCAGTGTCAGCGCTTCATGGGCGAAACGTCATGTCACGAATAACAGCTACTTCGAAGAAGTCGAGTTAGAAGACTACATTTACTACAAGGGCAAGTCTTATACGGAATCCGGATTTGATGGGGTAAAGGGCAATCTGGACATCCCAATACGGGGTGGCCTTCGTTTACAGGCTGGATTGCTTGATAATCGCTTGAAACTCTGGAGCAGTGCTTCATTTACACTACCATATGACGGTGTCATCGACAGCAAGGAAAACATCGATATTGAAGTCGATGGCACAGAGCAGAATCATGATGTCTACGTTGATCACCGTTATGACTTCACAACCTATGTAAATGTTGGTGCCTCCTACCAGCTTGCCAAGACTGAGTTCGGAGAAACGATTGTTACCGCGAAGGTAAATAACGTCTTCAACGAGATCGGGAATGCTACTGCTTCAGACACAAATCCCTTCAAAAAAGGCCGCCAGTTCTGGTTAGGGTTGAAGACGAGTTTCTAGGGGTTGGGCCGGGGAGCTGGCCTTTTTCTTTTTCATGACAATAAAAGCAAAGTAACATGCTTAAGAAGATTACTGTTTCTAGAGTAGCTGCTGCGGTTTCTACAGCGGTGCTCCTGTTGCCTACTATGGGTGCTGTTTTAGCGCAAACTCCTTCTGGAGAGCCGCTTCGTGCCATCTATCAAAAGCCGGTGTCAGAATGGCCTGCACCAACCATCGATGAAGGTGTTGAGTTGAGCGAGATGGCTCCGCTTCAACTGCCCAAGAGACCTGAAAAGGGCTCGAAAGAGCATCTGATTGCTGCGCTTGGCGCAAGGTTGTTTGATGATCCAATTCTTTCCAAGAGCGGGCAGATTTCCTGTCAGAGTTGCCACAACAGGGAACTTGGTTGGGCGGACGGCGTCAAAACTTCGTTTGGGCATGATCGCCAAAAGGGCAATCGAAATGCACCGGCGGTGATTACTGCTATGCATCGCCCTTCCCTCTTTTGGGATGGCCGCGCTGCAACGCTGGAGGAACAGGCGCTCGGGCCAATTGAGAACCCGATTGAGATGGCAGCTGAGCTTTATAAAGTCCTTGAGCGGCTGAATACCCATGACGTTTATCCCGAGATGTTTTTCGATGCTTTTGCAGCCAACCAAATCTCAGCGGATCTTCTGGCAACCGCGATTGCCTCTTTTGAACGCGGGCTAGAGCGGAAAACAAGGTTAGATCTGTTTATGGAAGGTCGCCACAGCGTTTTGAGCGACAGTCAGATCCGTGGCCTACATCTGTTTCGCACCAAAGCTCGCTGTATGAACTGCCACAACGGACCTACTCTAACAGACGGCAAGTTCCACAACCTTGGCCTGACTTACTTCGCTAAACCGCTGGAAGATTTGGGACGCTATCAGGTGACTAATGACCCGAAAGATGTTGGTGCATTTGCAACGCCAAGCCTACGTCATATCCGCAAGAGCGCGCCATACATGCATAATGGTATCATCTCATCTCTGCGAAAAGTGGTGTTGCTTTACAATTTCGGTGGCGGTCGCGAGCGGCCCCGCACCAAGAAAGAAGCAGCTGATCCACTCTTTCCTAAGCACTCCAATCTGTTGCAGCCATTGAAACTGACCAGACCCGAAATTGAGGATCTAGTGAATTTCCTGGAAGCTCTATGAGCTTCACAGTTCTTGCCGCCATGAGTATTTTAGACTAATCAGAAGTTGAAATATTTCACCGACAAGGATAACCCAGTTCAGGTTGAATGTCCGGTATTGCTCAGTTGCTACGAGTCAGGAATGTCTAGACGTTCGGGCCAGGAGCTGCCATTCAGGTAGTTCCATTAAGGATTGAGACAATCCGTATGGGAGTTACTGTTGACGCTTTCCTGAGAGCATTTTAGCTGGGTCTATACGCTCAATGTAGTTGCACTAACAGATCTAACAATGGGCCTCACTTTAGAGCTATCTGATTGATATTGAAGGCAAGTTTAAAGTTGGTTTTCATTGCTATATTTTCTAGATGTCTTTTTCGGTGCCCGCAGCAAGTACCTGCCTTATTTTCTGAATAGCAGCACACATTTAACTGAACTGCTAGCGATCATTAAGTGGGGCGCTCTGGAATCGCTAGCATTACTCAAAAGTTGGTTAGACTAAAAATCCCAGTCTTCGTCTTCGGTCGCCACGGCTTTGCCGATGACGTAGGAGGAGCCGGAGCCGGAGAAGAAGTCGTGGTTTTCGTCGGCATTTGGAGATAGTGAGGCCATGATCGCCGGGTTCACCTGGCAAATGGCTTCTGGGAACAGGCCTTCGAAGCCCAAATTTTGTAGGGCCTTGTTGGCGTTGTAATGCAGGAAGTGTTTCACATCTTCCGTCAAACCCAATGGATCATAGAGGTCTTCCGTGTACTTGATCTCCAAATCATATAGATCAAACAACAACGCAAAGGCGAAGTCTTTGATCTCTGCACGTTCTGTTTCTGACAAACGTTCCAGACTGCGCTGGAACTTGTAGCCGATGTAATAGCCGTGCACCGCTTCATCGCGGATAATCAGGCGGATCAGATCTGCGGTGTTGGTGAGTTTTGCGCGGCTGGACCAATGCATCGGCAGATAGAAGCCGGAGTAAAACAGGAAGCTCTCCAGAAATACGCTGGCAATCTTCTTCTTCAGCGGGCTGCTGGTTGCATTGTACTCCTCCAGGATCAAACGCGACTTAACTTGCAAGAACTCATTTTCTTCCGACCAACGAAAGGCATCATCCACCTCAGCCGTGCGGCATAGGGTTGAGAAGACGGAGGAGTAAGAACGGGCATGCACCGCCTCCATGAAAGCGATGTTGGTGAGTACAGCCTCTTCATGAGGCGTTATCGCATCTGCCATCAACGCTGGCGCGCCTACTGTATTCTGGATGGTATCCAGCAAAGTCAGACCAGTGAACACGCGAATGGTGAGCTGCTGCTCTTCTGGTGTGAGCGAGGCCCAGCTTTGCAAATCGTTGGAAAGCGGTACTTTTTCCGGCAGCCAGAAGTTGGAGGTCAACCTGTTCCAGATCTCCAAATCTTTATCGTCCTGCAGACGGTTCCAGTTCACGGCCTTAGCAACTGGCTGAATAGCACTGTGTAGTGTCATTTTATTTCCTCAAACCTCAAAGAGAGCAGGCCACACAGCCTTGAACTTCGGTGCCTTCCAGCGCCATCTGGCGCAGGCGCACGTAGTAGATTGTTTTGATGCCCTTCTTCCAGGCGTAGATCTGGGCCTTATTGATATCGCGAGTGGTCGCGGTATCGGGGAAAAACAATGTGAGCGACAGGCCCTGGTCCACGTGCTGGGTGGCTGCGGCATAGGTGTCAATCAGCGCTTCCGGGCCAATCTCGTAGGCATCGCGATAGTACTCCAGATTGTCGTTGGTCATGAACGGCGCTGGGTAGTAGACACGCCCAATCTTGCCCTCTTTGCGAATCTCAATTTTGGAAACAATCGGGTGTATCGACGATGTGGAGTTGTTGATGTAACTGATGGACCCAGTTGGCGGCACAGCTTGAAGGTTGCGGTTGAACAGGCCGTCCTTCATCACCGCCTCCTTCAAGGTTTTCCATTCGGCGCGCGTTGGGATGTGGATGCCAAACTTATCGAAAAGAGCTGTTGTACGTTCCGTTTCCGGCATCCAGTCTTTGTCAACATACTTGTCGAAGAACACACCAGAGGCGTACTGGCTCTCCGCAAACCCCTTAAAGCTCTCTCCGCGCTCTCGCGCCAATTCATTGGATGCACGAATGCAGTGATAAAGCACCGAACAGAAATAGACATTGGTGAAGTCGATGGCCTCAGGGCTGCCATAGTGAACAAGCTCTCGCGCAAGAAAACCGTGCAGGTTCATCTGTCCAAGGCCAATGGCGTGGCTCTCGTCATTACCACGGCGCACGGAGGGCACAGAGTCGATTGCGCTCATCCCAGAAACCGCCGTCAGTGCGCGAATGGCCGTCTCAACCGTTGCCCCCAAATCCCCGCCATCCATGGCCTTGGCAATATTGAGCGAGCCAAGGTTGCAGGAGATATCTGAGCCAAGATGGGCGTAGGACAGATCGTCTTTAAACGTGCTTGCCTCGTTCACCTGCAGGATTTCTGAACACAGATTGGACATGTTGATACGCCCGGCCACGGGATTAGCGGCGTTTGCAGTGTCCTCAAACAAAATGTATGGATAGCCACTTTCGAACTGGATCTCTGCCAGCAACTGGAAGAAGTCACGAGCCCGCATTTTCCTTTTGCGGATCTTCGGATTATCCACCATTTCGCGGTATTTATCTGTCACAGAGATTTCTGAGAACGGTACGCCGTAAACCTTCTCCACGTCGTGAGGCGAGAACAGGTACATTTCCTCGTTCTGCTTAGCGAGCTGGAAGGTGATATCCGGAATAACCACACCAAGGGAAAGGGTTTTGATGCGGACCTTTTCGTCAGCATTTTCGCGCTTGGTATCGAGAAAGTTCAGAATGTCCGGGTGATGTGCATTCAGGTAGACTGCTCCAGCCCCCTGACGGGCACCCAACTGGTTGGCATAGCTGAAACTATCTTCCAACAACTTCATCACAGGTACGACACCAGAGGACTGGTTTTCAACGCCCTTAATCGGAGCGCCAGACTCGCGCAGGTTGGTCAGCAGCAAGGCAACACCACCACCGCGCTTGGACAGTTGCAATGCGGAGTTGATGGAACGGCCAATCGACTCCATGTTGTCTTCCAGACGCAGCAGGAAGCAGGAAATCAGCTCACCGCGCTGCTTTTTGCCTGCATTCAGAAAAGTAGGCGTTGCAGGCTGAAAGCGGCTGGAAATGATTTCATCCATCATCCGCATGGCAAGGTTTTCATCACTACGTGCCAGCGCCAGCGCCACCATAACGACGCGGTCTTCATAGCGCTCCAGATAACGTTTGCCATCAAACGTCTTCAACGCATAACTAGTGTAGAATTTGAACGCTCCAAGGAAAGTCGGAAAACGGAACTTCCGCTCATACGTAGCCACAAAAATGGCTTTCACAAACGCCGGGTCGTATTGCTCCAGAACTTCCGCTTCATAGTAATTCTCGCGCACCAAGTAGGTGAGTTTTTCCTCCAAAGAGTGAAAGAAAACGGTGTTCTGGTTCACATGTTCCAAAAAGTATTGACGTGCAGACTGACGGTCAGCCTCAAACTGGATTTTGCCTTCTACATCATAGAGGTTCAGCATGGCGTTCAGTGCATGGTAATCAAGTCCCTGCGGACTATTCACCGATTGCTCTAATGTTGTTGCTTCCAAAATAAATCTAGCCCCTGACGAACCCGCGCAATGTCTGTTTCCGTGCCTGCAAGTTCAAACTTGTAAAGGCATGGGCAACTGCATTTCGCGGCAATAATTGTCCCTGCATGAGCGAAAAACGCCCCAAAATTGCGATTGCCCGAGGCGATGACGCCTCGCAGCAAATTTCGATTGGCCGCATCATTCAAGAAACGGATCACCTGTTTGTGCACCGCCCCTCGCCCCTCACCATCCGCATATGTTGGTGTGATGAGCACAAAGGGATCCGCCATCTGCAACATAGGTTCAGACGTGCGATACGGTATGCGCTCAGCCGGGTGGCCGAGGCATTCAACAAAGCGATGTGTGTTTCCAGATGGGCTTGAGAAATAGACGAGCCCGCTCAACGTATCAGGCGAGCGCGCTTATCTTGTCTGGGCGAAAACCCGCCCAATGTTGGTCACCTGTGACAACAACAGGTACCTGGCGGTATCCAAGTTCTTGCACAGCAGCAAAAGCATCTGTGTCCTGAGAAAGGTCAATCACGTCGTAGGAGATTCCAGCGCTGTCCAGCGCACGAGTGGTTGCGGTGCACTGCACACAGGCAGGCTTGGAATATACGGTAATGCTCATGCTTTAGTCCCCGTAGCATAGGAGAAGAGGCTGGGGATGAGAGACAGGGACCCACGCATAAGGCAGACCTGCTCACAACCCGCTCAGGCCCTCCGCCTGTGGTTGTTAAAAGTCTCTTGGCAGGTCTCCTGACTACACAGCTCCAACACAGGCCTTCTACCTTCCCGAAGAACATCTCCAGTGGTATGAGCGAACGCCTGCTCGCTGCTTACAGTTGCGGGGGCAGTGCCGGATTTTCACCAGCTTCCCTCTTAGCTTGCGAGTCATCTCGCAAGAACCAAGAACGCCTCATATAGTGCATTTACGTAAGTGTGGGTCAACATATGGATGACTTTACACAATTTAATGCTGTGGAGTTTGGAAGCAGTATCTATACCTCACCCCAGTTTTGAGGGGCCTATCCTATACTTTTAACGGAGTTTTTGAGTTGGCGCCGTGCTTCGCAAATCGCCATTTAATACAACGATCATAGTTTCTTACCCTCGTTACCTGATGCTGTTTGCTGCAACCAGTTTCAAATTCGTATTACACACGCGCTCTTTCACTTAAAGAACACCAATAGCGAGCGCAATTGTCTGATAATCAACCAACAATATAACTTGACTATTATACTCATATTAAATCATATAATGGTTGCAATTTCCCCGTATACTCGTTTTAGTGAACGGCTCCGTTTCGTGACCAAATCCCAACAGCATGTAAAAATACATACAAAAAATTACGAGGGGCTGGTCCGCTATGCTGCATCCATAACCAAAGACTGGGCGCTCAGTGAGGACATTGTTCAGGATGCCTTCCTACGGATTGGCTCCAAATCACCCAACGCACCAGACAGCTACCTTCGTCGTATCGTTCACAATCTTTGCATCGACCAATTGCGCAAGCAACAACGGGAACTTCAGAGATTTGATCATGAAACTCCAATTACATCCTATTCGGAACAAAAGCCAACTCAGGAGAGTGCGTTAGCCGGCAAACAGGAGCTTAAACTGGTCATAAAAGCGCTTGCCGAATTACCACAAATAACACGCAAAGTCGTTGAATTGCACCGTCTGGAGGGGCTTAAGCTAAGAGAAATTGCTAGCCGTTTAAACCTTTCTGTGACGCAAACCCATGAGCACTTGCATACTGGTATTAAGCACTGCATGAAGGTGCTGAATGCAAAGAGATAGCGGCATAAACTACCAGTCCGACTTTAAAGACCTAGGCTTTTATGAAACAGCAGTCCTGACATTTGTAATCGAGGGTTTTAAGAGGTCTTTTGATTTCTTTTCGAAAAAGACAGTCATCCAATCGTCTCTTCTTAGGAAGGACAACTTCATAGCCATTCCGAGTACCAAAATCATTTCAGGATTAAGCCAATGAAACATTCAGATCGAAGGATTGAAAGGCGTTCAACAACGGAAGATGCTGCAATCGATTGGTTTATCCTTTTGGAAGAGTACCCGGAAGACCCACAGGTTAGGCAGGAATTTGAAAGTTGGCTAAATCAGCATCCTGAACATTCGAATGTTTGGAAGAGGGTAACTCAAACATCTTCTTTACTTGGTCAACTGGGGCAAGAGAGTTTGGAGCCGAATGTCAATACGGGTGAAATAGCTCAGCTCGCTGTTGCGCATAAAAGCCTCTTTGCAAAAATTCGACCGCATCTTACCGTCGGTTTTGCTTGCATTTTCCTCTTACTTTCAAGCATCTCTTTGATTCCACATCTCATGATTTGGATATATGCAGACCATAAAACAGATGTTGCCCAGTCAAAAGAAATACGTCTTCAAGATGGTTCGAAGATCTACCTCTCTGCTTATTCAGCTGTTGAATTGAATTTTGCCGCAGACCAGCGAAAGGTGAACCTGATGAGAGGGGAAGTGCTATTTGATGTAGCACCGGATGCGGACAGACCATTTGTTGTTACAACCGGCGATACCACGACAACAGTGCTAGGTACCCGCTTCAACATCAACAAGGGGCGCTCTATGGTTTCTGTCGGCGTCGAGCATGGGCACGTTGAGGTCGCACAGGCCTCTAATTTGCAGGAAAAGCTAGATCTGCGAGCATTTGAATGGGCAAGCCTGAGTGAGCATGGCAAACAAGTTGTAAGGACAGTCAACCAAGACTATATAGCTGCATGGCGGCAAGATAAGCTCTACGTTGAAGATCAGAGCTTTGAAGATGTGCTTTTCCAATTGCGTCGTTACATGAAGATACCAGTGATAGTGTTGGATCCTCGTCTCATGTCCAAACGTGTGACTGGTGTCTTTAACCTCAATGAGCCGAGACAAAGTTTGGATGCAATCTCAGCTGCACACTCTGTTCAACTCAGGGATTTTGGTTTCTTTGTTGCAATTTCGATGATCTAAGCTTTTGATATATTTATTGAAAAAATAAAAATACTCATACTTTTAAAAATATGAGTATTTTTCTCAGAAAATAAACCTCTCCAGATCGTCTCTTCTAGGAAATAGGGCGTGAGATTAGCGCCTAGTAATAATCCATGGGCGAGTTTGGAAGTGGTATATATGGAAACGGGGCATAAGGTGGGATTTCGCCTGGGGGGGCGTCACACCAAATTACTAGTAACAGTTTTGCTTGCATCATTGTTTCAAACAACTGCGTTATCACTACCCGCAGTGTATGCGCAATCTGCGTCAACGACGACTGAGTTAACCAGGCAGACATCATTCAACATTCCTGCAGGTTCATTATCAGCTGCACTTATGCAGATTGGTCAGCAAGCCAGCGTTCGGTTGTCTGTTAACGCAAAGAATATCAAAGGCATTCGCATAGCAGGCTTCAAAGCCGTTATGGCAACTCAAGATGCCTTAGATATGCTGTTAGATGGAACAGGGCTGATATACGAGATTGATCCATCTGGAATTATCATCATTTCTAGATTTCAGGATGCCATCTCAGTTGATAGCGATGATGCATCACTCTTACCAGTCATCGTGACGGCTTCCTCCGGAGACCCTGTCGGCTGGCAAGGGGCACCTGAATGGGTTTACGAAACACCTCGCGCAGTCAGTGTTATTGGCCGAGAAGAAATCAAAAACTCTAATGCTCGCACCGCAGCAGACCTCTTTGCTGGTGTGCCAGGAGTGACGGTTGCCGATAACCCGCAAGATCCCGGTATCAGCATCAATATTCGTGGCCTTCAGGACCAGAACCGCGTGAATGTGATGATTGATGGAGCACGCCAGAATTTCCAGAAAGCTGGTCATGATGAAACCGGACGCTTTTACGTTGATCCTGCTTTTGTCCGCCAGATTGAGATTGAAAAAAGTGCCATATCGGGTGTGGGTGGCGCGGGCGCTATGGGTGGTGTGGTCAATTTCCGAACAATTGAAGCCAAAGACCTGATCAAGCCTGACAGATCCTACGGCGTTGAGGGAAAGCTGGCAGCTGGTACGAATGCCTACAACTTCAACGGCAATCTCGCTGCTGGCATAAAACTGACTGACAACGTCAGTTTCGCAGCTGGTATCAGCAAAAAGAACCTTGGCAAATATCAAGCGGGTAACAATGGTAGTTTGGAGTTTAGTAAGACTGGCCAACCAGTTGTGTTTACCGGATCAGAAACGCTATCCTGGCTTACAAAATTAAACATCGATCTCAATGATGACCATACATTAGTGCTTGGCGCTCTTGGCTTCCACGATGCATTCACGAACAGCACAATCGGTGGTGACTTTCGCAACGAAAGCGATATCACCAACATAACAGGCACAGCAACTTACACTTGGCAGCCCGATGACAGTTGGTTTGACCTAGAAGCTAAACTCTGGGCGAACCGTACGCATAATGATCAATACCGCTTACCACGCACATCTAAGGGAGGCGGCTTCGATAATGATTTCGCACTCAATTCGTTGGGTGGTAGTCTTCAAAACACAAGCCAATTTGACCTTTCAGCGCTATCGATTTCCTGGAATTATGGGATTGAAGCGTTCAAAGATGTTGGAAAATCAAAATCAAAACCAGATGTATCAACGGTTGATTTGGATAGCTTATGGATTGGAGCCGACCCAAGTGGTGAACGTAATGTTTATAGTGCATTCAACCAACTAGCCTTTTCTTACAAGGATTTGGTCGAGCTAAATTTCGGCTTACGATATGATCAGTTTAATTTGAAGGGCACCCCAAAAACGGTTGAGTACGACCTTTCTGGAAACACTTCAGTTGTTGGACAGAATATCTCTAACTCGGGAAACAGGTTCTCTCCAACGTTCGCTCTCGCTATCACTCCATTAGATGGACTGCAATTCTTCGGTAGATATTCAGAGGGCTACAGAATTCCGACCGTCATGGAAACATTCCTGGGCGGCGAACATACTGGTGGCGGACTTCCATATCTTCCGAATGGGGCACTGCGACCAGAACTTGCCAAAACCTGGGAAGGTGGCCTCAACATCCAACTTGATGATCAGTTCATCGAGAATGACACATTGAGACTCAAGTTCTCTTACTTCAATCGGAAGGTTGAAAATTACGTCGCTTTGGCAAATGTGGCTGGCGCTACACTTGATCTAGGCAGTTTTGAGTTACAAATTCCCTACTATCAATATGGCAACCTTTATGAACGAATAAACACGCAAGGTTTTGAGTTAGAAGCATTTTATGATGCAGGTAGCTTCTTTGCAGGCGTCGCATATAACCGAAGTTATATCGACTTACCCAACGCTTTCACATTTGATAGTCCCTACACGGAGCATGGGGAAGCAGCAGATAGGGTTATCTTGCTCAATGTTGCACCCAAAAGCAAACTTAGCGCAAACGGTGGTCTTCGTTTCTTAGATGAGAGACTGACATTGGGCGGACGTATCATATACGTAGAGCCTGATGGCCAATTCGGCTTCTTTAGTGGCGGGTACAAGACAGATGTCTATACCGTCGTCGACCTCTACGGCTCCTACGAGTTCAATGAAAACGCGACACTGCGGGTAGACGTAAATAATCTGGGTGATGTTGCTTATGTCGACGCACTGACCGCTGGAGAGTTTCCATCTCCAGGCCGGACCGTTACCGCTGCTTTGAACTTCACATTTTAATCTACCTGCCAGCCAGCTTTACGCCAGCCAGCCTGACTGATCGCATGAGCGATCCCTCTCAAACGTTCTGAGAACGAACACAACCTCCACAGGAAGAGGAAATCATGGCTGTAACAATCAATTTGAGTGACGCAAACAACGACGGTACCGGCATCAATATGCCTGCGTATTTTGCGGATTATAACCAAAACTTTGATCGCTCTGGGTGGGGACACTTCTCCTCAAACCCTTTCGATTTCAGCGGTAACAATTATGCTGCAACAAACGGCTCAGCGCTTTTACCATTTGTCAGTGACAGCGCTCAATCATTCATCGTCGATTCTGGTTCAGCCGGAGACATCTCTTATAGCTTGACCAACCATGTCCTTAGTGGAGCGGTTGATAGTGTCTCATTCGGTCATGGTCTCGATTATGACTCGTCCTCAGACTCTTTCTCACATACGACCAATGACATTGACATCTCCGGCTTAGGACTGTCTGGCTCGGGCTCAGGTAACCCGGTACACAACGTTGTCTATGGCCTCATGAGCAATGACACGACAGCGCTGGAAGCTCAACTTAACGCCAATGATCTAGTCATCAACGGTAGCTCAGGGTCAGATACCATCCAAAGCTATTCAGGTGATGATGTCCTTACTGGCAACGCTGGCAATGATACATTTGTCTTCAACTCGGGCTCAGGCGCTGATGTAATCACTGACCTTGCTGCAGGTGATCTGATCGATGTGCTCGGCAACTGGAGCGGCGTGAGTGAATTTGACGATCTCATCATTGACTACGCATCGGACCCAGGTAATGCGGTTGTCTCTGCGGCAGGCACAACTGATACGATTACCGTAGAAGGCTTCTCATCAGGCCTGGACGACAGCTTCTTCATCTAACTTTTGTCAGATTGACATCGTTGACTTCAAAAATAAAGTACAGGCCGCACACCATGACACTACGAAACACTATGGTGTGCGGCTTGTCTTCAATGAACAGCTCTCAAATAAATTAGATTCTGAGATTGCTTAGTTTGCACTGACAACTCACTCAACGCATTATCACAGCCAGCGCCATGTCGTTGTTGCCTCACCAAGGCCTACTTTTAACTTCGGACTGGGCTATTCTCGTTAGAGAAACGTCACAGTCTCTGACAACCCAAATAAACAGTAGCTAAACGAACTATGATAATGCTCATAGTGCTTCGAGGAAATTCACCAGATCCTCGATTTCTGTTCTGTTTAGCTTCAATGGTTGCAAAAGTTCGGAATGCCTTGGGAAGAGTGGATCAGATGCTTCTTCCTTCGTTCTTGGTCGTTCGCGACCACCTCCGAATTTATATGTCCGTCGTCGAATGAAGTTAGACAGAATTAGCTTCTGAATAGCGGCGTGTTTGGCCCGGTTTGCATGTTGATGTTAAGCGGCTTGCGCGTGGTAACGCAAGCGGCGATTTTGAAGAGTTCTGCGT
>NZ_LMCE01000110.1:0-1196 GCF_001623285.1 Pseudovibrio sp. Ad26
GGTAATCCCCCCGGAATTTGATCGAGTTTGAAAGTAGAGATATTGTTGCCTCATATTGAGGACTGATCTTATGAAGAAATCTCGTTTTAGTGACGCGCAGATTATTGCAATTCTGAAGCAGGGAGAAAGCGGCATTCCGGTTGCGCAGCTTTGCCGTGAGCATGGCATGAGCGCGGCCTCCTATTACAAGTGGCGTTCCAAATATGGTGGCCTTGAAGCTCCTATGATCCAGTCGATGAAATCGACGGAGGACGAGTTACGCCGCTTCAAGAAAATGTACGCCGAACTCAGCTTGCAAAACGAACTTTTGAAAGAAGCACTAGGAAAAAAGGTTTAAGGCCGTCTCAGCGCAAAGAGATGGCCCGTTCTGCAGTCGCAGAAAAGCAGGTATCGATTGCTTTGGCGTGCCGTACATTTGGTGTGAGCCAGCGGTGTTATCGTTACACGCGGCTTTTGAATGACAACAATGCCCTGATTGCCGACTGGCTGGTGCGTTTGACGTGTGCGAACAGGACCTGGGGCTTTGGCCTGTGTTTCCTTTATCTGCGCAATATCAAAGGCTTTGGTTGGAACCACAAGCGGGTCTATCGCATTTATCGGGAGTTGGAGCTGAACCTGCGGATCAGACCACGCAAGCGCTTAAAGCGGAAAAAACCAGACAAGTTGGCGGTTCCGGCACGGGCCAATCAAGTTTGGTCGATGGACTTTATGTCTGACCAGCTTGAAGATGGCAGACGGTTTCGCACGCTTAACATACTTGATGACTTCAATCGGGAGGGACTGACTATCGAGGTTGACTTTTCCCTTCCGGCCCTGCGGGTCGTGCGCACCTTGAAACAGGTGATTGAGTGGCGCGGCAAACCTGAAACAATTCGGGTTGACAATGGCCCTGAAAATATCAGTGAAACCCTGCTCTCATGGGCACAAAAGCAAGGCATCAAGATCTTGCATATTCAGCCGGGCAAGCCCGCTCAGAACGCCTATATCGAGCGCTACAACAGAACAGTTCGGCAAGAATGGCTGGATCAGAATTGCTTTGAAACGATCGAACAAGTTCAGGTTCAAGCAACAAGTTGGCTCTGGACATACAATAACCAACGGCCCAACATGGCCATCGGCGGCATCACGCCTGCCAAGAAATTGAAACTGGCTGCATAACTCTACCGCCAAGCTCCTCCAATAATGGGGGGATTACC
>NZ_LMCE01000111.1:0-811 GCF_001623285.1 Pseudovibrio sp. Ad26
CTTTTGCCCATCACAAATTAGAAGCGATTTCATTAAATAGTGTTTCAAAGTTCAGCACCCGTCTGCTTCCAGTGTTCAAGAAGTATATCGAAGAACAAAATCAGGTACCACCGTTAATCACTGTTTCACTAGCTGCGCTACTTCTTATGTATCGAGGCGATCAAGTAAAGCCACATGATGATGAAAAGACGATAAGCGAATTTACTGATGCTTGGTCTGATAATGGAACAGCTATTCCTCGATTATTGCAAAACGCTGCGCTTTGGGGAGAAGATTTGTCTCAAATACCGAATGTGACAGATACAGTTCAAGAAATAGCTGCAAAGATCGATCAAAAAGGTGTCCGGTCAGTATTACAAGAAATGAAAGGAACGATGGTCCATGCTTGAAACCCTGCAACCAACAATGAAATTAAATCGACGAGACAGTGTGGTCGTCGCATTAACCCCTATTCCAAAACAAACACAACTGACGATTGATCAGCAAACGATCACCACTCTTGAAGATATCCCGCAAGGTCATAAGATTGCATTGGGTGATTTGAAAGCTGGAGACAACGTGATCAAATATGGCTATCCAATCGGTCATGTGACGACAGACGTAACTGCCGGTCAATGGCTGCACACTCATAATGTAAAAACCAATCTTTCTGGTGAATTGGATTATCGATATGAAAAAGATGTCCATCCAAGTCATTACCTTTTTGAGAACCGAACATTTCAAGGTTACTTGCGAAAAAATGGAAAAGTAGGGATTCGTAATGATTTGTTTTTAGTACCTACCGTTGGGTGTGTGAATGGCATTGCTGAAC
>NZ_LMCE01000112.1:0-5743 GCF_001623285.1 Pseudovibrio sp. Ad26
TCATAGGTGGACCTAATGCCACAGGTGCCGTGACTGTGACGGATGGCGGATCCATCTGGGAGGCAGGCTCTCTTTTGGTCGGCCAGTATGGTGCCGGCTCCCTAAAAATAGAGAATGGCGGCAAGGTAACTTCTGGTCTCGCCAACATTGGCTTTGACAGTACCAGCTTCAGTGGGACCAGTTCGGGTATTGTTACAGTGACGGGCGAAGGCTCCGTTTGGGAGAGTCGCGATCGTATTATCGTCGGAGATAGTGCGCCCGGGACGCTGACGATCGCGGATGGCGCCACCGTGGATGTAGATGGTGAAGTCAAGCTGGCCTACGATGCCGTTTCACAAGGCACACTCAATATCGGCGCTGCGGCAGGTGAGACGGCTGTGAAGGCAGGCACCCTTGATACAGAGGCAGTGATATTTGGCGAGGGTACCGGGGTGATCAACTTTAACCACACGGATACCGCTTACGTGTTCGCTCCAAAAATCATAGGAGACGGCGGGGTTAACCAGCTATCGGGCACCACGACCCTGACCGGTGCCAACACCTATACCGGCGGCACTACCGTTTCAGGAGGCAAACTGGTTGTTGATGGCACCATTGGCGATGTTATAGTCAATGGCGGTAGCCTTGGCGGCTCGGGCACGATCAACGGTTCGGCAACAATCACAAGCGGAACGATTGCTGCAGGCAACAGCCCTGGCACACTGACCATCGACGGCGACCTCAATCTTACTTCCGCCTCAGTTCTGGAGTTCGAGCTTGGATCTCCTTCCGGCACAGCAGGCGTAGACAGCGACCTCATCGCCGTTGGTGGTGATCTGACGCTGGATGGAACGCTCAACGTTACCGATGCGGGGGGCTTTGACGCTGGGGTCTATAATCTGATCACCTATGGCGGCAGTTTGACCGATAACAGTCTGGTGGTAGGCACTGGGCCAATAGGTTTCCTTTACAACGTGCAGACTGCAACAGCCGGACAGGTCAACCTTCTGGTGAACCCGGACCAGCTGAGCTTCTGGAACGGACCGGTAACAAGTGCTGATGGAACCGTTCATGGTGGCTCTGGCACATGGAGTAGTGCAGGAACCAACTGGACCGATGCCACAGGCTCAGCAAGTGCACCTTATCAACCGGACAGCACGCTGATTTTCCAGGGAACACCGGGCACGATCGTAGTGGATAGCGCCGGGGTTTCGGTGTCCAAAGGCATGCAGTTCGCAGCGGATGGCTACACAGTGACTGGTGGCGATATCATCATAAATGCTGGCGCTGACACCGTTTCATTCAGGGTTGGGGAGGGAACCAGTGCGGGCGCCGGTTTTACCTCAACCATTGCTTCCAACCTGACAGGGACTGGCTCACTGGAAAAAACTGGTCTTGGAACACTCGTCCTGACGGGTGACAATACCTATAACGGCACCACCACTGTTTCAGAAGGAGCGCTGGAGTTCAGGGATGGTGCGACCTTGAGTGGTGGCCAAAATTTTCGCGTTGGTAGCCCTGCAACAGGATCTCTGACCATTGCTGATGGCAGTGATGTTTCTGCAAGAATATATGCCGTTGTCGCTACGGACGCAGGTTCTTCTGGAGCGGTAACGGTGACAGGCCCTGATGCACGTTTTCGAGTTGGGGGGGCTTTTAGCATTGGACGCGATGGAGACGGAACCTTGAGTGTCTTGGAGGGCGGAGTAGTTACCAGCGGTTATGGCCAGATCGGGTCTTATGCAGGCTCAACCGGGGCTGTAGAGGTGACTGGAGAAGGGTCACATTGGAAGAACAATTTCGGTTTGAATACACAAGGTATCAGTCTTTACGTAGGAAATTACGGGGCTGGAACTCTGACCATTGCCGAAGGTGGTCGGGTGAGCAGTCAGAAAGGGGTTATCGGTCTTCAGAGTGGTTCTTCGGGAGACGTAGTCGTGTCCGGAGATGGCTCCCTCTGGGAAAACAGCCACTATATGAACATCGGATTGCTCGGAAGAGGTACCCTGACGATCTCAGATGGTGGCGTGGTTGATGTGGAGGACAGCGTTCATCTGGGCAGGGAGACCGGTTCCCATGGCACGCTCAATATTGGTGCTGCTGCTGGCAACCCGGCGCAGGCCGCAGGGGTTCTAAATGCGGCAGCGGTTAAATTTGGTGATGGTACCGGGCTGATCAACTTCAACCACACGGATAGTGACTACACGTTCTCCGCAGACATCAGTGGGAATGGCAGTGTCAATCAGCTTGCTGGCACCACGATCCTGAGTGGCACCAACACCTATACCGGCGGCACTACTGTTTCGGGTGGCGAGCTGGTTGTTAATGGCTCCATTGGTGATGTTACAGTCAACGGCGGTAGCCTTGGTGGTTCGGGGACTGTAGGGGCTGTTGCTTTCAATTCAGGTGCTGTGGTTGCACCTGGAAACTCCGTCGGGACTTTGAATGCGACTTCTCTTGTTTTCAATGGTGGCTCAACCTTTGAGGTTGAGTTGAATGATGGGGGCAACGCAGCAGGCATCAACAACGATCTGCTGGCTGCCAGCGGGACTGTGACGATCAATGGTGGCACCGTACATGTTAAGCCGGAGAACGGAACTGACGATGGTTCAACCTACGCTGCAAATACGGTCTATACGATTATGAGCGCTGTAGGGGGCGTCTCCGGAACTTTTGATTCACCCGCACCAACAGATGACTTCGCGTTCCTTGATTTTGCTCTGTCATATGATGCGAGCAACGTTTATCTGAATTCTCAAATGGCATCCAGCACGTTCTGCATTTCCGGGATGAGTGCTAATCAGTGTGCTACAGGTGAAGGTGCGTTCTCACTTGGCAGCGGAGGCTTGTTCAATTCAGTCTTGAACCTGTCCAATTCGGATGCAGCAGGAGCACTCGATCAGCTTTCAGGTGAAGCCCATGCCTCAATAAAAACAGCGCTGATTGAAGATAGCCGCTTTGCCCGTGAGGCTGCCCTCAACCGTGCGCGTGTTGCAATGGATTCCGTTGCAGCGGATGGACAAGAGCAAGTGGAAAAGCGCGTTGGCGAGAGCCTCGCGTTCTGGGGGCAAGGTTTTGGGTCCTGGGGACGCTGGAGCAGAAACAGCAATATCGCAGAGCTTGATCGGTCGATCGGCGGTTTCCTTCTGGGTGGAGATGCCCAGATCGGCGAAAATTCCCGTCTTGGCTTTTTCGGTGGCTACGACAACAGCAGCTTCGAAGTGAATGGCAGAAACTCCTCTGCGACGGCGGACACGCTGCACCTTGGTGCTTATGGTGGCACAGAGTTTGGGCCTCTGGGGGTGCGCGCAGGTGGTAGCTATGCATGGCATGATATCGACACGACTCGTTCGGTCGCCTTCACTGACTTTGCTGAGAACCTGTCAGGGTCCTACACAGCGCGAACTGCGCAGATCTTTGGTGAAGTGGGGTATCGTTTTGATTATACCGCGACCAGTCTGGAGCCTTTTGCTAATATATCCTACGTCCAGTTGTCCAGTGATGGGTACTCCGAAACCGGTGGCTCTGCTGCGTTGAAGGCTGGTCGCCAGACAATGGACAGCACCTTCACCAGTATCGGGCTGCGTGCAGAGACACGGGCGAACCTTGGTCAATTCACCGCGAAGCTATCAGCACAAGCTGCCTGGCAGCATGCGTTTGGTGATGTAACACCTGTTGTCAATCATGCCTTTGCCGGAGGCGATGACTTCTCCGTTGCCGGTATCCCGATTGCCAGAGATGCCCTCCTGCTGAATCTGGGAGCATCGGTGGATCTGGGACATAGCACGACCTTGGGTCTGGCATACGATGGCAGGTTTGGTTCCGGCTTCACCGATCAGGGGCTCAAAGCAAACATTGCTCTGAAATTCTGACGGCTCTCCTGCCTGCGCAAAACCACCAACCCCACATAAACCTGCCCGTCACCTGAAAACATATGTGGCGGGCAAATGCTCTCCAACTGTCGAGAATCTATATCCACCAAACCCGCTAATTTATCCCCGCCCAGAACACGGCCTTCTGCCATCTAGGCTGCCTCAACTATTGATTGATCTGTGTGAATGTCCGGTAATGGCCCTACTCGTTAGCAATGACCTGCTGTTGACCTAGATTTTTGCACAGCAGCGAATGACCTGAATGTCTGGTGTGCTCAACTAATCGCTGCAACACATTCGGCAACCTTCTCAGCTACAAGGGGGACGTTGATCTGGAGGCAAAAAAACCAGTGGGAGCGATTTTACTACCTTTACCGGCAACTTAAGCACTCTGAGAAAAGCTTACAGTCAACGCCGTAATCGCCTCGCGAGTAGCTGCACCTTACAGATCGGATGAATTGTGACAATCGGGATGCAGTAAAAGTGCAAACAGCAGGAAGCGCGGTGCGAATCCTGCCGAGAGCATAAGTAGGTGTCGTTAAGACTTATCGAATAAGGCCGAACCGAAAACCCTCAGCTACCGCGTGTGTTCTATTCGAAGCATGCAGCTTTCTCGCTGCCGAAGCCAGATACCAGTCCGCAGTATGCTGAGAGATATTTAGGATCTGACTGATCTCCCAACTTGTCTTGCCTGCAGCTGCCCACTTCAGGCACTCAAGTTCACGAGGAGTAATACGATGACGAGCGCGGCTGATGTTTGAACCAGCTAGTTCACGCACTTTATTATTCGCATAAATACCAACCAGATGAAGAACACTGATTTCGCGTTCATTCAGTCTAACTTCTGGTCCACCAAAAGTCAGCATGCCTTGATAGTTCTGCAGGCCACGCACTGGCACACACACTCCGTCATACATTCCGTAATCGCGCGCTTCTGACAGAACTTGCTGTGCAGCTGCAGAAAGATTGCTATCACGAGCAACGCTGGACCAAAGGAATGGACGACTAGCAGTACGCGCTTTCGCGACAATCGGATCGTTTTGTACGTAATCACGGTCGAGATAACGTTGTTGCCATTCAGGCTGCCAACCACTCAACATAATAGACCCATCAAAGGATGCGTTAGCTTCGGGGATCGCAGCAAGGCAAAAACTTGTAAAGCCAAAAGACTGACCAAGTTCAGCAAGACGCTTAGAAACAAGATCAGGTGTCTCTTCATTATTAACAGATTCAATAAATTCTAGTGCAGCAGTCAATGAATTCATTTTATACGCCCCTACATACAATGCCTCCAACAATCTTACCTTACGAAATATTCACCTGATTTATAAGGTGAAGCTATTACCCATCATCTAAAATAGTCTAACTATTTTCATAAGAATAAATAAATGTATTCAATTTTACTTCTCTCCCAATAGAAATATGCCCATAGATATTAGTGCTGTTAAATTGCACTATGTTTCATTCGAAAAAGTCTCATTTAAAAATTTCAGATTTCAAATTATAAATAAATTTTTATTGGTAAAATACATTGAAAAGAGCGTGTTAACACTTTGTTAGTGTTTTCTTGCTGATACGGCTCCGCATTTAATCCAATGAAAACATATATTTTTTTACACATGATCGAGATCAGATTTCACGCTTCTATTTGCCCTGCATAGATGCAAAAACCTCAACGATATATCTGAGGGGGACAACGGGGACAACTCCATTCCAGAGCCACTTTGGGCTCAAAATGCCGCTTATCTTATCGGGCGCTTCACATATGTTTGTCGGCGACGCCTTATGGACAAATCGATCGATTTGAGTAATGGAGTGTTTTGGCCCATGATCACTAGATTAGGAGTGAACAATGGGGCAATACACAAGGACCGCCAGCGCTGCAGCTGACG
>NZ_LMCE01000113.1:0-620 GCF_001623285.1 Pseudovibrio sp. Ad26
GCCTTATCATAAGTGAGACAAGAAGAATGAAAGATAGTAAAGTAGTAGTAAATAGTCATATCCAAGAAAGCGGATATGGCTGTTTTTTTTATGAAAGATGTTTGTTTCGCTAAAGAGATCGCAATCCACGCTCGGTAAATATAAGAGCCACATAATTAAGCTTTGAACTCATTAGTTAAGCAATTCGATGTTGGAACAATTCTTGGTGTTCAGACCATTACCTCCCTCTCTTATAATTTTAGTGCTTTTTTAAGTGAGAGTAAAAATAAATAACGATTTATTTAAAATTTAAGTTATACTAGATAAAGCAATCCATGAAAGGAGTATATAATTAAGTAATGCAAGTAAAGAAAAAAATAATATTGTCCATTCTCCTAGCAATTATTGCTGGACTTTATTCAATCAATTATTTTAGAAATGTTCATACTATTTCTACATCGGGGGATATTGCCTTCCATTTTGCTAGAGTTAAAGGGTTATCTTCAATTTTTTCTGGTCCAATCAATTTTACGACGTTTAATCATTATGGGAGCGGAGTGAATTATTTTTATCCCTACTTGACCTTTTTTCCGGCAGTCATTTTTTATTGGATAAGTAATAATTTAATCGTTAGGTAGAGC
>NZ_LMCE01000114.1:0-1396 GCF_001623285.1 Pseudovibrio sp. Ad26
CCAAAGGTCGTCAAAAGCTGTCATGCCGTCAGAAACAGCTGCAAACGGAGGCGTTTTTCAACTTCAAAATTCGTATGTGTGGTGGCTCCTGTCACGAGCCGTCAGCGGGAGAGGTATGTCTATGCCGAACATAACGAGGCGAACGGTGGACGCGGCAAGGCCAGCAAGCAAAAAGCAAATCTTCTGGGATAGCAAACTCAAAGGCTTTGGCCTTCAAGTGATGCCAAGCGGAGCAAAAACATTCGTTGTGCAATATCGCACGCATGAAGGCCGCTCCCGTCGTATGAGCCTTGGCAGATATGGTGAGCTAACACCAGATCAAGCCAGAGGCTTGGCGACCAACGTGCTAGCAACGGTCCGTAACGGTGATGATCCCTTGTTAAAGCGGGAAAACAAAAGATCTGCTCCCACGATGAATGTTCTTCTTGATACTTACATGAGCAAACACGTGCAGGTTCATAATAAGCCCAAGACAATGAAAGACATTGAACGTCTCCTAAAGCGGTGTGTTCATTCACGATTGGGGCAAATGAAACTCAACTCTGTCAGGCGGCAGGATATTGCAAAGCTGCATCATTCGTTGAGAGCAACACCTCGTCAAGCCAATCAAGTTCTGGCGGTCTTATCTAAGGCGTTCAATCTCGCTGAAGTATGGGGCCTAAGGCCAGAGCACAGCAACCCGGTTCGCTTGGTCAAGCGTTATAAAGAAAACGAGCGTGATCGTTTCCTGTCAGAGGAAGAGTTGCGAAAACTGGGGCGTACCCTTGAACTAGCGGAGCATGAAGGACTTCCTTGGATCATAAAAGCCGGGAAGGATACAGTTAGGCATTTGCCCAAGGATATCGCAAAGCGGAAGACACCTGTAAATCCGAGAGCTCTTTATTGCTTACGTCTGCTCCTTTACACCGGTGCGCGCTTGAGTGAAATTGCAACCTTGAAATGGGAGCATATTGATTTTGAGTTGGCCACGATTGCACTGCCTTCAAGGAAAGGGGATGAACGTAAACCTCATCCGGTAAGTAGTAGTGCCATCGAAATACTCTCTGAGATCCCACGATTGGGTGGTTCATCTTATGTTTTGCCCGGCTGTAAAGATCCGACACAACCTATTTCGATTGAGGTGATTGAGAATGCATGGCAGCGCATCCGCATCCATGCCAATATTCCTGATGTTCGTATTCACGATCTGCGCCACACGGTTGGCACTTTCGCAGCTCAAGCAGGCAGCAACGCCTTCCTCATCAGCCACCTTCTGCGCCACCGCAACGTAACCATCACCAATCGCTATGTGAACCATGATGCCCATCCAATCCGGGTGCTGTCAGAGACGATTGGTGAACGGATTGAGGCTGGATTGGAAGGACGAGAATGAGAACTCCGCGGCAGGCATTTGGAG
>NZ_LMCE01000115.1:0-536 GCF_001623285.1 Pseudovibrio sp. Ad26
CTTGGATTGGAGGTCATGAGGCGAGTAGGCCAGCCTGCGTTAATTCTTGCCCCGACGATTACGATCCGCAATCAATGGATAGAACGCCTCACATCCTTGTTTTTGCCAGAGGATGAAGAGCGGCCTGATTGGATATCAAAAGACATCAGAAAACCAAAATTTCTGACTGTGATCACCTATCAGGCTCTTCATGCTGCATTCTCGAATGAGGACGTCGACGAAGAGCTTCAAGACGCAGAAGATGAAGCAGAAGATCAGCCAAGGGTAACCCAGTCTAAGTCAGTTGATGTAATTGCACTGCTTGCTGAGCAAAATGTGAATGTGCTCGTGCTGGATGAAGCGCATCATCTACGGAATGAATGGTGGAAGGCGCTCATCAAGCTGAAAGCTGGCTTAGTGAAGCCCAAAACCGTCGCATTGACCGCTTCTCCTCCGTATGATGTCGACTTTAAAGAGTGGCAGAAGTACGAGGAGTTGTGCGGCCCAATAGATGCTGAGATTTCGGTGCCTGAGTTGGTGCAACGCGGTGATTTATG
>NZ_LMCE01000116.1:0-2370 GCF_001623285.1 Pseudovibrio sp. Ad26
TGCACGCAGCGCAGCGTAGGAAGCCGGTCGCACTGCCTGCTTGCAGGTTGCCTTGAGCAAAGTGAAGGGAGACTTCAAAGGGCAAGCAGACAAAGAAAGCCGCTTTGCGGCTTACCGCCTGAACCTGTTTCCCATCCGATTCAACGACTTTCTTCAAGGTCAAAGATCTGTTGCGATCCAGCCAAGGAGCCTTTGTAACTGTTTGTGCTCTGGATACTTTTCGCCAAGCTCAATCAACCGTTCAGCTGTCATTTTCTCTGTAAAGTCATTTTGACCACATGGAATATTGTGCAGGGCCTCAGCAACATCGAATGCCATCACATTGCCGCCTTCTATTCGCTGGTCAAGCAGGCCGCGAATTAATACAAAACCGTCTTGTGCAAGGCGCTCTCTATTTGTGATCTTCATAGTGTTTCCGCTTCACTCAAGCTCTCGGCCTTTTCAGATCCCGGCAGTGCATTATTGCTAACAGCAACAATTGCTCCCTCAAGCTGCAGCACGATAGAAACTACAACGACACAGAATAAGAGGGCTGGTGTGCGTGCAAAGACCTGCACAAAAGCCATGAGACTGACCAGTGTCAGTGCGATTGAGTGCCGCGTCAAACCGAACCTCACGCCCTCGCGATTGCCTTTGAGGTAAGAAAGCAAAGCCGCGCAGAACAGCGTTTCAAATCCTGTCAGCAATGCCAGTGTGGTAAAAGTCATTTGTTCAAAATTCCTTATTCAGATCTGATTTTTTGCTCAGCACAAAGGGCCTCTAGCCATGGCGTGTCTTCGTCCAGGCGATCCTCGACCTCGCGCCGCTCTCTGGCAATGTGCTCATCGCTCATCCCGGCTAAGTCGTTTTTGAATGGAGCGACAGCAACTTGATCGTAGTCTACTTTCTCAGCTGCTTTCACCGGCGACACACCTTCTACCCTCCCCCCTTCTCCAGCCTGTATTTTGCTCAGGCATTCAATGGTGTGCTGAAGCATCTTCAACCGTTCATCAAATGAATGAGTTGGGTTGAATAGGTTCGTAAACTCATCTTCAAAGGGAGTACCTTCCCCGGCGATATACTCTGGATCGACGCCAAAGGTTTCGGCCAGTTCTCCAGCCAGTGTAATTTCCAATGCCATCAAGCGCTCAGCCACAGTACTGATCTCTTTCAGGTTTTCTGTCAGCTTTTCCGTAATCATATTTTGTCCTTATACATTATTGAAATATAGGGTCTATTCTGGCTTACATCATTGAGTTTCAAGTCGCTTTTTTCAAGCCGCTTTGCGTGCGGTTGTACCTTCCACCCGCTGTTTCAAAGATTTGCCGTTGAACATCGTCCACCCGGTTCGCTCTTCCAGTTCGAGATATTTTTGATACAGATCCGGACGGCATCTGGCTCCGTGCCGCAGGTCATTTGCACTGCCCATGATGCAGAATACACAAGACAGTCTGTCATTGCCTAGCCTGTTTCGATGCACTCTGTAAGCGTGAAACGGCACCTGTCCTGCCCGCTCGATGATAGCGAATACATGTGCGCTCGTCAGATGATGAATAGGCATGTATTCATAGACTTCACGGCCAGCCTTACTCAGTACAGCATTCAGCCTCAACGGCTCCTTTCTGGCTCGCCCCGAGCTTTCCTGCGCGCGTATACCAGTGCAGTTCAAGGCCAGCGTTGCACCGCGTGCTTTCATGGATGCTCTGATGAACTTGTAAATGAGGCCACGCTTTAAATCGCTGGTGCACTGGCGGGTTGAGCTGGAAGGCCAGGGCGGCACATCCGGGCGGGTTCTGGCACGGTGCTCCACCATATCAAAGAAGGTCTTTGCTGCCTGCACCACATTCAAAGAGTGATGAATAGTCGCCTTGATGTGGTCTTGAACCCCGTCCCACTCCACTACCCCCAGATCGGCATGAACAACGACAATCTGGTGATCCGGAACGAGCTGAGTTAAGGCGGCATACATGGCCTGACTGTCTTTGCCGCCGCTGTGCGAGACGTAAAAGATTGCTCCGCGTTTAATCAAGTCGGTAATTTTCTTGCGCTCCAAAATCACAGCGGCCCGCTCCCTGACAGCTTTGAAAAAGTGTCCACTCCCCTCCCCCTCTGGAAGGTTCGTTTCACTTTTCTCGTCATGGAAAGCCGTTCGGTGTGGTCAAGGTCATTCTTTGAATGCCTGCTTGCAGGTTGCCTTGACCATGCTGAAGGGAGACTTAAAGAACAGCAGACAAAGGAAGCCACTAAGCGGCTTTCCGCCTTTCTTTGCACGAGGGACAGTCCCCGCATGGCCGAGACAGACAGTGGAGCGCTTTAGGTTGAGTTTTGCCGTTGCTGGCTCGTTAGAGACGGCAGGGGGAAATTATGAGACCTTAAGTGTGGAGGTGTGTG
>NZ_LMCE01000117.1:0-554 GCF_001623285.1 Pseudovibrio sp. Ad26
GTTCATAGCAAGACCAATTAAGCCCATTGCTCGCCCTCTTCGTTCCATCGGGAATAAGTTTAAGACCACAACAGTAAGAAGTGGCATAACAATCCCAGCCCCAATTGCTTGTACCATACGGCCAGCAATAAGCATCGTATAATCTGTCGCAAATCCGCCAATTGCAGTACCAATCGCAAAGGTAATCATCGCAAATAAGTAAAGCTGACGCGTTGTAAATCGTTCAATTAAAAAGGCCGTCATTGGAATCATGACACCATTAACCAACATAAATCCAGTCGATAACCATTGCCCTTGACTGGCTGTAATTCCAAAATCTTTCATAATACTTGGTAGCGCGACATTCATCAACGTTTGGTTGAGAATGGTAACAAAGGCGCCCATAAGCATAACAATCAAAATACCATTACGCTTCACTGATGTACTTGCTGCTTTCATATTCAATCTCGTGCACCTTCCCTTTCTAAAATGGTAATAATCTCTTGGTGCATTTCTAGCATTTCTTTTAACCTTTCTTCACCAATCTCTAAGATAGGTTCTAAACGGTTGAAGAA
>NZ_LMCE01000118.1:0-7935 GCF_001623285.1 Pseudovibrio sp. Ad26
GTGCAGGCCAAGTATCTTGCCGACCAGCTTTGTGAAGTCAGCACCGCTTTAGAAGATGCAGTTGTGCAAACCTATGGGGAGTTTCCAGCAAACTGCGCAGCGATCTTGCTGCTTTTGCGAAGAAAGTCAGCGCCCTCTCTTGCGTACATCTCAAAGCAAATCTGTCTCAGCAGTTTCGCAACTGTGCGGGTCATTGATTGGTTTGAAAACGGCCAACTGGTACGGGTATGAAGCGAAATGGTCATTAGGTGCAGTTAAAACTCACGGCCGGTGGCAAGACAAAAGCTGAATTTGATGGATCATTCAAACGGAGATTTCCATGAAAAACTATTCGTTCTTCTTGCCGCGACCACACTCTTAGCGGCCTTCCAGACAACATCCATTCCCGTCTCCTGAAACAATCAAAGTCAATATACTCGATTGTCCGGGATCAGGGATGAACCCGAAACATCAACACGCAAAGGGCCAAACACTCCATTACTCTGAAGCTTAATCTGTCCAACTATCATTGACGACGGATATAATGCAGGCAATAGTTGACTGTTGAGGTTTGATTCAATTTACTTCATGCGTTAGCCATGCCTCACAATAGGCTATCAAGCCTTTTGAGACATTCTCTGCGAGCCATCTCTCTAAAATCGCAAAGCGCTTGCTGAGGACGTGCTAAAGACGAGTAAGCCAAAACATAATCAAAAACGACAGCAGGCGAGAACCTACGTATAACAACACGATCAGTAAGCCATGTAGGAGCGGCAAAAGGTTCAATTAAGCCGATGGCCAAGCCTGCATTAATCAAACTGTATCCTGTATTTGAGTTTTGAATTGCAATAGTGTGTTTAGTTTCAATATTATGTTCCTGGAAAGCGTGCTCTATTGCGTCCCAGTTTCCGAGGCCAGAAGGGACAATTTTAAGAACGTCTTCCCCATGAAAGTCTTGAGGTGTGATAACTACTTTCTTGGCTAATGGATGGGACTTGTGAAGCGCACAAACATGAGCGGCTTTTATCAATGGTTCTTGGATTATCCCAGGCATTTCCGGGAATGACTGTAAAATACCGAGATTCGTTTGCTGCCCTTGAATTCGGGTTAGAATTTCTGAAGATGAAAAACATTCTATCATTAATTCTGTATCAGGATAGCTCTGCCTAAATGTTTTTATGGCAGGTGGAAAAATAAATGCTGACAGAGCCTGTGTAGCGGAGATAGTTAAAGACAAGGGTTTGTTATTTCTAATTTTGGCAGCAACTGCCTCAAGTAACTCTGGTCCAGAAAAATATCGCTCTACCCCTTGAAAAAAGCGCACTGCCTCTGGCGTTGGAGTTGATAACGTTTGACCACGTTCAAACAGCTTGAAACCCAAATTTTCCTCAAGCCGCTTCATAGCACTACTTACTGCTGGGGCGCTTATATTCAATAACTTAGAAGCCATCCTAAAAGAGCCGTGCTCCATAACAGTTTTAAATATATCAAGTTGCCTTTGATTCATTTCAATCTCCAACTTAACAATAATTTATTTTGACTTAAAAAATATCACTAGATGTTATCTAGTAATTGTTGCATGTTAAAAATGCAACACTCAAAAGGTTATAGTAATGATTGAAAGCACATCTGCGCCAACTATTGTTGTTACTGGGTATGGCGCTTGGCCAACTGCTGAAAAGAATCCATGTATTCAAGTTATCGATATTCTAAAAACTCAGAACTGGGGGAATTGCAGTTTGCACTTTCTTGGAATGCCAGTTGTTTCTAAAGATCTATCTCATGAAGTTGACGCTATAATTCAAAGATTACAACCAGATGCTTGGATTGGGCTTGGCGTAGCCTTGAGGTATCCCGTTATCAAAGCTGAGAATATAAGCATCAATAAACTTAATTTAGTCGTGCCTGATGCCAATGGAGACATTAGCGGACCAAAAACAATTTGTGACACTGGCCCGCTCGCATATGAGGCCACTATTCCTAATAATCGTATAGTAGAAGGGATGAAAGAAGCAGGTATTCCTGCAATGCAGTCCTTTTATGCTGGCACTCATCTTTGTAACCAAATGCTTTATACCTGCTGTAATGTCGCTGCCAAAACATCTATATCCATGAAATCTGGGTTTATTCATATTCCCCAAGCCTCAGAAAACATTGCAGATGACATAGATCGGATAGAACCAGGCCCATCTTTACCTCTCGAGATCCTCGTATCTGCTGTTTCAATCGCTATCCAGCATACTGTTGAGGAGCTCACCGTCTCATGAAACAAAGCAGTTCGCCAGACTTCCCTATCTTGAGCGTCAAAGACTTATGTGTTGAGTTTAAGAAAGGGACGGAAGCGACAAGGGTAGTCGATAACCTCAACTTCAATCTTATGCCAAATAAAACATTGGCGATTGTCGGAGAGTCAGGCTCAGGTAAATCTATCTCTTCCCTGGCTATTTTAGGGTTGACCCACCACCTCGGCGCACAAATTACGTCGGGGACAATTATGTTTGAGAGCAGCCATTATGGTGGTCAGGTCAACCTGGCGGCACTGAACGATAGTGAGATGAGGCCAATCAGAGGCAATGAGATATCTATGATATTTCAAGAGCCTATGACCAGTTTGAATCCGGTTTTTACAGCTGGATCGCAGATCATTGAAGCGCTTCGCTTGCACGGAGGCATTTCTTACAAGCAAGCCCGGCACCGCGCTTTGCAGCTTATTGACTTGGTAAGACTTCCCAATGCGAAACAGGTGCTAGACTCCTACCCTCATCAACTTTCCGGCGGCCAGCGCCAACGTATCATGATCGCCATGGCTCTTTCCAGCAATCCCAAAATTTTGATAGCTGACGAACCAACCACAGCCCTTGACGTGACGATACAAGCTCAAGTGCTATCGATCATTCGCGACCTGCAGAATGATTTTAAGACCTCCGTCATTTTTATCTCTCACGATATGGCCGTTGTTTCACAAATGGCGGATGACGTGCTCATAATGCAAGCAAGTCAAGCGGTAGAAACGGGCTCAGTCAAATCCGTTTTTTATGCGCCTAACGCTGCCTATACTAAAGCACTCCTCGCCGCTGTACCGCAGATTGGAAGTATGAAGGGCAAAACGGATCCGGAGTTTTTCTATTTGCCAGATGGTGATGTTTACATTGATCATTCAACTTGCAAAAAAATCAGCATCCCAGATTATTCAAAGCCCTTACTCGAAGTTGAAAATTTAACGTCTCGATACGACATAAGATCCGGACTGCTTAATCGAATATCACAGCGTGTTCATGCTGTTGAAGACATAAACCTGAAAATATACCCCGGCGAGACTCTGGCATTGGTGGGTGAATCTGGTTCTGGTAAGTCAACGATTGGGAAAACGATCCAGCAGCTCATACCTCCGGTTTCTGGTCAGATAAAATTCGCGGGAACGAGCATTTTGGATCTGCCGCGCGCACAGCAAAAATCCTTTATGCGTAATATACAATATGTCTTTCAAGATCCCTACGGATCTCTTAATCCGCGCAAAAAAATTGGCGAAAGCATCATTGAACCAGCACTAACGCACGGGCTGGTCTCCAGCAAGGATCTGGCCGTTCAGCGCGTCGCAGATCTTTTGCATAAAGTTGGTTTGAGCCGCAGTTATGCCGACCGATATCCCCACGAATTCTCAGGTGGTCAACGTCAACGAATTTGCATAGCGCGTGCACTGGCCTGCGAGCCTGGTCTGATTATCGCCGATGAAGCCGTTTCTGCGCTTGATGTTTCAGTACAGGCGCAAGTCTTAAATCTGCTCATGAGGCTGCAAGCAGAGCAAGGACTGAGCTATCTTTTTATTACACACGACATGGCTGTTGTTGAGCGGATTAGTCACCGGGTGGCAGTCATGTATTTGGGCCGCCTGGTTGAAGTTGGAACACGCCAGCAGATATTCGAAAATCCGAGCCATTTTTACACCAAACGTTTGATGAACGCTGTTCCTGTGATCGATTTCGACAAGGAACACAAGCCCGAAGTGTTTGAAGGGGAGCCTCCAAGCATTATCCGGCCAGCTGATTTTGATCCTGCCCTAGCGTTATTCGAAGAGATTGAACAAGGGCATTTTGTTGCAGTGAATTTTTAAAATCCAGCATTCAAAGAATGCTGGAGGGAGCGCTAAAGAGCGCGTTTTGGGGAGAAAAGCACATGTTAAAGAGTGGGTTGGTTTTCAGATCTTTTGCCTTTTTATCAGGATTTACGGCATTGGTGGCAGCTGATGTTCAGACATCTTATGCGCGTGATATGCTAACAGTCGCCCAAAGACGCGACCCTCAAAACCTTGATCCAATCGATACCTTTACATTGTCTTGGGGCTCGTTTGGTAGCAATATTTTTGACGGGCTTTTAGTTCGCGATGAAAATTTAAAGCTTGAACCTGCTCTGGCGAAAGATTGGAAATTCTTCGACAACAACAAGCGTATTCGGTTCTTTCTGCGTGAAGATGTTATCTTCCATAACGGCGAAAAATTTAATGCTAAGGCTGTTAAATTCACCTTTGACCGCCTGTTAGGTGAACAAGGTGCAAAAGGACCGCAACAATCTAATTATACGTCTATTGAACGCCTCGACCTTGTCGATGATTACACCGTTGATTTTATTATGAATAAAGTTGACCCGGTCTTATTGACTAAGCTTTCTGGATACGGCGCAATGATTGTCCCTCCCCAATACATCCAGGAGGTTGGAGAGAAAGCCTTCGATATGAAGCCAGTAGGGACCGGACCATTTCAAGTCATGGACTATACTCCGTCAGTCGGCCTAAAGATGGAGCGATTTGACAAATATTGGAATGGCACGGCAAAAGTTGACCAGCTGAACATACGTTTTATATCACAGCCGGCAACACGCATTGCGGAACTGCTGTCGGGTGGTGTCGATATCGCTCTCAATATTCCAACGACATCCATTGATACGATTAAAGCAAATGAAGTTACAGATTTGGTGGCTGTTGAAGGGCCTACAATTCGTCTTCTACGCTTCAAAGTACAGGATGCAGTCACTTCGGATATTCGAGTGCGCAAAGCGATTAATATGGCCATTGACCGAAAGGCTATAATCGACGCTCTGCTGAAAGGATACGGATCGCCTATCACGAGTGCTCAGGGTTCGAAATCTCTTGGATTTGATCCTACTCTTGAAGGATATCCCTATGATCCTGAAGCGGCCAAAAAGCTCTTGAAGGAAGCAGGAGTTAAACCGGGCACTGAAATTACGCTCGATATCACCAATAACGACGACACAATGAGAGAAGTTGCCCAGGCTGTTGCAGGCTTGCTTAGCGTTGTTGGCCTTCAAGTCAAAATCAGAATGCATGAGCCAAATATTTACTCAACAGAGATCATACCTCAGGGCAAAACCGGCGAATTGTTTTCCTTTGGCTGGGGAGGCTGGACATTCGATTTTGATAATACCGCCTATCTTTTGTACCATTCTGGCGAGCGCTGGAACCCTTATATTCAAAACCCAGAGCTTGATAAACTCCTTGAGAAACAACGTGAGCTTTACGACCCTGAACAACGTGAAGCTATCTTGAAACAGATTGCAGCTTACGCAAACGTGTACGCGCTGGATGTGCCTCTTTTCAATTTCTCAACACTTTACGGAGTTAACAAACAGGTCAAAGGCTTCGTACCAGCCCCAGATGATCGTACGAGATTCATGTCGGTCACTTTCGAAAAATAACCAGCGGCGGCGCTTAACGCGCCGCTGCCCTTCTTTGAATTGAATGGTACGTTTATGCCTATTTTGAGCTTTGTTCTGCAAAGGGTTCTGCAGGCTGTTTTTGTGTTACTGGCCGTGACGCTTTGCGTTGCTTTTCTCATCAGATTTACTGGTGATCCAGCTTTCATGCTCACGCAAGAATCTGCAAGTGTCACCGAAGCCGATCTGCTTCGCATACGTGAATCTTTAGGTCTCAACCAGTCTTTTCCAATGCAATATTGGCAGTTCATCTCCAATTTAGTGCAGGGAGAACTTGGTCAGAGCTTTTTTCGCGGCCAGATAGCTGAACTTATGCGGATTGCATTTCCCGCAACGATGGTCCTTGCCTTGTCATCAATGGCAGTTTCAATCCTGCTTTCAATTCCTTTTGGAATTTACAGTGCTGTTCATAAAGGTGGCTGGGCTGATCAGGTCATTCGGATATTCTCACTGCTGGGCTTGTCATTTCCAAATTTCTGGCTGGCGATGATGTTCGTGCTGTTACTTTCTGTGACCTTTCCGATTTTCCCTGCAAGCGGATTTACATCCTGGTCCTCTTTGATCATGCCAAGTCTGACGATGGGCATAATTTTGACGGCCACCAACATCCGTTTAATGCGCACAGCCATGATAGAAACACTGTCAGCGCAATATATTATGGTCGCCAGAGCAAAGGGCCTTCAGGAACGTACTGTCATTTACAAACACGCGTTACGAAACAGTGCCATCGTGTTTGTGACTTATGTAGGTCTGCAATTTGGAAACCTAATCGGCGGTGTTGTGATTGTCGAGCTTGTGTTTAACTGGCCGGGAATGGGAACACTCGCAATCGATGCAATTGCCCAACGTGATTATCCGATCCTGCAAGCCTGTGTATCAATCCTTGCAATTGCCATTGTTGCCGTAAATCTCTCAGTGGATTTGGTCTATGGCCTGATCGATCCCAGAATTCGGGTGAAGTAAAATGATCACCAAATTTAAAAGCTATCTGGGGCAGTTTGAGTTTATTGTTGGCGCTACGCTAACCTTTGGCATGGGCTTCCTCGTTCTGATATCCTCTTTGCTTTACCCTGACGGAGGAGAAACAATTAATCTCAGTGCCCGCCTGATGCCTCCGTTTGCCGACAGCAATTTTCCCTTAGGTGCAGATCCTTTGGGCCGAAATGTTCTGGAGAGGATCATTTTAGGAGGACGCATCTCGTTTTCTGTAGGCATATTGTCCGTTGCCGGAGCGCTAATGATCGGAACGGTCATAGGTCTGCTGGCCGGCTATTACAGTGGCATTGCAGACACATTCATTATGAGATTTGCTGATATACAACTAGCGCTGCCGTTTATCTTACTGGCTATTACCATCATCGCCATTGTTGGCCCAGGGTTGGACCGGATCATAATCCTGATGATCTTATCACAATGGGTGCAATACGCACGGCTGGTACGCTCTTCTGTTTTATCAATTCGCGAACGAGAATTCATCCAGGCGGCAAGAAGTTACGGCTTGCCGGATTCAAAGATTATATTCTCCCACATTCTGCCAAACGCACTTGGTCCACTCATCATTTTAATGACATTGAATGTGGCAAACAACATCCTACTTGAAAGCAGCCTGACCTTCCTTGGGCTTGGCGTGGATCCGCAAACACCGAGCTGGGGCAATATGCTCTCTGAGGGCCGCAATTACGTGCAAACAGCCTGGTGGGTCACAGTGTTTCCGGGCATCGCAGTAATGCTTTCAGTGCTTGGTCTTAACCTCTTAGGCGACTGGCTGCGAGACAGGCTAGACCCGCTAGGAAATGCAAGTCGTTAGGGCGCTATCTACGGCTCTGTTGCAAACATGCTTTAGAGCGTATTTTGTGTTATTTCAGTACGGTGGTTTAGGCGTTTTCGCTCTGAAGATGGTTTTCAAGCATAGTCATAGCTTCAGACGGCGTTGTCACGTAAACTTTGACACCAGTTTAATGGGTTAGCGGTTGTCTCATGACGACATCATCGATCAGCTGCAAACGCCACCGGTTCCCACCTCAAATCATTGCCCATGTCGTTTGGCTTTATCACCGCTTCTCACTTAGCTTACGCGAAGTAGAAGAAATGCTGCTGGAAAGGGGCATTGTGGTCTCCTATGAAACCATCCGTCGCTGGGGAATTAAGTTTGGCCCAGCTTACGTTCGCCAGTTGCGTCGCAAAACTCCCAGCGCCACTGATGTCTGGTATCTTGATGAGGTTGTGATC